>DASRJH010000276.1:0-7870 GCA_035649575.1 Planctomycetota bacterium
GAGGACGAGTTCGAGATCAACATCCCGGACGAAGATGCCGAGAAGATCATGACAGTCGGCGATGCCGTGAAATACATCGCGGGCAAGCTGGGCTAGGTCGCCGGCCGGACGGCCGGTGGCCTCTGCGCGCAGCGGTCCGCCGCCGCGCGCCCGGTCTTCCCGACGCGCCACCGGGTCCGCCGCGTTGTCCCGGCCCTTCGCCGGCTCGTGAGGCTCGAGAAGAGATCCATCCAATGACCAAACGTCGAGTTGTCATCACCGGTCTTGGTGCTGTCTCGTCGCTCGGGCTCGACCTGGCGACGAACTGGGACAACCTGCTCAAGGGCGAGTCGGGCGCCGGGACGATCACGCGGTTCGACACCAGCAAACACAGCTGCAAGTTCGCCTGCGAGGTGTGGAACTGGGAGCCCGAGAAGTACTTCCCGAAGACCGAGTCGAAGCGACTCGACAAGTTCACGATGTACTTCCTCGTCGCGGCGGACGAGGCGATCAAGGCCTCGGGCCTCGACCTGGGTCGTGAGAATCGCACGCTCGCCGGGTGCATCACGGGCACGGGCATCGGCGGCATCCACGAGATCGAAGCGAGCAAGGTGCTGCAGGTGGAACGCGGCGCCGATCGCGTCAGCCCGTTCTTCATCCCGAAGATCATGGCGAACGCGATGGCCGGCCAGGCGGCGATCCGCTTCGGTCTGCAGGGCACGTGCTTCGTCACCTCGTCGGCGTGTGCGAGCGCGGGCCACGCAATCGGCATGGCGCTGCGTTCGATCCAGTGGGGGGAAGCGGACATCATGCTGACGGGTGGTTCCGAGGCGGCTACGACGGAGCTGGGACTCGCGGGCTTCTGCTCGCTGAAGGCCCTGTCGCTGCGCAACGGCGACCCGAAGCGGGCCTCGCGCCCGTTCGACCGCGATCGCGACGGCTTCGTGATGGGTGAGGGCGCCGCGGCGATCGTGCTCGAGGAATACGAACACGCGCGTCGGCGTGGCGCGCCGATCGTCTGTGAGCTGCTCGGTTACGGCTCGACCGACGACGCGCACCACATCACGGCGCCGAACGAAGACGCCGATGGGCCGAGCCGCGCGATCGCGATGGCGCTGCGCGACGGTGGCGTCGCACCGGACCGCGTGCAATACATCAATGCCCACGGGACCAGCACGCACCTCAACGACAAGATCGAGACGGCCGCGATCAAGCGCGTGTTCGGCGGTCACAGCAAGCGACTCTGTGTGTCGTCGACGAAGTCGATGGTGGGGCACCTGCTCGGTGCCTCGGGCGCCATCGAACTGGCTGCCTCGGCGCTGTCGATCCAACGCGGCCAGGTCCACCCGACCATCAACCACGAAACGCCCGATCCCGACTGCGACCTCGACTACGTGCCGAACACGGCCCGCGACCTGCGCGTCGACTACGCGCTCAGCAATTCGCTCGGCTTCGGGGGCCACAACACGAGCTTGCTGCTCGGGCGCATTTGACCGGCGCAGGAGTGCTGCATCGCCGCGGGCGGACGAACACGGAACCTCCCATCCTGCCGCCCGATCGCGGCGATGTGCTGGCGCCGGCGTGCGGGCGCCCCGGGGGCGGCAGCCCGTTGCGGAAAGCGTGCCGGGCAGGTACGCCAGTGCCATCCAAATCAACTGCCCCTCCCCTCGGGGCGCAAGGAGCCTGAGCGTGAAGAAGAAACTCAAGGACGCATTGCACCGCTACAAGGTCGAGACCTTCAAGATGACCCACGACGCCGCCATGGAGCAGAGCGACGTCACGCGCGAGATCCTCGAGCACACGGCCCAGGCCCTGGGCAACGCCTACCACTTCCACTTCGACAAGACGACGAGCCCGAACCGTGTCGAGATGTTCCAGATGATCAAATCGGTCGCGCTCGAGACGCTGTTGCCACCGGTCGTCGAGAAGATCATGCGGCGCATCACGTTCCTCGAGCACCAGAACGCGCACCTCGTGAAGCTGCTCGACGAGCTCATGGAAGAGCTCTCGGAGGCCTAGCTTGCGCACTGTGCTGGCGGGCGACCTCGGTGGTACGAAGTGCCGCTTCGCGCTCGTCAGCGAGGATTTTGGACTGCACCGGGTGCAACACGTGCCGACGGTGCGCGAGCGCGGGCCGTTCCTCGAAGCCCTCGATCAGGCCCTGGCAAACATAGTGAACGACTTGCCTCCGGGCCTGGAGGCGCCGACGGCAGCTGGGATCGGCACCGCGGGCGTGATCCCACGCGATGGCTCTTCCATCGTGCGCGCGCCGAACCTGCCGCTCGATGGCTTTCCGCTGGCCAAACACGTGAAGCAGCGGTTCGGGATCCCGGCGACGCTGATCAACGACGGTCGCGCGAGTGCCTTTGGTGAATACGTGCGCGGCCACGCGGTGGGGCGCGATCCGCTGTTGTGCCTGTTTTTCGGCACGGGAATCGGCATCGGCCTCATCGTCGACGGCCAACCCTACGGCGGCGCGACCAACGCCGCGGGCGAGATCGGCCACACGATGTTCCGGCCCGGTGGGCGTCGTTGTGCGTGCGGGGTCTCGGGGCACTTCGAAGCCTACTGCGGTGGCCGCGCGATCACCGAACGCGCCGCCGTCGAGGTCGTCGCCGCCGGCAGCGCTTCGCCCGGCGCCTGGACGGTCGGTGGAGTGGTCGCCGCGGTCGCGGGCAAGGGGCCTGCTGCCGGGGCTGCGCGCGCAATCCTCGACGACGCGGAGACTGCCGCGTGCACCATGGTGGCCAACGCCTGCACGCTGCTCAATCCGAGTGCCGTCGTGCTCGGCGGCGGCGTGCTGTCCGGCTGGCCTCAGCTGGCCCAGCGCATCCAGGCCCACGTCGTGCAGGCGACGAGCCGTTCGATCCACGAGGGCCTGCTGTTCGTGCCGAGTCTCGGCGGTTCCGACGCGATCCTCTGGGGTGCTGCCGCGGCCACCGGGGTGCTCTGGTCCGTGCGCGCTTGAAAAACCGGCCGCGAGAAGCGGCGCGTGTCCTCGCGCAACCGGCGCGGCTCCCTATGCTTCCACGATCACTCACGGAGGGGTGATGCGATGGATATTGCCGTTCTGGCCGGCGGACGTTCGCCGGAACACGAGATCTCTTTGGCATCGGCCGCGCAGGTGCTGCTCCACCTCGATCGCAAGCGCTGGCGCGTGTGGCCGGTCTACCTCGACCGCGAAGGCGCCTGGTGGCCGAGCCGCCGCGCGCTGGCACACGGGGAGACGTGGTTGCCGCGCGACGCGGCCGATGGGCCGCTGCGGCCAGGTGCGGCGCTCGATCGCCTGCTCGACCACGCGCGCGTGCAGGTCGTGCTGCCCGTGCTGCATGGTCCGTTCGGCGAAGACGGCACCGTGCAAGGCATGCTCGAGCTCTACGACCTGCCTTGTGTCGGTTCCGGCTGTGCAGCTTCGGCGGTTGCGATGGACAAGTTGCGCACGCGCCAGGTGCTGCGAGCCGCCGGCGTGCCTCTGGCCAAGGCCTACGAACCGCGCACGCCGTTTTCGCAGGCCGAAGCGGGCGCCGAGTTCGAAGCACTCGCTGCCGCGGTCGGCCTTCCGGCGTTCGTCAAGGTCGATGCCTCTGGCAGCACGGTCGGCGTGCAACGCGTGAGCACGGAAACGGAGCTCGCGGCGTTCTTCACGGCGTTCCGCGGTCGCTTCCGGCGCTGGTTCGCCGAACAGGAACTGCGCGGCGAGGAGATCACGGTGGCCGTTCTCGGCAACACTGGAGAGCAGCTGCAGGCCCTGCCGCCCGTGGGCATCTACCCGCAGTGTGACGCCTGGTTCACGCACGAAGCGAAGTACCGGCCCGGTGCTTGCGAAGAGGTCGTGCCACCGCGAGGCCTCTCGCCAGCACAGATCGAGCAGGTCCAGCGGTTGGCGATCACGTGCCACGAGGCCCTCGTCTGCGATGGCATGTCCCGAACCGACATGATCGTCACGCCCGCAGGTCCATTCGTGCTCGAAACCAACACCATCCCGGGCCTGACCAAGACGAGTCTGCTGCCTCAGGCAGCGGCGGCCATCGGCCTGTCGTTCTCGAGCCTGCTCGATCGCTTGATCAGCTATGCGCTCGCCCGCCGGGGGGCGCCTCGGACCGCCGCTGCCAGACGATCGTCGCCGGGCGTGCCTGGCAGCGCGGCCGCTTCGGCGTGAAACTCGACGATCCAGTGATCCGCTTCGTGGACAATGCTGTCATGGTGCCCCAGGCGCCGGCAGTGGAACAACAAGGCGTGTCGTTCTGGCAGCGGCTGCTCGACTTCTGCCAGCAGCCAGGCGTCCTCGAGATCCTGCTTGCCGGCACGGTCGTGGGCGCCGTCGCTTTCGTCTGGTGGCGCCTCGCGCGCCTCGTCACCGGTGCGCGCAGCCGTCAGGCGATCGAGAAGTATCTGCTCGGCGTCGAACAGGCGTTGCACGGCGACCTGCGCGGTGCGCACGAGCGCCTGCAGCAGGTGATCGCCGAGGACCCCGAGAACCACTACGCACGCCTCCTGCTCGGCAAAGTGCTCGCCGAGCTCGGGGAGCCGGCCCAGGCGCATACGCAGCACCTCTACCTGCAGCGGGCGTTCGGCATCGAGAGCACCGAGAACGATCTGCTGCTCGCGCAGAGTCTGCTCGGAGCCGGGCTCGCGACCGAAGCCGCCGAAGCGGCGGAACGCGCGCTGCAGCGCACACCCGAGAGTGCTCAAGGATGGGAGTTCGTCTACCGCGCGCGCCTGCAGACGGGAGACTTCGAGTCGGCTGCGGCAGCGGGGCGGCGTCTGCTCGACCTCGTGCGCGAAGGCCCACAGCGTGTGCACCTCAGCACCGACGTCGCGCGCACCCTGGCCCAGTCCGGCGGCCTGCGGTTGCAGCACGGCGACCACGCCGGCGCCACGGCCGCGTTGCAACAGGCGAGACGCCTGCACAGCGACTCCGAGGCGCTGCCGCTGCTAGCGGCGCGGCTCGATGCCGCGCAGGCAGGCGTCGAACGGACGGTGCAGATGCTGCTGGCCGACAAAACCGCGGCTGCCGAGCAGCGGGCGGGCAACGACGATCTGATCCAGCTTCCTGCGCAGTTGCCTCCGCGCGCTGCGGAAGCCGGGCTGCCGATGGCGACGCTCGCCGGTCTCGCGCAGCGCAGCCGTTGGTCGTGCCGTGCCTGCGGCCTGCCGTTGCCGCGTCTGCTCGGGGAGTGCCCGCGTTGCCAGGCGAAGAGCCCGGGCCAGCTGCAGGAACCGCAGCTCGTCGCGGGCATCGAGTCGCCGATGCTCACGATGGACTCGATCGACGTCAACGATGCGTATGTGCAGCGGCTCGTGCGCACGCTGATCGAGGGGGAAGGCGAGAGCCGCGCGCAAGCGCGCGCGCACGTGCTCGAGCTGCGTGAACACGCCGTCGACGAACTGCTGCGGCAGGCGTGGCATCAGGACGAGCAGACCCAGGAAGCCGCCGTCGACGTGTTGCGTGCGATGGGGCCGGCGATCGCTCCGTTCCTGTTTGCCGCGGGCGACATGCTCGAACGCGAACGGCTGCTGTCGGTCGGTTCGCGTTCGCCGACGACGCTCGTCGGCCGCATCGTGCAGGGCTTCGACAGCACGGCCCTGCCGCACATGGCGCCGCTCTTCACGTCGGCGCGTCCCGAACACCGCAAGATCCTGATCGACTTCTTCCTCGGTCTCGCCGACCTCGAGCAGTTCCAGATCGTGCTCGAACGGTTCCCGCCGATGGAGATCCTGCATCGGCTCAACAAGGCGGATGCCGTGGTGCTGCGGCGGTTCCTGCAGGCCGTGCCCGCAGGCCACTTCGTCGCGGAGACGCTGTTGCTGGAGCCGACGTTCTATCGCGACGAAGAAGTGTTCGCGGCGATTCCCGGCGCCGCTCATCCCGACGTGTTGTACAACGTGTTGCTGCAGCGCGGGCCCACGCGCGCGCTGACCAGGGTGCTGATCGCGGGGTTGGCGGACCAAGCACTCGCAGACGTCGCGGAGCGCGTGATCGGCCAGCTCGGCGAGAGCGTGCTCGATCACGTGCTCGCTGCCTACACGGACCCCGAGCGGGGCGCGGAAGAACGCGCGCGGCTCGCGACCGTGCTCGCGCGCGGGGGCGTGGCAGCCGTCGAGCGCATCTGCGCGAGTTTCGGACCCGAGCCGAGCGCGCTCGACGACGAGTTGCGCGCGATCCTCGGGCGCATTGGCGACGGCGCGGTCGCAGCACTGCAGACGGCCTACGGCCACTCGGGCTGGCTCGAGAAGGTCAGCATCGGTCTCATTTCTCGCCACACCAACCGGCGCGTGCAGATCGCGCGGGCCCTGCGCGACATCGGTTCGCCGCTGGCGATCACTGCTTTGCTTGCACTGCTCGAGCCCGAGCGCGACCCGAACCTGCGGTTGCGGCTGCAGGGCTGTCTGCACGAGCTCGGCGTGCGCGACCGCGAAGGAGGTTCGCATGGGCAAGGTCGGTGACATGGTGCGCCGTGGGTTGTGGGCGCCCGTGAAGGCGATCCTGCCCAAGAATCCCTGGCTGCGCGTGCTCGTCTACGCGCTGCCGTTCGTGCTGCTGCTCGCGCTGTTCGGTCCGGCCCTCGAAGTCGTGATCAAGCTCATGGAGCTCGGCATGCGCGTCGTCGAGCCAATGCTGCAGACGACCTTGGGGCGCATCGTGCTGCTGCTCGTGGTGTTCACGCTCGGCGGCCTGTTCGCCGTGTGGCTGCTCAAGAGCCGCGTCCGCGCGATGCGCGGCCATGCCGTGCTCGGCCGCCATCTGCAGGCGACGGCCGCGCTCGTCGGCCTCGACCTCAAGCAGAGCCGCGACGGCTTCCGCAAGGTGTCGCGCTATCGGGGGCCGCTGCCGGACCGGTACCCGTACGTCGTGCAGGACAGCAACCTCAAGCTGGCCCGCATGTGTCTCGAGCGCGGGGCCGTCGACGAGGCGCTCGGCTGGCTCACGCGTGTCATCGAACCGGGCTTGCCGAAGGAACTGCTGCGTTCGCTGCTGCAGCTGCGGGTGCGGGCCCTGCGTCTGCAGGGGGAGGTCCTGCCGGCCGCGTTGACCGCGGAGATCCGGCGCGCCGTCGAGCGCTTCCCGACCGACTACCACCTGCTCTGCGAGCTGCGCGACCTGCTGGCCAGCAGCGGCGATGCGGAGGTCGTGCCGGTCCAGGACCGCGTCTGCAAGCACGCGCCGCCAGCGGCCCAGGCGCGCGAACGCCAGCGCCTGGTCGCGGAGCTCGAGTCAGCTGGTCAGGCGCTGCTGCGCGAAGGCGACGTCGATGGCGGGCGCAAGATCGCGAAGAAACTGAGCCAGGTCGACAAGGACGGTGCTTCGGGTGGGCTGCTGCTCGGCGATCTGCATCGCAAGAGCGGCGATCTGCACAAGGCGATCCGCGCCTACGGCGCGACGAGATCGCCCGAAGGGCTCGATCGCATCGCGGAACTGCTGTCCGAACATCCGGGTGTCGTCGATCCACGCGAGCTGCTCGAATGCTGCCCGATGCAGGGCACGTTGCTGCTCGTCGCACGCGAGCTGGCCCGGCAGGGCGAGAGCGCGCGCGCCGAACGCGCGGCGCGCGTGGCGGCCGAATCGCTCGGACCGACGGCGACGGTCTGCGCGGTGCTCGCAGAGGTGCTGCAGCTGCTCGGCAAGGACGACAAGGCCCGGTTGCTGCGCGAGCAGGCGGTGGCGCGGTTGCTGTTGCCGTCGGGCCCGTGAGGCGCGGCGCGTCTACCAGACTTCGTTCAGGTCGATCGCGATGCCGCGCAGGATGCGCAGCGACATCTTCGGCTTGGGCTTGCTCGCGGCGATGGCGTCGTCGCAGCAACGCGGCCTGTTCTTCAGCACCGTGATCGGACCCGGTGGCAAGCCGATCGCCGGCCGAGAACAGGACTGGTGCCGGAGGCGGGACTTGAA
>DASRJH010000277.1:0-18018 GCA_035649575.1 Planctomycetota bacterium
CCGACGTCGAGTTCATCGTCCACCTCGGCGACGCGCTCGACCTGGCCTGCGAAGGTGAGCTCGACAAGTTCCTCCAGGTCATGGCGGCGGCCGGCCGGCCGTGGGTCATGGCGCCGGGCAACCACGACTTCTTCTACTTCGGCACCTACGACCCGGACGACCCCGAGCTGTGGGCCGCGGCGTGCCGCGGCGCGGGCAGCCGGCTCACGAAGGGCGATTTCATCCGGCGCTACGTCACAGCACTGGCACAGCAGTCGGTCTTCGCGCCGCTCGCGGCTGCTCTCGCGATCGACCCCACCGCGGCGGTGGCCGATGCGCGCGCCGTCGCACGCACGCTGCCGGCCGACTTCGAGTGGCAGGCGAATTCGCGCGACTCGCGGCTGCAGCGCATCTGCTGGCACATCGACGAAGCGCAGCCGTGGCGGTCGTTCCTGCTGCAGCTCGTGCTGGCGAGCGGCCCCGGCGAGCACGGCTTGCCGACCTACGTGCTGCTGCTCGACTCCTGCCAGTACGGGCACCGGCCCGCGCTGATCCCGAATGCGTGGTGCAGCTACCCCGTGGGGCTCAACTGCGGCTTCACGGGCGAGATGTTGCCCGACCAGCTCCGAACGGCGCGCGCGTGGCTCGAAGCCGTGCCGCGACCGAGCGCCAGGGTCGCGATGTGCCACCACCCGTTCCGCAGCCTCGCTCCGCGATCGCGCGCGAGCCTCGGCTGGTTGTGGCGCGAGGTCGAGCTCGGCCTTCTCGTCACGGCGCACACGCACAAGGGCTTCTACGCGCACCACAACCTCGGCGGCGGACAGGACGACCTCGAGCTGAACCTCGGCTCTACCACGGACTGGCCGATGGAGTGGCGCACGCTGCAGGCCTACGCGAACTTCGCGAGCCAGCGCATCTACGCGCGGTCCGAACGGCACACGTTGGTCGAAGCGCTGCGCAAGGACGGCGATGCCTTCCTGCCGGGATGGGAGGTGCCGGCCGGAGCGCCCGACGACTACCGCGGCTACCGCCAGGGCAGCTCGGCGCAGGGTCTGTTGTTCGACTTCTATCTCGCGCACCACCTCGTGCCGTATTGGCTGCCGATGCCGACGATCCGGCCGAACGCGGCCGCGCGCCACACCGAGCAGCAGATCAAGGTCGGCATGCTCTGGACCTACCAGCGCCTGCTGCAGCAGTTCCCGACGGATCCGCGCCAGCCGGCCAGGTGGCCTGCCGACTGCGTCAACGACGAAGGGGTGCTCGCGCGCATCGTCGCTGCGCTCGCGCAACCCGAGAGAGTCGACGAACGCGTCGACCTGCTCGCGGAGCTCGAGGAGTTCGAACGCTCACGGCGCTCGTGCAGTGCCGCGGGTGATGCGACCGATGCAGCGCGCGGCCGCTACAAGCTCAGCCAGGCCGCTTGGGCCGCGCGCTACGAGAGCGCGCAGGGACGGTTGCTGCAGGTCGAGGACGAGTTGATCCGCGTCGATTGGCCCAAGGATCCACCGCCGAGTCGCTGAACGAGCCGGTGCGGATGCGTTTCGCTGGAATCCGTGCCCGGATCCGCGAGCAGCAACGCGCCGGCAGTCATCCTCGGGTTCGTTGGCATGGTCTCGGACCTCCTCGAAATGCACGCTACCCCCGGGGATGGGAAGGTCAACCTGCGGTTCGGACCACCCGAACCTGACCGCGTCCGGCGCGCCGCGACGGGTCACTGCTCGACGGTCTTGTCGTCGGGGTTGCTGAAGAACCAGTTGCCGTGGTCGCCGACGAAGGCCTGGCTCGTGATCCGCAGCCCGAGCAGCTGAGGATCCGGCGGCGTGAAGAACTGCGTCTGGAACTGGTTCTGGCCATTCGTGATGCCGCCCGCGAGCAGGTAGGGCGACAAGCCGAGCAGCCACGTGCCGAGCGATCCGGCGGGCAGGAAGCCCGTGTTGGACTGGAAGTCGAGGAAGATGAATGCGGCCGAGCCGGCCGGCGCGTTCACCTCGAACGTGCTCGTCTGGCCGAGGCGCAGATTGCCCATGTCCATGACCTTCGTGGTCGGGACGCTGCTGTCGACGCGGAGCACCGGCGCGGCCGGCGTGCCGACGTTCTCGACCTGCATGATCGCCTGCTGGCCGACCAGGGTGTTGAGGTTCAGCACGGTGCTGACGAGCGGCAGGTTCGTGCCGTCGAGGATGAACAGGTTCGGGGTGCTCGGCACGTCTTCGACCTTGCCACGCAAGGTCGCGGTTTGGGCAGCGAGGCTCGTGGCAAGCACGCAAGTCACGGGGAGCAGGGAGGGAATTCGCATGTTTCGTCCTTTTGGTTGGAGCGGCCTACGCCGCGGTTCGGGGTCCGATGCGCCGTCCCCGGCCAGCGACTGCCACGAAAATCCCGCACTCGCACACGAGCGTCACCCGCCTTCACGGAAGCCAGCGTGACCGCCAAGCGCCGCCCCATAGAATCCGCCGCATGCGCCTCGCCACGCCGACCATGCTCGCGCTGCTCGCCGCCTGTTCTGTTGCGCCCGGACCCTCCGCTGCAGGCACGTCACGGCTGCTGGACACGATTCCGCCCGGAGTCAACGTCGTGTTGCCCGCGGCATTCAGTCGCGATGGTCAGCGTGTGGCCTACGTCGCGTGGACTCGGGACGGCGCCTACGCGGTGTGCGGCGACTGGCGCGGCAAGACCTACGCGATCGTTTGATGAATGGCCCTCACGGGCGACGGGAAACGCGTGTCGTTTCTCGCGGGCAACGAAGGTGGCACGGACCGGACCGTCGTACTCCGCGATCAGCCGATCGCCGTCGAGGGCTTCGTCGTCGGCTGGCCGTTGGCGATGACCGAGGATGCGCGCGTCATCGCGTACCAACTGATCGACGCACAGAGCGGCAAGGCGTCCATCGCCGTCGACGGCCGCCGCGGTGAGCTCTTCGACGCCGTGGGCACGCCGGTGCTCAGCGACGACGGCAAGGTCGTCGCGCATCGCGCGCAGCTCGGCGAAAGCCACTTCGTGGTGATCGGCGACCGGCGCGAACGAGCGTTCGACTTCGTGAAGGACCCCGCGCTGAGCGCGGACGGCACCTGGGCCGCCTACGCCGGGGCTCGCGGCGGGCAGTGGTTCCTCGTCGTCGACGGCAACGAACGCGCGGTCGAACACGAACCCGCCGACGTCTTCGTCGGACCGGACCGCCGCTGCGTCGGGTGGACGTATCTCGAACCAGCGGCGAACGGCGGCTCCACGGCGCGCGTCGTGGTCGGCGAGCGGCGCAGCGAGCCGTTCGATCTCGTGGGCCGCCCGGTCTTCAGCGCCGACGGCAGCAAGGTGGCATGGTTCGCCGAACGCGCGGATCGGAGCTACATCGTGGCCGGCGATCGCATGATCGAGATCCGCGGCCGTCCGAGCAATCCGGTGTGGAGCCGCGATGGCCGCCAGCTCGGCTTCGGCGTCCGGTTGGACCGCGAGCTGTGGTGGAATGTCGTGGACTGCCCCTAAGATCCCGGCGTGGCCGCTGCCCGGCCACAGGTCCGTTTCTCGTTCCTCGAGGAGAAGTCATGAACCGTACTTGGAAGTCCTCTTTGTTCGTCGTGGTCGCGGCCGGCACAACGCTCGCCCTCATGTCGGCTTCGCAGGAGCCGAAGGCGGCCGTGCCGCAGGATGCGAAGGCAACGCCGCAGGTCCCCGTGATGGTCACGCCGGACGACGTCAAGTGGGTCGATGCGCCGCCCAAGTTTCCCGCCGGCTTGAAGATGGCCGTGATGTCGGGTGACTCGTCGAAGGCCGAGATGTTCACGCTGCGCCTCAAGGCCCCAGCCAACTACAAGATCCCGCCGCACTTCCACTCCACCGCCGAGCACATCACGATCGTGTCGGGAACGATGCACGTCGCCATCGGCGACACGTTCGACGCGGCCAAGTGCAAGGCCCTGCCTGCCGGCAGCTACGGCGTCATCCCCGCGAAGACGCACCACTTCGCCTACATCAAGGAGGAGACCGTGATGCAGGTCAGTGGCATGGGGCCCTTCGACCTGAACTGGGTCAACCCCGCGGACGACCCGACGCTGAAGGCCGGCGAGAAGAAGTAGCGTCCCGCGGACGCCGGTCGCGCCGATGCCATGGCGCGGAGAATTGCAGACCGGATCGAGTCCGATGCCCTCTGCACCCGATGAATGACGCCACGGCCAGCCCTGGCCGGTGTCATTCATGCGTTCTCCACTCTTGTTGCTGCTCGCGCTCCTGCTCATCACTGCGCGCGGCCAGGAGCCTCCCCCCAGAAAAGCACAGGATCCGCCCGCCGTCACGATCCTGGAAGTGCGTGCCGCCCAGCTCTCCGCCCTGCCCACCGCCCGCCTCTCCTACAACTGTGCCTTCGACGTCGTGCGCGTGGTCCACGACGCAGCGAAGCTGACGCAAGGCGAACATGCACAGGTCCGCGACAATCGCTTCACCTTCCGCCTGTATCAGGGGGCCGACCGCCAGGACGGCAAGGACGCCTTCGAGCGCCTGTCCACGCTCCTGAAAGCGTATGGCGACGAGCCGAACCCGGAGCGCGAGCGCCGCTTCACGATCGACTACAAGGACACGATGACCCTGACGATCGTGCGCCGGCCGAACGCCTTGGACCTGCTGATCTTCGAGCGCGCCGACGGCGGCCGGGCCACCCTCTCACTGCAGAAAGGCTGACCACGACCACCGCTGCGCGGTCAGCTGTCGCGGCGCTGCGCGAAGTGGCGTCGGCAGCTACTGGCCGGTAGCCGGCACGAGCAGCACCGGGAGGTAGGCGCCACCCTGCCGCGCCGTCGCGGCGATGACGCCCGAGTCGTCGATGTCGGCCGCCTCGACGATCGTCCAACCCGACGCCGGGTCGATCAGGTCGTTCAGCCGGTAGAGCACGCCCTTCTCCCAGAGCAGCGGTTCCACGCGGCACTCGAGCGGCAGGAAACAGGATCCGAGGATCTGGCCCGCGTTGTTGATCGCGACCGCGAACGACTCGTCCGTGCCGGCCGGCACGCCGAGATCCATCATGCCGCCCTGCGACGTCCAGACGAACGCGTGCGAGGCTCCGCCCGCGACGTTCGCCGAGCCGACGACCACGCCGAGATCGTTGACATCGAGCGCGACCGACGTGCTGCCGCCGAGCGTGCCGAGGTCGACCATGCCGGCGCCCGACGACCAGACGAACGCGCGCATGAGCCGGTTCGGCGGCGGATACCACGCCCACCCGACGACCTGGCCCGCTTCGTTGACCGCTTTCGCCTCGCTGTACTCGCCGCCGAACGTGCCGAGATCCTGCACGGTGCCGTTGCGCCACAACGCGGCTCGCTGCCAGGTCTCGTTGCCTTGGCGTCGCTCCGACATGCCGACGATCCAACCGGCGTTGTTGACGTCGTTCGCAGCCGCGTGCGTGCCGTTGTGCAGCGTGCCGAGGTCCGTCATCACGCCGTTCTGCACACGGATCGCGCGCTGCCGGTTCTGCAGGTCGACGGAGTAGCCGACGACGACGCCGAGGTCGCTGACGGCAGACGATTGCGCGATGCCGCCGAGCGTGCCGATGTCGGACAGCAAGCCGCCGCCGAACAAGAAGGCGCGGCGCTGGCCGCCGGTCGCGAAGTAGAGGCCGGTCAGATGACCGGAATTGCTGAGCCCCGTCGGGTTGGACCCCGGGCTCAAGCCGAGGTCGACGACGTCGTAGCGCACGGCGAGGTCGGCGATGCGCAGGGTCTGCTGCGCGGGCAACGCTGCAACACAGAGGCTGGCCAAGGCCAGCGTAGAAGCGGCATGGAACCGGGATCGCCGCCGCGCGGCGACCTTGCAAGTGGCAGGATTCATGGGAACTGCTCCTTTCTCGAGATGGCGAGGAGTCTGCAACCGCGGTTCGACGCGCCGCTCATCTTAGCGAAGGCCGGAGCTCGCGGGCCGGCGTGCGCAGGGCGACATGCCCCACCGGGCCGGATAGGCTGCCTCGCCATGCCCGCGGAAGCCCCTCGTCCCACCGACCCTCACCTCGGCCACTACCGCTTGCTGCAAGAGATCGGGCGCGGTGGCCAGGCGGTGGTCTGGCTCGCCGAGGACGCGCGCATCAAACGCAAGGTGGCGCTCAAGGTCCTGCCCGCGCTCGGACCGGGCTCCGAACGCGTGCTCGAGAGGTTTCGCCAGGAGGCCGAGGTGACTTCGAAGCTCGAGCATCCGGCGATCTGCGCGGTCTACGAAGCTGACCTGCAGGGCGGCGTCCCGTTCATCGCGATGCGCTACGTGGAGGGCGAGACGCTGGCCCGCCGCATCGCCGCGACGCGTGAGCGGCACGGCGCCGCGGTGTCGCTGCGGGCGGATCCATCGGCGGCGGCCGACTGGAACGAGATCGCGACGTTCTTCGCAAAAGCCGCGCGCGCCCTGCATGCGGCGCACGAGGCCGGCGTCGTGCACCGCGACGTGAAGCCGGCCAACCTGATGATCACGCCGCAGGGTGAACCCGTGATCCTGGACTTCGGCCTCGCGCGGCAGGACGACTCCGACTCCCAGGGCCTGTCGCTCTCGGGGCAGCACTCGGGCACGCCGATCTACATGAGCCCGGAGCAGGTCAGCGGTCGCGTTCGCCCGGACCGGCGCAGCGACGTCTACTCGCTCGGTTGCGCGCTGTTCGAGGCGCTGACCGGTCGGCCGCCGTTCGAAGCGCCGACTCTCGAGAGTCTGTTCCACGCGATCATGCACGTCGAGGCCACGAGCGCGTCGCGCGTGAACGCTGCCGTGCCCGAGGACCTCGCGGTCATCGCGGCGACCGCGACCGAGAAGGAACGCGAACGGCGCTACAAGACGGCGCTCGACATGGCGCTCGATCTCGAGCGCTTCGTGCGGCTCGAGCCGATCGCGGCGCGACCCGTCACGGCGACGCAGCGCGTCGTCCGGTGGGCGCGCCGGAACCCGGCGCTCGCGGCGGCGCTGGCGGCGATCGTCGTGCTCGGGTTGCTCGCCACGGGTCTGTTGAGCTACGGCGTCGGCGCCTCCGGTCGCGCCGCGCTCGAGGCGCAACTGCGTGAGAAGTCCGAGACCGAACGCAACCTCATGGTCCAGGCAGCCGCCGACAAGGAGCTGGCCGGGCGCATGGACGAGCTCAACATGAAGTTCGGCACCTTGTACTTCGGCATCGGCGGCGGACAGGAGTACATCGCGGCGCTGCTGCCGTCCTTCGTGTCCGTGCTGCGCGAAGCCGGCATCGACTTCGCGAATCCCGACGCCGTCGCGATCGCCAAAGCAAGCATCGAGACGCTGCGCGCGCGCGACCCCGCGCTCGCGAAGGCCTTGCTCGAGGTGATGCGGAACCTCGGCGAGATCACGGCCTTCGAGGCGGCTTCCCGGCAGAGGCTCTCGAGCCTGCTCGAGAGCTTCGCGGACTCGCGCCTGGAAGCCTACGTTGCCGCAGCCACCAAGTGGTCTGCCACGGAGGTGGACGAGTTCGGCCCCCTGTTGACCGAGACCGCACTGGCCCGTCTCGATCCCGACCAGCTGGCCCAGGTCGGTGGCATGCTGTACTCGATCCCGGATCGCTTCAAACAGTGGGAGGATCTGGTCGATCGCGCCATCCTCGCGCAGCCGGACTCCTTCACGCTGCACTACATGCGCGCCGGCATGACGATGGCGATGGTGGGGAGGAACTTGGAGGGCGAAGATGCGGAGCGGCTCGCGAGGGCCACGGTCATGCACTTCCAGGCCGCCGTTGCGTTGCGGCCGCGCTCGGGTGTCGCGCGAGCGAGCCTCGCCGCGGCCCAGGCCCTGCTTGCCGTGGTCACGAAGCAGCAGCAGGGGTTCCTGACATCGTGGCGGACCATGGAGAGCGCGACTCGCGTCGATCCGGAGAGCTCGATCACCTGGTTCTTCCGCGCCGATTACCTGCGACGCGCGCCGGGCCGCAAGGAGAAGGCGATCGAAGCGTGCAACAAGGCGCTCGAACTGGATCCTGGCTTCACGCCGGCTCGAAAGCTCCTCGAGGAACTGTCGCGCTGAAGCGCGGTGCGCCGGCGTTGCCCCGAAGGGTCGCGCCCACGGGTATCATCGGCACGCCATGCACCGATCCACACGCTGCTTCTGTGTGTCCGTCCTCGTCTTCGCGAGCCTGCTCACGGCGCAGTCGACCCTGAGCGTGCCGAGCGCCGCGTTTCCGACGATCACGGCGGCGATCGGCGCCGCGGTCTGACTCGGTCCGCGCATCAGCGTCGCTTGCGCTGCGCGGCGAACTGCTGCGCTTCTTCGCTCGGGAACAACGCGCGAGGCGGCACCCTCGCCTCGTAGAGCGTGAATTGCTTTGCGAACGCGGCGGGGTCCGTGCGGTAGAGCTCTGCCATCGCCGCATCGCCGGCCAGCAGCCGTTCGATGCGCAGCTTGCGCACCAGCACGCGCGTGAGCCGCAGGCCGTCCTCGGAGATCGCCTCGAGCCAGCCGCGCTCGGCCGGCGAGAGCACACACTCCGGGCGCGCGAGCTGTCGCTGCAACCAACCGTGCGGGTCGGACTGCAGCACGGCGCGCACGAGCAGGTCCTGCAGGTCCTTCAACACAGCATGCTCCTCGCGCGCGCAAAATCGGCCGCGAACTGCACCGCGGCGGCCTGGCCCATCGCCTCGGGGATCCACTCGAGCACGACGGCGCGCAGCTTGCCCGCGCGCCCCAGAGCCTTCGCGAAAGCACTCCACACCGGGCCAGGCACGGCGCCGTCGTGCGAGTCCAAACGCAGCGAACGGCCGCTCGGCAACCACGCCGGATCCGACTCGCTGCCGCCGCTCAGGTGGATCTCGAGCACGCGGTCCCACGGCACGCGTGCGAGCCACTCATCGAAATCGACCTCGAGGTTGCGGCAGAAGGCCCACGCGTTGTGCAGGTCGAGCAGCAGGTACGCGTCGGCATGAGCACAGATCGCAGTGAACAGCTGCGGCTGGGCCAGAGGATCGCCGAGACAGAACAGGTCGGCGTTGTTCTCGAACGCGACGACCTCGAACACGGCTCTCAGCTCGCGCAACGCGGCAGCCACGGTCGCCACGGTCTCCCGGGTCGGCGGCAGCGGCAGCGGCCATGCTACGTGCATGCCTGCGGCGTCGGCAAAGCCGAGGTGCTCGCTGAACCACTGGAACCCGAATGCCTGCCGATCGCGCAGCAATGCCTGCAACCACTGGTCACGGCGCGCCGGGCGCGAAGCCGCGCCGATCGAAGTCAGTACGCCGTGCCCGACCACGGGCCGGCCGCACCGCGCCACGCAGGCGAGCATCTCCGCGTAGCCGGCACCGGGCTTGCAGCCGGCGCGCCACATCGTCTCGGGCGTGATCTCGAACAGCTCGGCCTGCTCCTCGAGCAGGCGCCGGTTGTGGTGCCAGAACCGGTCGCCCGGCTGCACGCTGACGCCGACGAGCGGGCGGGGCGTCACGGGCCTAGCAGCTTCAGGACCCTGGCGAACTCCGGCGGCACGAAGCCCATGCCGCAGGGCGGGCACGGATCCCCCGCCAGCTGTTCGGCAGTGCTGCCGAGCGGAGCCCGCGCCTGCTCCAACACGCCGAGGTCGGGATCGATGACGAGCTTGCCATCCTCGCGGTGCACCATGGCGGGCGCCACGCCGGGCAGCGCGCTCACGAGCTGTCGGAACACCTGCTCGTGCTCGGCAACGGCCTTCTCGTCCTGCGGCGGCGTCGCGAGCAGCGACCGCCGGCGTTCGAGCAGACGCGTCAGATCGGGCGCAGGGTTGGCGGTGCGAACGGTCAGCGCTTGCTGCGACATGACCTCGCCGCCGATCTCGCGCACGAAGGCCGCGTCGTCGAGCAGGTCGAGCGCGAACCCCTTCATGCGCTTGCCGTCGGGGCCGAGCAGCACGACGCTCTCGCCCGGCTTGCTGCCACAGACCGAAGCCGCGGCGAACACCGGCACCGTCATCGCGAAGACGGCCTGGGCCTCGCTCACCTGAACCTGCTCGCGCGCGCCGGCCCGCCGACCCGTGCGCAGCAATTGCACCTGCCGCAGCAAGACGTCGCGCGCGGTGACCATGGCCGGCACGTCGTTGCCCTTGCGCCACAGCATGCCAGCTTCCATCTCGCGGGTCCGGGTCGCCTTGTTGCGCGAGGCGTCCGCGGGCTCGTCCGGCCGCGGCAGCACGAACGCGATCAGCGGCGCCTTGTGCGTCCGCGCCAGGGTCAGCGCCTCCTGCCAGGCCGCATCGAGCGACAACGATGGCAACGGTGCCAAGGGGTGTTCTTGCGCGACGGCGGGGGCAGCCAGCAGGACCGAGAGGGACGAAGCGATGGATCGGTTCATGAAAGCGGCGCGCCTACGCGGGGCCCGAAGACCTGGTTCCTCCGCCCTGCAGATCGTCCATGCGCGAGGCAATCCTGAAACTGGACCGGCAGGCAGGCGCGGCGTCGCGGGCGGCCCGCCCACCGGCAGCGCCGACACTCACTCCGTCGGCGGCGCGGTCTGCGCACTCGGGAACGTCTGCGCGAGCCACGCCTGCCACCGTTCGCGGTCGTTCGCAACCTTCTCGGAGCGGTCGCCATAGAGGTAGGCCTGGAAGTTCGCCATCAGCATCCCCATGCACTCGAACACCCCGGTCAGCACGATGCCAGGGACCGGTTCGGAGATGCGCATCTCCAGGCCCTTGCCGTGTCCGGTCTGCTCGACGCGTTCGATCGTCGCTGCGAGCTTCGTCGCGCCGGGCGCCTGGAGATTCACCTTCTGGCCCGCGCGCGCTGCCGGCGCGCCGAGCGCGCCGAGCAAGGTCGTCCACATGGTGTCCGTCGTGCCGGAGCCCATTGCCATCGCAGTCATCGTCGCGCAGCGTTGGCCCGCGTGGTGCGTGAGGTAGAAGCGCAGCACGCGGAAGAAGCTCGGCCAGCCCTGTTCGGTGCTCTCGAGCTGGTTGTCCCACTGGTCCGTGCTCGCGAAGAGGCTGTGCACCACGCGCACCAGGCACGTGCCCTTCGCGCGCGCCTCGACCGTCCATTCGGTCGCAACAGATGGCCCACCCTGCAGCCAGTTCTGGTCTTCGGCGACGAGTCGGCGCGGCGGCTGCCACTCGGTGATCTTGGAGGCCGAGACCATGCCGCTGCCGAAGTCGCACGCGAGCGTGCCGCCGACGCGGCCCTCGACCTGCGTCGACACGAACCACGACGAGATGCCGGGGCCGGTTGCGATGGCTTGCCAGACCTGTTCCGGCGTGCCGGGGACTTCGACTTCGACCTGGACGCTGCGGCGTCCCGACTTGTCCTGCTTGATGCTCATGACCTGGTTTCCGTTGGGTTGTTGGGAGTGGGTGGTTCTGGAACGGGAGATTCGGGAACGTGCGGGTGCGCAAGCACGACGAGGCGATGGCTGCGTCCGCCCGGTGCCGACGCGTCGTGGTAGCGCGCAGCGAGCACCGCGACGCTCGCCGCGAGCTCCTGGCTGAAGGCCGCGCGCTCCTCGGGGTTGCGGAAGCGGATCTCGGTGTCGATCGAGAGCGTCGCTAGGCGTTTGTCGGCGGCGCGCGCGCGGCGCACCAACGAGCCGACTTCGCGCACCGCGCGCGCCGCGAGCGCGATCAGGTAGCTCGCCGACAGGCGATCGGCCGTGCGTTCCGGCTGGCTCGCCGCCGCGCCCATCGCGGCTGGCGAGACCACGTACGAGTTCGCCGTGGCCACGAGCCACCGTTCGGTGAGGCCGCCCCATTTACGGGTCGTGACCTCGCGCACGAGGCCGTGACGCTCGAGCGCGCGCAGGTGGTAGTTGACCTTCTGGCGCGGGATCCCGAGCCGCGCGGCGAGGGCCGCCGCACTCGCGGGCTCGGCCAGCTCGGCGAGCAGCCGGCTCCGGCTCGGCCCTAGCGCAACCGTCGCTGTTGCAGCGTCTTCGATCACCTCGACGTCCAGCATGATGGCTGCATTGGAGCATTGACAATATTGTTTGTCAATGGGGGTCGCAGAGATCCTGCGCAGTCGCGGGAGGTACTCTCCGCCGGGACGATGCGATCGCTCTGGTGGCTCGCCAATGCAGCCGCGGTGCCCCTGATGCCGTTCCACAACCCCCACCTGCCGAGCGGGTGTGTCACCAATCGCGACGGCGGCTTCGTGGCAGTGAGTGGAGTCGCGCCTGAAGGCCGCGCTCCCGACGCTACGCGCGCCGCGCCCGCTGCAGCAGCACGGAATCCACCACGCTCAGCACGGCGGCCGCGAACAGCAGCCACATGCCGACGCGCGGCTCCACGGTGGCGATGGCGCCGAGCTTGCTGACCACGACGAAGATCGCCAGCACGAACACGTCGACCATCGACCACTTGTCGATGGCGCGCAGCAACACGATCGCGCGCGAATCGGTGCCGCGCAACAGGCGCAGGGCTACGAGGCCTACGAACCGCAAGGTCGGCACGATCAGCACGAACACGACCAGCGCAATCGCCAGCGGAAGCTCGCCGCGCGCGAACAACTGCGTGGTGCCGTCGAGCAGCGAGAATTGGTTCTCCCAGAACCAGCACTTCTCGACCTCGATCAGCGGCAGCGACAGGCCGGCGCCGTAGAGGACCGCGCACGGTACGGTCAACCACAGGCCGGCCGTCGGCAGGAGGTGCTCTGCCTTCTCGCGCGTGCGTACGAGCGGCTGCAACAGGAACGTGCCGATCAGCGACAGCACGATGGCAGCAAGGTAGAGCCAGATGCCAGGCTCGGCGCGTGCCTCGGTCAGGATGCCAAGCTGCACAGTGCCGACCAGCACGGCGATCACGAACGCGTCGAGCAGCGACCACTTGCCGAGCAGCTCGAGCCAGCGCACGAGCTCGGCGCGCCGCCGCTCGCCGATGCGCGCGAACCACAGCACGCCGATCGTGACCATCTTGGCGGCCGGGAACAGCACTGAGAACGACAGCAGCAGCAGGCCGAGCAGGAGGTTGCCGGATTCGAAGAACGCCTGGATGCCGGTCAGCACCGAGAAGGTGTCGTCGGCAAACAGGTTTTCGAACGTCAGCGCCGGCACCAGCACGCCGAATGCGAGCAGGACCAGCGCGAGGAGCGCCAGCGTGGGGATGTCCCAGCGGCCTCTGTGCAAGTCGAGCAGCCGCTGCGTCCCTGGCGACCCTTCGCGCGTGCTGTCCGAAAACTGCTGCGACACGGTTCGTCGAGTCTACCGCACAGATAGCGCCCCACGCTGCGCAGCGAAGCGCCCACGGCCGCCGCAGCATCCGCACCGGGTGCGGGTTGCCGGTTCGCTGCGTCGGAGGCGCCGGACTTCCTGCATCTGTCGCCAGCGGCTTATCGCACGTGGGCCAGCGCGATCGTCGACGAGGTCATTGTCATGGTCGCGCGGTGACGGCGTGCCTCTGGAAGGTGGGCGGCGTCGGGAAACGAGGGGCGGGCGTGAGGTCACCAAGGCGTCGCCGGTTCCCTCCATGATCGGGGCCTTCCGTCCGACCTTGCCCTTGGTCCCGACTGCGCCTGCTCTGGGACTGCGACGACTATCGCTGGTCCGAGGTCATCGTCGAGACGCCGGAGGGACGCATCTTGCAACAGCCAGTGGGTGACCAGGACACTGTCGTCATCCTCGACGTCGAGACGCTCGCGCCGGCGGCCCCGCACGTGGCGATCACTGCAAGGCGGTCTTTCCCGCGCGCAATGGCTCATGCTGCTGATGTCCGCGGCCCTGCTCGTGCACCTGGCGAGCTTCGTTCGCATCGTGCGAAGGCGCAGGATTGCCCGGCACGAGCGTCAGGCCGCGCTGGCGGGCTGACGTCTCGTGGCGCGCCCTGGCTCTGTGCCGCTCAGCGGCCGGCCTGAGCATGGCCGGCGGGGATTGCAAGACCGCTGCCCGCTTCTTACACAGCGACCCTCATGAACGATGCGAACGGCGACTACCCATCCGGACCGTGGACGGGCTACTATCAGCAGTCCGGTCGCCGCTTCCGGCAGGACCTCGACCTGCAGTTCACGAATGGCGTGCTGACGGGCACCGGTTCCGATTCCTTGGGCCGGTTCACGGTTCAGGGCAGCTATGGCAGCAACGGCGGCGAAGTGACCTGGACGAAGCGCTACTTCGGCCGGGATCGCGTCTTCTACCGCGGCTTTCGCGAGGGCAAGGGCATCTGGGGCACCTGGGAGATCCCCCAGTACGACCGTTCCGGCTTCCACATCTGGCCAGTCGGCGCCGGCGAGGCCGTGGGCGAAATCGCGGCCAACGAAGACGAGATCCCGGTGGTCGCGCCAGTCGAGACGCCCGCGAAAACCCCGACTCGGACGTAATGGCGCGGCAAGCGCGAGCAACTCCCGTCGGCGGACAACCGTATCGCGCAGGCACGCCAACACGCGCGCTGACGGGCTAAGCTGCCGCCGGAACCGCTCTCTCCCGAACGCCAAGCAATGCCCTCTCCCCTCTCGCGCGTCGTCTGCCTTCTTCTGCTCGCGGCGTGTTCGGCCCCCCCACCCGCGCCCCCACCGGAGCCACCAACCGAATACCCGAATGCCGCGGCGCTCTGGCGTCTCCAGCGCTACCTCGACGAACGCGGCACCATCCCGCCGCGCGCGTGGCAGACGGCGCTCGAAGCTCGCGCGACCAACGTCGCTGCCGTCGCTGCCCTTCCCGACGCGGGCGGCATCAGTCCGCTGGCCTGGACCCAGCGCGGCCCCGACAACGTCGCGGGGCGATCGCGCTCGATTGCGATCGATCCGACCAACCCGCAGCGCATCTGGGTCGGCGCCGTCAGCGGTGGCCTCTGGAAGAGCGAGAACGGCGGTGCTGTGTGGGCACAGATCGACGACTGGTGGAGCAACCTCTCGGTCGGCTGCCTCGTCATCGATCCACACGACAGCAACACCATGTATCTCGGTACGGGCGAAGGCCACTACTCGCTCGCGCACCTCGCGCGCAGCGTCTCGCACTTCGTACGCGGGGCCGGCGTCATGAAGAGCACCGACCGCGGCGTCACGTGGACGCAGCTCGCGAACACGGCGACCTGGCAACACACGACGCGCATCGCCGTGTCGCCCGGAAACCCCAACATCCTGCTCGCGTCGCGTCGTCCCGGCGGGGTCGCGCGCTCGACCGACGGCGGCCAGACGTGGACCGACGTCACGGCCGGGCTCGTGATCGACCCGTTCTCGTACCAGGTGCTGTTCGATCCCAACGACGGCACGCGCGCCGTCGCGCATCTCGCACCGGGCAGCGTCGCGAGCCACCACGTGATCCGGTCGACGGACGGCGGGCTCACGTGGCAGTTCGCCGCGAGCGGTCTCGCGAGCATCAGCGGCGAGTTCTCGCGCATCGAGCTCGCCTACGCGCGCTCGAGCCCCGGCATGGTCTACGCGTCGTGCGGTGCCTCGGGCGGCAAGGTCTGGCGCTCGACCGACGGCGGCGCGAACTGGACGCAGCGCACGCAAGTGGGCAACGATCTCGGCACTTCGTACTACTACAACGGCCTCTGGGTCGACCCGACCGACAGCAACCACCTCGTGGTCGGCGCCACGTACATCTGGCGCAGCTCGGACGGCGGCGCGACGTTCGCGCAGATCAGCAGCGGCTACATCATGACGGTCGAACCGCACGCCGACGCGCACGCGTTCGCGAACGATCCGGGCTACAACGGCACGACCAATCGGCGGCTCTACGTCGCGACCGACGGCGGCCTGCACGTGGCTCCCGACATCGCGGTCGCGGCACCGGGCTCGGGCTGGCAGGACCTCGACACGACGATGCGTTCGACGCAGTTCTATGCCGCAGCTGCGCACCTGACCGGCGGTGTGCTGATCGGCGGCACGCAGGACAACGGCACGCTGCGCGTGGTCGGCACGAGCGCGACCGCGAACCTCGTGTTCGGCGGCGACGGCGGGCAGGTGCAGGTCGATCCGACGAACCCGCAGTACACGTATGGCGAGTACCAGTTCCTCGGCGTGCACCGTTCGAGCAATGGTGGCGCGTCGGCGGTGCAGATCACGTCGGGCCTGCTCGACGTCGGCGCCGGCTTCTCGAACTTCATCTCGCCGCTGCGCCTCGACCCGAACAACCCGAACCGTCTCTACGCGGGCGGCCGCAGCCTGTGGCGCACGAACAGCGCGCGCAGCGGCACGACCTGGACGAGCGTCAAGCCCGACGCCGGCAGCCTCATCGCTTCCGTCGCGATCACGCCCGGCACCGCGGACCGCGTGTTCGTCGGCCACAACGACGGCCGGCTCTACCGCACGAACAACGCCACGGCTGCCGCGCCGGCCTGGACCGCTCTCGACGACAACGCCGCCGCGAATCCGCTGCCGAACCGCGTGCTGACCCGCCTCGTCGTCGATCCGACCAACACCGCGATCGTCTATGCGTGCTTCGGCGGCTTCGCGACCGACAACGTCTGGCGCTCGCTCGACACGGGCACCACGTGGCAGGCGGTGCCGGGCACGGGTTCGTTCGCGCTGCCCCAAGCACCCGTGTTCGGCCTCGCGGTGCACCCGGACGACGGCAATGTGCTCTATGCGGCGACCGAGGTCGGCGTGTTCGCGAGCGACGACTTCGGCGCGCACTGGTCGGCGAGCAACGACGGGCCCGCGAACGTCGTCTGCGAAGAGATCACGTTCGCGCACGGAACGGGACCGCGCCAGCTCGTGCTCGCGACGCTGGGCCGGGGCCTGTGGACCGCGCAGGTCGTGCGCCCGACGGCGGTCGCGTTCGGCAGCGCTTGCACCGGCCACGTCTCGCCGCCGCAGCTCGCGGTCGATCCGCTGGCGCCCGCGCGGCTCGGACAGACGATGACCTTCCTCGGCACGAACATCGCGAGCACTTCGCCGTTCGCGATGCTGCTCGTCGGCGTGTCGAACGCGGCGTGGGCCGGCGTGCCGTTGCCGTTGGCGCTCGACGCGCTGGGCATGACCGGCTGTGCGTTGCAGACGAGCATCGAGCTCACGCCGGTGGCCGCGGTGTCGGCGGGCGCGGCGCAGTGGGACCTCGTGCTGCCGCCCGACCCACAGCTCGTCGGTGCGTCGTTGTTCGGCCAGCTGCTCGCCGCGGAACCGGGTGTGAACCCGGCCGGGCTCGTCGTGAGCCGCCCGATCGCGGTCACGACGGGATGGTGACCGAAGGCGAGCTCACGCCTTGCGCTCGGGCTGCCGCCCAGGCTCCCACGCGCGACCCGTGATCAGCCGCGCGCCGCGCGAGAACGCGAAGTACTGCCACGCCCAACCGATCATCACGACGAGGCGATTGCGGAAGCCGATCAGGTAGGCGATGTGCACGAGCCACCAGATCCACCACGCGAAGAAGCCCTTCAGGTGCAGCCGCCCGATCACGCCGACGGCCTTGGCCCTGCCGATCGTCGCGAGCGAACCCTTGTCGAAGTAACGGAACGGCGTCGCCGCGCGCCCCGCCACCAGCGCGGCGATGTTGCGGGCCGCGTGACGGCCGCTCTGGATCGCGGCCGGCGCGACGCCGGGCAACGCGTTGCCGTCCTGGACGAGGTGCATCAGGTCGCCGACCACGAAGATGTTCGGGTGCCCGGGCACCGAGAGATCCGGCTGCACGAGCACGCGACCCGCGCGGTCCGTCGGCGCACCGAGCGCCTTGCCGAGCGGCGACGCTGCGACGCCCGCAGCCCACAACACGGTGCGCGCATCGATGTGCTCGTCCCCGAGCCAGACCCCGGTCTGGTCGATCTTCGTGACCATCGCGCCGACGCGCACCTCGACGCCGATCCGTTCGAGTTGGCTCTTGGCGCTCGCCGACAAGGACTCGGGATACGGCGGCAGCACGCGCGGCGCGCCTTCGACGAGGATCACGCGCAGCGTGCGCGGATCGAACGTACGGAAGTCCTTCGCCACGGTGAGACGGCCGATCTCGGACAGCGCCCCGGCCAGTTCGACGCCGGTCGGGCCCGCGCCGACCACGACGAACGTCAGCGTCGCGCGCAGCTGCGAGCGGTCGGCGAGCCGTTCCGCGGCTTCGAACGCCGACAGCACGCGGCGGCGGATCTCGAGCGCGTCCTCGACGGTCTTGAGCCCGGGAGCCCACCCCTCCCACTCCTCCTTGCCGAAGTAGCTGTGCGTGGCCCCCGTCGCGACGACGAGGTAGTCGAAGGTCAACGAGCCGTCGGCGAGC
>DASRJH010000278.1:0-37163 GCA_035649575.1 Planctomycetota bacterium
GCGCTCGTGTTCCTCGCGCTGCTGCCGGCGCTCGCGTCGGCCGCGGAGCGGGCGGGCAACAAGAGGGCTCCGGCGTGGATCGTCGCCTGCCTGCTGGTCGGCAACGTGGCGGCGGCAGTGAGCCTGCGCAACGCGGGCGGAATCGCGGTCGAGGGCGCTCATTGGGCCGATCGGCTCGGAGCCGCGCCGCTTGCGACGCTCGCGGAGTTGCTGCGCGTCACGGGTGCTGTGGGCCTGGACCTGTTGCCGCGCACGACCCACGACCAACTCGCGCTCGGCGCCGCATTCTGGCTGTTGCCACTCGTGTTGTGGCGGCTCGGCGACCGTTCCGATCCGGCCCGGGCGGCCGCCGCACCGTGGTGGAGTTGCGTCTGGTTCGGCCTCATGCTCGTGGTCTGGAATGCCCTGCGCTATGACCTGAAGCCGCCGGTCGGCACGCTGCGCGAAGCGATGTTCGGCGCCTTCCTGCTGCCGGCCGGTGCCGTGGGCGTGATGGCTGCTCGATGTGGCCGGGTCTGGCTTCCGGTGCTGGGTGGCGCCGTTGCCGTGCTGGCGCTGCAGGACTGGCACAGAGGCGTCGATGCGCTGCGTCTCGCGCGCATGCGCGCCGAACGCACGGAAGCCGCTTTGATGATGCCCGCGGCCATCGCGGGGCCGTCGGCCCGCACGCTGCCCGTGCGCGGAACCGCCGAGTTGCAGCTCTTGCAGCAACACGGTTGGGTGCCGACCTACGACGAAGGAATCGCGGCGATGTTGGCCAACGCGATGACAGCGCCGCCCACACCGCGATACGGATCGTGTGGCGGCGGGCAGGCGAGCGAAGTCATGGGCACAGTGCGCAGCTCGCTGAGGCAGGACACGGTGCAGTGGGTCGCCGTCATGGTCTCGCTCGGCGAAGGTGCTCCGGAGCCCGCAGCCGTCGTGCAACCCGAGTACGCGGGCCACGGCCGCGATGTGACGTGGAACGTGAAGTTCTCGACCCCACTGGCGGAAGGCACTCACGTGCGCGCGATCGGCCTGTTCGCGCGAAGCAAGGAGACGGCGGCGCTGGGGCCGACCTACGTCGTTCGGAGCGGCGTTCTCGTCGCAGAGCCGGGCTCTTGAGAACACGCTGCGACAGCCTGCTGTGCGTGCTGCACCTGGCCCTGCTGCAAGTGTGGCGACGATGGAGATCCCCTTCACGCTCGATGCCTACGGCGACTGCCTCGAGTACGCACTGCGTGCGGCGGTCGGCTTCGTCTGTCTACTCGCGGGGCGCCGTGATCACCCGGAAGTGATCATTCCAACCGCGCCTGGCGCGCGAACCGCTTCCGGATGATGTCGATGCGTTCGAGCTGGCCGCGGGCCGGGAAGCGTTCGTAGAAGCCTTCGCGCCGGAAGTCGGTGACGATCTCGCTGACCGACTTGAAGCGCGCTTCGAGTAGCTTCACGAGGTCCGGCCCAGGCGCCACCGTGGCGTCGATGCGCGCGGCGACGTCCCCACACAGCCGCAACATGGCTCCGATCGTCACGTCGCGCGTGACCATGTGGTTCTTGTTGTCGCCCCACGTATCGCCGAACGACTTGGCGAGCGCTTTCAGCGTGTCGCGCACGAGGCCGTAACCACGCTCCTTGCTCCAGCCGCGTCCGTCCTTGAAGCGGTGTTGGGCGTCCCTCCTGCGGATGAGCCGGTAGGTCTCGCCGAAGATCTGCGCCTGGTTGATCCACATCTCCTGGTGCGAACGGCCGCCCAGCATGTTGATGTGGTATTGCAGCGGTGAGTCGTCCGCTTCGTAGAGCGAGCGCACGAGCTGGGCCGCGTACTTCTTCTCGGGATCCGTGCCCCACTCGATGCGCTCGAAGAGGTCGATCAGGTGGGAGCGGTTGATGCGCGTGTGTGTGCTGTTGATGACGACGAACATCTCCGTCGCGAAGTCGGCGGTCTTGCCGTCGAAGATCACGACGGGCACTTCGACGCGGCGGTCGGAGTCCTTCTCCTGCAGGTAGAAGTGCAGACCCGCGAGGCGGTGCTGGCCGTCGATGATCAGGAACTCGGTGCGCGGCTCGACGAGGTTGCCAGCACGCTCCATGCCCTTCTGCGGTTGGAAAGTCAGCTTCTCGGTCGTGAACAACAGGATCGCGCCCGGGATCACGGGCTGCCGCACTTCGTTCCGATAGAAGTCCTTGATCTGCTTCACCTTCCTGCGGTTCAGGTCGCGCTGGAACGACTTGCTGTTCTTCTCGATCGCCTGCACGTAGCGCTCGACGTCGTCGGCCTCCTTCGCCTTGCCCTTCGGTTCTTCCCCACCGATCGCCTGACCTCGTTCACCATAGAAGCGCGACACGAAGCGGACCTTGCGCAAGAGATCTTCGGCCGGGTAGCTGACGAAGTAGAACTCCGATTCCTTCTGGCGCATGCGCTGAGCAAACATCGAGCGGGACTCCTGCGAGGTTGGATCAGTGGCGCAGAAGTGTGCGCGCTGGGGGGGCCATTGGCAAAGGTCCGGTGCGGTAATGGGCCAGGTCGGGCCCGGCGCGCATTTGGCCCAATGACCTCGGATACGCGCCAGGCCGCGCGCCGCCGTTTGCCAATTGGGGGGCCAGGGGCCCTCGGAGCCACGAGCTACTGCGGCCAGGGGCCGGGGGCTATGGTGCCTTGGCATGGTGCCGGTGACCGTCGTCTGGGCCTACCGCCGCACGGGCAAGTTCGCCTTCCACGTCCTGACCGGATCGCTCGAGGCCGACCCGCGCGCGGCCGGCGTCCCGATCGAGTTCGGGAACGGCGTAGAAGCCATCGTCGCCGCGATGCAGCAGGCGTTGGCGCGCGGGGCCCGGGTGCTAGTCGGCTGGTCCTTCTATTCGCCGGACTTCGTGACGCTGGCCAAGGAATTGCGGGCCGTGAAGGCCCGCATCGACGATCCCCGCGTACTGCACGTGGCTGGCGGCGTGCATGCGACGGCCGAACCCGAGGCCACGTTGCGCGCGGGCTTCGACCTCGTCGCCATGGGAGAGGGAGAGGTCATGGTGCGCGACCTCGTGCAGGACCTTCGCGAAGGCGGCGATGGGCGTTCGGTCAGCGGCATCGCCTCGCTCGAAGGTGGACGGCTGCGCCGCAACGCGCGCGCGGCGCGGCCCCTGCTCGACGACTTCCCGCCGTTCGGGCCCGAGCACGACCGCTTCGGGCCGATCGAGATCACGCGCGGCTGCATCTATGCGTGCCGTTTCTGCCAGACGCCCTACTTCGCGGGCGCGAGTTTCCGCCATCGCTCGGTCGAGAACGTGCGACAGTGGGTCAGGTATCTCGTGGGTCGAGGCTTCCGCGACTTCCGCTTCCTGACGCCGACGTCGATGAGCTACGGCACGGCGTCGGCCGAGCCCGACCTCGCGGCGGTCGAAGCGCTGCTGGCCGCGGTGCGCGAGGAGATCGGGCCGCAGCGACGGCTGTGGTTCGGCACGTTCCCGAGCGAAGTGCGGCCCGAACACGTGACCGATGCTTCGCTGCGGCTGCTCGCCAAATGGGTCAGCAACAAGGCGCTGATCCTCGGTGGCCAGTCGGGCAGCGACCGTGTGCTCGCGGCGAGCGAACGTGGCCACGACAGCGCCGTGATCGAGCGCGCGGTGCGGCTCTGCCGAGAGCACGGCTTCGTGCCCCACGTCGACTTCCTGTTCGGAATGCCCGGTGAGGAGCCCTCTGATGTCGACGCGACGCTGCGCCTCATGGACCGGCTCGTCGCGGGTGGAGCGAAGGTGCACGGCCACACCTTCCTGCCGCTGCCCGGAACGCCGTTTCGCAAGGCGTCGCCAGGAGTTCTGACCGACGAGGTGCGGCGGCGGTTGCGCTCGATGGCGTCGAAGGGGCACCTGTACGGACAGTGGGAGCAGCAGGAGATCACGGCGCGCGAGCTGGCGCGCCTTGGCGACACCCCGGGAGACACCGCCTCCGCCTCAGGTAGCATGTAGAAAGATGCTTAAGAGATGTCGATAAGAGCGCCATGATTCAGCCCACCAACATCAACCCTCTCACCGCGTTCAAGCGGAAGACACCGGAATTCGTGAAGCGGTTGAAGAAGACCGGTCTCCCCGAGGTGCTCACTATCGAAGGCCGTGGCGAGCTCGTGGTCCAGGATGCGGTCGCTTACCAGAAGCTCCTCGACGTCGTGGACCGGGCCGAAGCCATCCTTGGCATCCGCCGAGGCCTCGAGGACGCAATGGAAGGCCGAACGATGACCATCGAGGAGTTCGGTTCCAGGCTGCGCGGCCGCACGAAGACCAACGGCAAGCGAGCTTGAGATACGAGGTCCGGGCCACAGAGGCCGCTCTCGAAGATGTCGACCTCATCCGGCGCTGGATTGCCGAACATGGCGCACCGCTCACTGCTGAACGGTGGGTCGAGCGCCTACTCGTCGCTCTCACGAAGCTCGAGGAGCGCCCCACGCGATGTCGGTTGGCGCCCGAAGACGGGCACATCGAGGAAGCCGAGGTGCGCCAGCTTCTCTTCGGTCGGTTCCGGATCCTCTTCACCGTGCGCGGGAAGCGGGTTCTCGTCCTGCACGTACGGCATGGCAGCCGGCGCTACGCGACGCAGGAAGAACTCGGGCAAGCCCTGGAGGAACTCGAACGAGGGGACGGTGAAGGAAGAGCCAGGTGAGGGGCGAATCCATTACGGCCGTCGGGCAGGATGATCTGCGGACGATGGCACCGGCGAAATAGAACCCGGAGCTGGCGTTGGCCAACGCACTTGCCGATACCTCTCGCCATGGACATCACGATCCTGCACTGCACCGCTTGAGGCTATGGCCCGCGCGCGGCGAGTCTCGCCGCGCACATCGAAGACGCCCTCGACATCCGCGTGAAGCGCCAGAGCGGCAAGCCCGGCCAGTTCGACGTGGTGGTCGATGGCAAGGTGATCGCGAGCCGCGGCGGCAGCATGATGAAGAAGCTCCTCGGCGGCGGCTGGCCCGATCCCGAGGAAGTGGTCGAGAAGATCGAGGCGTTGCAACAGCAGAGGCAGAAGGCGTAGGCGCAGCTCAGCGGATGCCGAGGACGAGTCGCAAGCCGTTGCTCGCGACCAGACCCAGTGGGTTCACAGCGGGGTCCACTGGGAATGCCTGCTGGAAGACGGAGATGCCTGCCAGGGCGACGGTGGCGGGGATCGCGAGCGGCCACTCGGCTCGGCTGCCGTTGGCTTGTGCAAACCCGATCAAGTCGGGAGGCAACAGCAAGTCACAGCCAGGTGCCCCGATCGGGGCGAGGCTCATCGGCAGGAAGCTCGGGACCAGGCTCGCCACGAAAAACGCACCCGGTGAACCAACAGCGAGTTCGGATACGACAGAGCGCACCGTGTCGCCGATCCACGGCAGACTGTACGGCGCGTTTGCGAGTTGCGGAACGCCAGCGGAACCAGCGCAGCCGGCGCCGAAGGCCACCGCGTCCGCCGGCAGCGGCGTGCGGTAGGTCCAGGTGTCGGTGAGGAAGTAGAGGGTGCTGCTGATCGTGAGCAGGCCGCCGTGCACGATGACGCGGCGCGATACGTCGTCGTAGCCCATGCCAAAGTAGTAGCGCTGTCCCGGAGTCGGTTGATAGGCCGCGACGTGCCACCCGCTGCCGTCCCATTCCCAGGTGAAGGAGTCGCCGCCGTCGCCACCGAACAACACGATGCGCTGGCGGCGCAGGTCGGTCGTCATGCGGGGGCCAATGCGTCCGGGCGGCGGCGTCATTGGCTGGAGCTGGGACCACGTGGTGCCGTTCCAGCGCCAGGTGTCCGCGAACAACGTTGGCACCGACGGTGAGGCCCCTGGAAGGACGCCACCGTAGAGCAGCACGCCGCCGCCGACCGGATCGAACGCCATCGTCGACGAGTGCCGCGGCTGCGGCGAGGTAGCCGGGAAACGCTGTTGCCACGCGACGCCGTTCCACTCCCAGGTGTCGCCGAAAATGGAAGTGGGCACAGTGCCGTTGGTCCGGCCGCCGAACAGCACCATGACACCGCGCGCGCGATCGAACGCCATCGCCGCATGGAACCGCCCTCCTGGTGCCGTCGCCGACTGCGCCTGCGCCCACTGCGTCCCGTTCCACCGCCAGGTGTCGTTGAGCAACAAGGAACCCGAGTCTTGGCCCCCGAACACCAACAACTCGTTGCGCGCGGCGTCGAACGCGATCGCCGTGTTGTTATGGACCGGCGGCACTGCGCCGGGGTACGGCGACCACGTGTTGCCCGTGAGCACCCACTGGCCGAATGATCCCCAGAGCAGGATCGCCTTGCCGAGGTTCTCGTGCACGCCAAGAGCCCCTCCGTAACCCGACGGCGTAGCGACCGGGGGAGGGAGCAGGGACCAGCTCGCCTGTGCGGCGACCGGTGCGGCGGCGAGGACGAACGAGACGAGCGGAGCGAGCTGCATTGTCGAGCCTCCTGGAGAGGGGGAGCCAACTCGCGAGTGCCGCCCCACGGGAGCTGCCCGACGACCGATCGTTGCGCATTCCTCAGCCCAGAACGCGCCGGGCGATGTCGGGCGCCAGGCTTTCCGCGCGCCGAGTATCACCGTGAAGCAGGTGCTGCCGTCGGTTGCGGAGCGATGACTGCGCTGCGCATTCCGCGGCACGCTCGCTTCACGATCGGCTGAACGCGGAGTCGCGCCGGTCTACTTGTGCTTGACGACTTCGGCGATCGCCTTGGTCAGCGCGGGCACGATCTCGAACACGTCGCCGACGATGCCGTAGTCCGCGATCTTGAAGATCGGCGCGTCGGCGTCCTTGTTGATGGCGACGATCGTGCGCGCGGTGCGCATGCCCGCGAGGTGCTGGATCGCTCCGCTGATGCCGATCGCGATGTAGAGCGGTGGGCTCACGACCTTGCCGGTCTGGCCGACCTGCTCGCTGTGCGGGCGCCAGCCCGCGTCGACGACGGCGCGCGAGGCGCCGACCGCGGCGACGCCCGGGCCGAAGGCGGCGGCGAGGTCCTCGACGAGCTTGAAGTTGGCGGGTTCCTTGAGGCCGCGGCCGCCCGACACGACGACCTTGGCTTCCTGCAGCGGCGTCTTGCCCGCACCGGCGGCGACGACCTCGCGCACGACGGCGAGGAACTCGCCGGCCTCCGGAGTCACCTTCGTGATCTCGGCACCGCTGCCGCCGCTCGCTGGTGCGTAGGTGTTGGGCCGCAGCGTCGCGCAGAAGGGGGCTTTTGCGGCGCGCACCGTCAGCGTGGCCTTGCCCGCGAAGACGGGCTTCTGCGCCGTGAACGCGCCGTCCTTCCACGACACCGCGATCGCGTCGGTGACGATGCCGCAATCGAGCAGCGCAGAGACGCGCGGCAGCAGGTCCTTGCCCATCGCCGTGTGCGCCATCAGCACGGCCGCGGCCGAGAGCCCCTTCACCTGCGCGGTGATGGCCTTGGCCCAGGCGTCGCCCGAGAAGTTTGCGAACGCCGCGCCATCGATCGCAATGACCCGGTGCGCGCCGCCCTTGCCGAGCTCGGCGCAGGCGGCATCGAGGCCCGAGCCGCAGGCGATGGCGGTCACGCGGCCGCTCGTGGCAGAGGCCAGCTGCAGGGCGGCCGTGATGGCCTCGAGCGAGGGGCGCTTGAGCTGGCCTGCGCGAACTTCCGCGATGACGACGATGTTGCTCATGGTGTTGGGGTGTTCCGCTTCGTGTGCTGGGCCCGGAGGGATGGCGGGGCTACAGGACCTTGGCTTCGTTGCGCAGGGCGGCGATCAGAGCCGGCACGGCTTCGGCCCCCTGTCCGATGATCCTGCCCGCGGCGCGCGCAGCAGGCAGCGTGAGCGACACGATCTGCATCGCCGGCGCGCCGAGCTGGGCCGCCTTCTCCTCGAACGGCTTCTTCTTCGCCGCCATGATGCCCTTCAGGTTCGCATAGCGCGGTTGGTTGAGCCCCTTGTGGCAGCTGATGACGGCCGGTGTCTTGCACGACACGACCTCGCGGGCGCCTTCGATGTCGCGCTCGGCCGTGAACACGCCGTTCTCGAGTGCGAGCTTCGCCACCTCGGTGACACAGCCGAAACCGAGACGCGCCGCGAGATTCGACGGCAACTGGTTGTTGTCGGAGTCGACGGCCTGCCGGCCGCACAACACGAGTTGGCAAGGGACCGACTTGATCCAGGTCGCGAGCGCCGCCGCGGTCGAGGCGCCGTCGTGGATCCACTGTTCTGTCGTCAGCAGCACGGCCTTGTCGGCGCCGCGCGCGAGGGCGTCGCGCAGTTCCTTCTGAGCCTCCTTGCTGCCGATCGTGACGACCGTGACGGAACCGGCGCCGAGCTGCTCCTTGATGCGCAGTGCCTGCTCGAGCGCGAACTCGTCATAGGCGTTGAGCTCGAACTGCACGCCCGCGGTGTCGATCGACTTGCCGTCGGCGGCGATCTTGATCGCCGTGTCGGTTGCGGGAACGCGCTTGATGCAGACTACGATGTCCATGGCTTGTCGACCGGAGCGGATCAGGGCTGAAAAACGGCCAAATAGTCTAGCGGGGACGGCCGTCGGTTCCGCGCGCCAAATCCTGCGAAGACACGGTTCTGAGCCGGGTCGCTCGCGGCGCCGAGCGCCGCGGGCAACCGGTCCAGGACCTTGCCGCGCGCCCTCCGGCGCGCCGCTTCGGTTCTGCGGACGAGGCCGGCCATCCGAGCGGGTGCAGAGCCAATACCCGGGGCGCTGTCGGTTTTCGCGGCAGGGCGCCTGCTCTGGCACGGGATCGAATTGGCAGAAACTGCCGTGGTAAGCACGACTTGCCAGCGCCGCTGTCCCACCGGCCGCTGGATCCTTCGACACTCTCTCGCGACTGCTCTCAAGTAATCCAGCAAGCTGCCGATGATCCCTGTGCGAGACGACAGGAAGCACGATGGGCATTCATGACGCAGCAGAGAGCGGTGTAGAGCGCAGTGGCGATCGCCCCAGGCGGACGACCAAGCGCCGCGAGGCAGCCCTGTTCGCGAGACGCGCGCGCAACACTGGAGAGAACCGCGACATGAAGATCGCGGTCGCAGTGCGGAAGATCGTGACCAGCGAGATCGACGACGCTGCCGAGGTCGAGGCGACCGCGAAGCAGTTGCTCGCCACGGACTTCCTGAGCGCCTGAGCCCGATGGCCTGAGTCCGATGGCCAGAGACGGCCGGGGGGCGCGGCCGCACGAGCGCGAGATGCGGGCCGGGGCTTCCTCGTGGCCTCTGGCCGGCTACAACACGTTGGCCCCCGCCGCCGATCCGTCCCGTGTCGCGATCCCTCCCAGGTGTCCTGGCTCTGCTCCTAGGCACGACCCTGTGCCAGGGTGTCGCGGCACAAGCCGACGCGGACGCCGCGAAGGACGAGGGCAAGAAGCGCGTCGCGCGCGCGATCTCCGACTACGAAGCGACGAAGGGTGACCAGCAGAAGAAGGCTCAGGAGCGAAGGACGCTGATCTGGCTCGGCGAGATCGACCACCCGCTCGTCGTCGACTACCTGCGCACGGAACTGACCAAGGCCGGCGATACGGAGTTCGCGGCCGTCGTGCTCGACGCGATTTCGAAGGTGCCGCGGCCCGCGTTGCAGCCCGAGGTGCTCGCCGTGCTGCAGCGGCCCACCACGCCTGGTGCAGTTCGCAACGCGGCGGCAACCGCCATCGGCCGGCTCGGCGACCGCGGCATCGACCTGCTGATCGAGCTCGCGCGTCCGGCCGCGGAGGAAGAGGCGCAGAAGCACGACGCCAAGGACGACACGGTCAAGAAGACTGCCGCCCGGCAGCGGCAGGTGGAGGATGCGGTGCGCTGGGCCGCCGTCGGGGCGCTCGTCGACAGCCGGATCGACCGCGCGTATCGGGCATTGGCGCCGATGCTGCTCGAAGGAAGCGCGGCGTCCCGGCTCGAGCTGCTGCGGCGCATGAAGTCCGTTGGCGGCGTCTACCCGGTCAGCGAGGCGCGGATCCGCCTCGTCAAGGAAGCCGAGATCGAGCTTGCCGCCACTGCCTGGCATCACCTCGTGATCGAGCATCACGAGCGCGCGAAGGAGCTCGCCGTCGACGTGCTCGAGCGCGTGGTCGACACGCCGAAGCCTGCCGTCGCGGCCGAGCTGATCGACGGCATCGTGCTGGTCCAGGTTCCCGATCTCTATCCGCTGCTGCTGCGCTACGGCAGCATCCCGGGCGTGGTCGTGCGGGACGCGCTGCGCGGGGCCGCTCCCGCCGCTGCCAAGGATCGGGCTCTGATGACCTGGCTCGTGCAGAAGGGGCTCGAGCTCGAGCAACCGGCGGCCCGCGACGCGGCGAAACTGCTGCTGCTCGAAGCGCCGCTCCAAGTCGTGCAGCCCGTCGTCGCCAAGGTCCGCGCCGCGATCCGCAACGGCAGCAAGAAGGGCCTCGACTTCGCGATGGGCCTGCACGAGCTGCTCGCGAAGGATCCGACGTGGGCCGGCGATCTTGTCAAGCTCGCGGCTTCCCCCGAGAGCGGTAACCGCATCGTCGCGCTCTCGCTGCTGCTCGAAATCGGTTCCGACGTCGCGGTAGCGATTGCACAGCAGAACCTCGGTCACCGCGCATGGGAGCTGCGTTCGGTCTGCCTGCGCTACCTCACGCGCTTTCGCGACACGACGTCGATTCCCTTGCTGATCGATCGCTACGAGCGCGAAGAGGGCAGGTTGCTGCACGAACTGCAAGAAGCGTTGTTCGTGCACACGCAGAAACGCTTCTGGCGCAAGCACGATTGGGAAGTGTGGTGGGGGGAGCACAAGGTGGGCTTCGCGCTGCCGCCAGAGGAATGGGCGCGCTCGAGATACGGCACCGCGGGTGGCAACGGCAGGACGGCGAGCTACTACGACATCCCGGTCGTGAGCTCGCGCGTGGCGTTCCTCGTCGACAAGAGCCTCTCGATGTTGCTACCGATCGGCACGGACAAGAAGTTCTCGCGGCTCGATGGGGCCAAGCAACAGCTGACGAGCGTGCTCGAGACACTGCCTGCCGATTGCCACGTCAACCTCGTGACGTTTGCGGCCAAGGTCGAAGCGGTCTGGGAACAGCTGCGCCCGGCGAACTCCGACAACAAGCAGGACATCCTGAAGCAGGTGAAGCGGCTCGTCGCCGAGCACGGCACGAACATCTTCGATGCGATCGAGCTCGCGTACAAGGATCCCGAGGTCGACACGATCTACCTGCTCACCGACGGAGAACCGACGGCCGGGCGGTTGGTCGCTCCCGAGGACATCCTCGACGAGGTACTGCGCTGGAATCGCCAGCGACAGGTCGTGATCCACTGCATAGGGATCGGCACCGACGCGGAGCTGCTCAAGCGGCTCGCGCAGGAATCGGGCGGCACCTACAAGCAGGTGAATTGAGTCAGCCGCCGGCTTCAGCGCAGCGCCGATTCGAGCGCCGTCGACACGTCGGTGCGCGCATCGCGGTATTTGACGATGAGCGGCGCGCTGACCTGGAGTCCGTGCGTCGCCGCGTAGTCACCCGACGCGGGCCGGCATCCGGGCACGACGACCGCGCCGGCCGGGATCTCGCCGCGACGCACGCGGCGATGCACGAGGTCGTGCACGACCGTTGCCGCCGTGAGCACGACGCCGGCCGCGAGGACCGCCCGTTCGCGCACGACGATGCCTTCGAAGATGCCGCAGAGCGCCCCGATGAAGGCGCCGTCCTCGACGATCACGGGGTTCTGGTGCGCGGGCTCGAGCACGCCGCCGATCTGGGCGCCCGCGGACAGGTGCACGTTCTTGCCGATCTGCGCGCAGGAGCCGACCAGGACGTGGCTGTCGACCATCGTGCCGGCATCGACGTAGGCGCCGACGTTCACGTAGGCGGGCGGCATCACGACGACACTGGCTGCCACGAAGGCGCCGCGGCGCACCGACGAACCTCCGGGCACGAGTCGCACGCGGTCCGCGAGCGCGAACTGACGCACCGGATAAGCCGGCTTGTCGAAGAACGGCTGCGCACCATGGCCAGCGACCTGCGTCAGATCCGTGCGACGGAAGCCGAGCAGGATCGCGCGCTTCACCCAGGTGTTCGCGCGCCAGACGCCGTCGTGCCCGCGCGTAGCCGCGCGCAGGCGGCCCGCCTCGAGGGCCTGCAACAAGGCGCCGTGGGCGACAGCCCACTCGGGGTCGACCGCGAGCACGTTGTCGTCGCGGCCGAAGAACTTCTCGAGTGCGTCGTCAGGCATGCGACACTTCCCTCGGCAGCATCGAGAGTGCGGTGTGCAGCCGATCGCGCGTCGCCGCGGTGGCTGCGAGCAGCGGCAGCCGCATCGTCGGTTCCGCGAAGCCGAGCAGCGCGAGTGCCTGCTTGACGGGGATCGGGTTCGGCTCGGCGGACAGCGCCTCGAAGAGCGGCAGCAGCCGTGTTTGCAGCGACCGCGCGCGTTTCAGATCGCCGCTGCGCGCGGCGGCCAGCAGTTCGCGCATCGAGCCGGGCGCGACGTTGCCGGCCACCGAGATCACCCCGGTGCCGCCGACCGCGATCGTCGGCAGCAGCAGCGCGTCGTCGCCGGCGAGCAGCGTCTTGCCGGGCGGCAGTTCGCTCGCGATACGCGCGATCTGCTGCAGGTCGCCCGACGACTCCTTGAGTGCTGTCACGGTCGGCAGCGACCACAACCGTTGCATCGTCCCCGGGAGCAAGTTGGTCGCGGTGCGGCCCGGCACGTTGTAGACGACGAGCGGCAGGTCGGGAACGGCCGCCGCCACGGCCTGGAAGTGTGCCTGCAACCCCGCTTGCGTCGGGCGCGTGTAGGGTGGCACGACGACGAGTGCGCCGTCGGCCCCGAGCTCACGGGCCCGGGCTGTCCAGGCGATCGTCTGCGCCGTCGACGGGGCGCCCGTGCCGACCAGCACCGACGCATGGCCGGCGTGCTCGCGCGTGGTCTTCACGACGTGGTCGCGTTCGCTCTCGCTGAGCAGGGCCGCTTCGCCGGTGGATCCCAGCGCAACGACGAAGTCGGCGCCGCCGGCCGTGCAGTGGTGCACGAGCCGCACGAGTGCTTGCGTGTCGATGCTGTAGTCGGGCAGGAACGGTGTCGCCAGTGCTACGCCGAGCCCTTCGCCGAACAGACTCCTCGGTGCGGTCATCGTGGTTCTCCCGTGAGTCCAGCGAACAGTGGATCGAGCACGCTCGCGGCGACGGCGTCCATCGTGAACACGCCCTTCCGTCCCGCGAGCCAGGTTGCAGCAGCGAGCGCGCCATCGGCGAACGCCACGGCACTGCGCGCCGTGTGCACGAGCTCTAGCACTTCGGCCGGCGCATCGATGCCCACGCGGTGTTCGCTGTAGGTCGAGCCTGCGCGCACGACGCCGACGCTGAGCTGGTCGGGCCGCAGCGGCCCGCCGATGGCCCAGGAGTGTTTGCTCGGGCAGCCCTGCAGGATCGTCTCGGCCAGCAGCTTCGCGGTGCCGGACGGCGCATCGTGCTTCCTGCCCTGATGGTGTTCGACGACATAGGGGTCGCGCGTCGGGTCGAGCGCGCAGAAGCGCGCGAGCACGAGCGACAGGCGCCGCATCATCGCGATGCCGAGCGAGAAGTTGGGAGCAATGACCACGCCGATGCGCTCACCGACCTGGTCGGCGAGATCCGGGATCGTCCAACCCGTGCTGCCGATCACGAGCGGCGTGCCCGTGGCGAGCGCCCACTGCAGCCGCGCCGGGACGGCGTTGCCACTCGAGGCTTCGATCGCGACGTCGACGGGGACACGCGGCGCGGGTTCGCGCGCGACCTGCCAGGCGATGCGTTCGCCTGCCCGGGCCGCGATCGCGGAGCCGAGGCGGCCCTTGCCGAACAGGCCGATCCGCGCGTGGTTCACTGCGATGCCTCGAAGGTTCTTTGCGCCGCGGGGGGCACTGCTTGCTGTCGCGCGGCCTCGTCGGCGCGCACGGCGCCCGCTTCGCCGAAGAACTCCGCGTGCAGGCGTTGCATGGTCGCAGCCATGTCGTCGTATCGCACGACGAACGAGAGGTTGCGCTCGTTGCCACCGAAGCTGACGAGCTCGGGCGCGATCGGACCGAGGGCCCGCGTCGCGCGTTCGAGCGTTCGCGGCGAGTGGCACAGGCCTTCCCCGACTGCGACGACGATCGCGCACTGCGGCGTCACCTCGACGCGAGCGAGACCGGCCAGCGCCGCAACGAGACTGTCGATCGGTGCGTCGGACTCGACGGTGCAGGCGACCGAGACTTCGGCCGTGACGACGAGATCGATGCAGATGCCGAGCTGCCCGAAGGCGGCGAACAGTCGCGCGAGATAACCGCTCGCGGCGAGCATGCGCGTGCTCGTCATTGTCAGCACGGTGACGGGTCCGCGGCACGCGAGCGCCGCGACGCCGTTGCGCGGGAGGCTCTTCTTGCGCGGATCGATGGTCGTGAACGAACCGCGCGGGAACAGCGTGTGTCGCACGGTGACCGGAATGCTGGCGTCGACCGCCGGCTGGATCGTGGCGGGATGCAGCACCTTGGCCCCGAACGCAGCGAGCTCGGCTGCTTCGGCGGCGCTGAGGATCATGACCGGCCGCGCCTGTGGCACGATGCGCGGATCCGCGGTCAGCACACCCTCGACATCGGTCCAGATCTGCACCTCTTCTGCCCGCAGCGCCTCTCCGAGCAAGGCGGCCGACCAGTCGCTGCCGCCGCGCCCGAGCGTGGTCGTGAAGCCGCGCTCGGTGGCGCCGACGTAGCCCTGGATCACGACGACGGCGCCGCGCGCGATCGGCGGTGCGAGGTGATCCGCGGCCAGCGCCGCGATCCGATCTCGCAGCGGCGAAGCACCGCCGAAGCTGTCGTCGGTGCGCAGCACGAGACGCGCGTCGACGTGCGCGACCTCGATGCCGCGCTGCGCGAGCAGGGCCGTGAACAAGGTCGTCGAGATGTCTTCACCATGCGCGACGATGGCGTCGTTCGTGCGTGGCGTCAGTTCGCGCAGCAGCGAGACGCCGCGCAGCAGTACCTCGAGCTCCGACTGCATCTGGGCGAGGGCCGCATGGCACTGGCTGTGCACGAGCCCGCCGGCTTCCGGCAGCAGCTCGTCGGCGACGGTCGCGGCGTTCGAAAAGATGACCGTGACGGTCGCCAGCGCGGCGTCGATCTGGCCGTTCTGCGCCGACGTCGCTGCCGAGAACAGCGCATTGGTCGTCTTGCCCATGGCCGACAGCACGACACACGGATGCCGGTTCTGCGTCGCCTCGACCAGGTCGGCGACCTGCCGCATGCGGTCGGGAGTCGCCAACGACGATCCGCCGAACTTCATGATGATCACGTGCGTTGCCCTCTCAAGAACGTCTCGGCAAGGGCGACCAGCAGGTTGCACCCGGCTTCGAGATCCCTTCCCGTGATGTGCTCTTCCAAGGTGTGCGCGACCTTGATGCTTCCGGGGCCGCACAACGCGACTTGTTTGCCGCCGACCATGGCGCGCACACGCGGTGCATCGCTGCCGAAGGTCACGGTCGCCTGTTCGAATCCGGGCAGCTGCGTGAACCGCTCGGGTGGCGTGAACGACAGCTCTTCGACGACGCCGTCCGCGGGCGCCAGCTGCCGCGCCTTGGCGAGGAATTGCGACTGCGGCAGCGAGCGCACGAACAACACCGCCTCCGCGCTGGCCGGGATCACGTTCGGCGCCGAGCCACCCTGCATCGCGCCGAGGTTCCAGACCTCGGGCCCGAGCTCGGGATCGACGTTGCCGGGTAGCTCGCGCAGCCGCTGCAGCCAGTCGAGCAGCGGCCAGATCGCCGATCGCCCGAGCTCGGGCGTGCCCGAGTGTGCGGCCACTCCCGACGTGCGCAGGCGCAGTTGCAGCGCGCCGCGTTGCCCCGTCGCGAGACGGTTCTCGGTCGGCTCGCCGTTGATCGCCGCGACGCACGTCGAGAAGCGCGGCGCGAAGTCGGCGGCGGCCAGAGCACCCACGCTGTCGGTCTCTTCGCCGACGAGGCCGAGCCAGGCGAAGCCGCCATGGCCGCGGGCCAGCAGTTCGCTGATCGCGCCGAGCTGCGCAGCGATCTGCCCCTTCGCGTCACAGGTGCCGCGGCCCGTGAGCACGTCGCCCTGGCGCCGCGGCGGCAGGAACGGCGGCACGGTGTCGAGGTGCGTCGAGAACAACAGGCGCGGCGTGCCCCAGGTCGCGAGCACGTTGTGGCGGCCCGGCGCCACCTCCTGCAGGTCGATCGTGGCGCCGACCTCGCGCAGCAGCGTGCGCAGCGCGGGCAGGCCGTGGTCCTCGCGGCCAGTCGTCGTGTCGGCGCGGCACAGGGCCTCGGTGCGATCGAGCAGCCAGGCCGCGGTCGGGGCGTGGTCGCGTGCAGCAAGAGGGGAAGTCACGGGATGCTCCGGTCAGCAGGAAGAACCACCGCCGAAGGAGCCTTGGCACCATGCGTCTGGCACTCCGCACCGGATCACGGTGCGACAGCTGAGGGGTATTGACCCCAGCAGCCAGCCGCGCGCACCGACGCCGTGCGCGCAGCTTCGGCGGTCGTCGCCTTTCGCCGGCGCTGCGAGCGGGTTCGTCACCCTCGCGCCAGGTACTCATCGCGACCGCTCCTCCAGCGGTCGGCGCACGATGCGCGGGGCCGGGGGGCAGGTCAAGGTGGGGCAGCGGACTTGGACGATTCTTTTTTTGGAACCGGAGACGGAATCAGCGCCAAGGGACTGCCCCCCCTTGGTCCACAGGGGTCCGGAGTCTCCGAATGTCCCGATCAACGCCATTCCCCGTGGAGCGCATCGAACGCTCAATTCTCGCACTGCGCGGGATGAGGGTGATGCTCGACGAAGACCTGGCCCGCCTCTACGGCGTGGCAGTCAGGGTCCTGAATCAGGCCGTGAGGCGCAACATCGAGCGCTTTCCCGGTGACTTCATGTTCCAGCTCACGACCGAGGAAGCCGCACTCTAAGATCACAAATTGTGATCTTAGAAGCCGGGCGTGGACGGCACCGGAAGTACATGCCCTTCGCCTTCACTGAGCATCGCGTGGCGATACTCTCGAGTGTCCTCCGCAGTCCGCGAGCGGTGCAGGTCAGCTATCGCGCGAACTTCGCGAGCGCTCCGACCACGTCGATCTGCTCGCCCTCGCTGAGCCCCTGGAAGATCGGCAGCGCGAGCGCTTCGGCGGCGGCCTGTTCGGCCACGGGGAAGTCCTTGGGGTCCGCGCCGAGGTGGGCGAAGCATGGCTGCCGGTGGAACGGAATCGGATAGTAGACCGCGCAGCCGATGCCCTGCTGGCGCAGATGCGCGATGGCTCCGTCGCGCTGCTGCTTCGGCACGCGCAGCACGAACTGGTGGTAGGCATGACGGTCGCAATCCTCCGGCAACTTCGCCCAGTCGAGCAGTCTGGCCGCCTCGAACAGCCGGCGATAGCGCGACGCGTTCTCGCGGCGCTGGGCCGTGACCGTCTCCATGGCGCGCAGCTTCACGCGCAGCGCCGTGGCCTGGATCGCGTCCATGCGGAAGTTGCCGCCGATGAGATTGTGCTTGTAGTGCTCGGCCTGGCCGTGGTTGCGGAGCAGCTTGCACGTGGCCGCGAGCTGGTCGTCGTTCGTGGTCAGGAAGCCGCCGTCGCCGAGACCGCCCAGGTTCTTGGTCGGAAAGGTCGACCAGCCTGCGCACAGCCCGTCGCCGCCGACCATGCGTCCCTTGCGTTTGGTGCCTATCGCCTGCGCGGCATCCTCGATCAGAGGGATCGAGAACTTCCTGCTGATCGCGAGCACGGCATCGACGTCGAAGGGCGCGCCGAAGAGGTGCACGGCGATCACGGCCTTGGGTCGTTTGCAGGCGCGCAGCGTTTCCTCGAGCCGTTGTGGGTCGATCGCGAGGAAAGTCGGGTCGCTATCGACGAAGACCGGCCTCGCGCCCGTGCGCGCGACCACGCCGGCCGTCGCGAAGAACGAGTAGGTCGGCAGCGCGACTTCGTCGCCGGGGCCGATGCCGAGCGCCATCAGCGGTGCGAGCAGCGCGTCGGTGCCCGACGACATCGCGAGCGCGTGCTTGCAGCCCAGGTAGTTCTGCAGCTCGCGTTCGAGGTTGTCGACCTCGGGCCCGAGGATGTACTGCCCGCTGCGAACGACGCGGGCGACGGCGCTTTCGACTTCGGCGAGCTGCGCCTTGTCGCGGGTGAGGTCGATGAGGGGAACAGGCATGCGGGCCGACAGGATAGGGGTCGCCTCGGCTAGCGGAAGGGTCTGGCGCGAAGTGGTCGTGCAAGCCTTCCGGCGCGCGAAGCTGTGCTGCTCGTACGTGAACGAAGGCCCAGCAGGAACCAGAACGCGATGGGAGTCGGTGCTTCACGGCGATCGCAGGCCTGGGCGCGTACAAGGCCAGACGGGCCGGACTGGCCGCACTTGACCTGGTGGAACCGCGACTCGATCATGCGTCGGCCGCCTCGTCGATGTCGGACCAGCCGCACAACCCATTGTTGCACGCGACGAGCGGCGCTTGGGACCAGCTGATCGCCGCCGTCAATCCGCCGGCGATGCTGGTCGCCATCGAGTCGATGATGGGAACTGCGCTGCGCGAACGCATGAGCGCCGACGACGTCTGGCAGGAGACGCTCCTGCACGCTTGGCGCGATCGGGCGAAGTGCGAGTGGCGAGGTACCCCGGCCTTCCGCCGGTGGTTGATCGAGGTGGCGCGCCACCGCATCCACGATCTCGCCGACACTCAGGCTGCGCAGAAGCGGGGCTCCGGCCGCGAAGTCCTCTTCACCGATCGCGACGTCTCCAGCGGTTCACAGACCGACGACCACTACGCCGGTCCTTGCGAGCAGACGACACCGGGTCGCGCTGCAGCCGACCGCGAAACCGCAGACATGCTCTTGTAGGCGCTCGCAGCAGTTCCCGAGGAATGGCGCGTCGTGGTGCGCCTCCGGCTGTTCGAGGACTTGCTGCTCGAAGACATCGCGCTGCGTCTCGGACTCGGAATCGAAGGCGTGCGATACCGTTTTCGCCACGGCGCCGAGGCTTACCGGCGCGAGTTGCGGCGTCGTCGGGCGACTGGGTGCGAAACGCCGACGCCTGGTCACTGAGATCAGAACGACTGCGGACCGGCTTTCCTCTTCTCATTCGCGTGTGCGACCAAGATGCCATTCCCAACGGCGCGGGCGCCGAGTTCGGCGTGGCGCTCGACGAGTTGCTGCAGGCCTGGAGTTCGGGGTGCGAGCTGACGCGCGCGGAACTGCTCGCGAGGCATCCGGACCTCGGTGCTGACGCCGACCGCGTCCTCGAGCTGGCGCACGAGATCGCTGTGATGCGTCCGCCTCGGCAGCCCTCGATACCCGGCTACGACCTGCTCGGAGAGGCAGGGCGCGGTGGCATGGGGGTCGTCTACCGGGCACGACAACACGGTGTCGACCGCGTCATCGCGCTAAAAGTCCTGCCAGAGGCGTTGGGGGCGGATGCGCGGTCACGCGCACGCTTCCTGGCCGAAGTCCGCGGGCTCGGTCGCATCCGCCACGACCACGTTGTGACGATCCACGGCGTCGTCGAGGCCGCGGATTTCGTTGCCTACGCGATGGAATGGGTCGACGGACGTTCCTTGGCATCGCTGCTCGAGGAGCTGGCGAGCTGGCCGCGCCGCGGTCCAATGCCGGTCGTGCATTTCGGCGGCGAGGGCAGTGCGCGGCTTCCGGCCCCCGCGGTACCGTGGTTCTGTCGGATAGGTGTAGCGATGGCGCGGGCGCTCGCCGAGGTGCATCGGCACGGGCTCGTGCACCGGGACGTGAAGCCGAGCAACGTGCTGTTGCGCGCCGACGGCACCCCCTTGCTCGCCGACTTCGGGTTGGTGCGCGCGGAAAACGTCGGGCTGACGCGCACGGGGCAGGTCGTCGGCACGCCGGCGTTCGCCGCGCCGGAGCAGCTGCGTGCCAACGCCGATGTCGGCCCGGCAGCCGACGTGTTTGCGCTCGGCGCGACACTGCACTGCGCGCTTGTGGGGCAGGCGCCGTTTGCAGGCCGCACGCCGTTGGCATTGCTCGCCAACATCGAGTCGCGGCGGCGGAGGTCGCTGGTGACTCTGGGGCTGCCGAGGGACCTCGAGACGATCGTCGCGAAGTGCGTCGAGCCCGAGGTGAAGGACCGTTACGAGTCAGCCGATGAGGTCGCGGACGACCTCGAGAACCTGCTCGCGCTTCGGCCCGTCCGAGCGCGGCCCCTCGGGATCCTGGCGCGCGCCGTACGGCTCGTGCGACGCAATCGGCGCATGGTCGTCGCGATCGTGCTGTCTGCGCTGGTGGTCCTCACGGCGTCGGTTGCCGTCGGTGCGTGGTTGTGGAGTCTCGCGACGCTTCCAGAGCGGTTCGGGCGGAGGCTGCAGGGGGCACGCTTTGCCTTGCTCGAACCGACGCATGAGGAGCGAGTCGAGCTGGCCAAGGAGGGGCGCGGCCCGCAGCGCCCCTCGGCATTCGAAACGTTCGGACAGCAAGCGCTCGAGGCCTACGCGGCTGCGCTGGAGTTGGATGATGGCCGTGAAGACGTCGCCGCGGAGCGCGACGTGGTCGCAATGGCGCAGGCGATGCTGCAGAAGCGGGCCCCGGTGCCTGGCAAGTCGTTGTCGGTGGCGACGCTTACCTGTGCCGCAGCCAGGGCGTGGCACGAAGGTCGCGACGTGCCCCTAGCAGAGATCGAGGCGGCGTCGGGCGAGGATCGGCGAGCGTTGGGTCTGCTGGCGTTCCTCACCGGTCGTGCCAACGAGTGCCACGCGGCGTGGAGTCGCCTGGAGATGTCCGGCGACACGTTCATCGACGCGGCCGCTGGCCAGATGCATTTGCAACGGGGCGACTTCACGAGGGCCGCGATGCGGCTGGCGCGCGCAGCACAGACGTGGCCCGACGCCGGTTTCCTGGCCGTCGCCTTGGCGGATTGTGCGGTCCGTGGCGGCGATCACGCGTTTGCCGAGAGCGAACTCGACCGCGCCGAACGCTTGGATCGAAAGGACCCGTTCAGCACGCACAAGCGCGTGCGCGCCGACCTGCGCGCAGCCCAGGGGCGAACCGGTGAGGCGCGTGAGCTGTACGAATGGCTCCTCGCGCACCATCGCGGAAAGACGGCGCGCAAGCATTACGCAGTGCTGTTGGAGCGAATCGGCGACCGCGGTCGGTTGGTCGACGTGATGCTCGACCTGGTCGAAATGGGAAGCCACGAGGATCGATGTGCGCTGGCGATTGCGGCCGCCCGTTGGTGGGGCGAGCGGCCGTGGGTAAGCAGGGTCGCCGAGTTCGACCGCTTCCTGCAGGGGTTCGAGCCGCCAGGCAAGCTGCAGAGGCTGACGAAGGCCGCGCGCGTTGGTGGGTTGGCCGTGGGGCCGGAAAGGGGAACGTTGGAAGAGACTGCTTCCTCTTCAGTTCTCCAGGAGGCCATTGGGGGCCTCGACCAACTCATGGAGATCACGCAGATGGAGCACTTTCGACCCGACTCACTCCGCGACCAGGTTCGCCTGATCCGGCATCTGACCGCGATGGCTCTCGCGACGGCAACGAGCGTCGGACCGGCGCGACGGGGTCTCCGCGCTTGGCTGGTCGACTCGTTGGTCGGCACCGGGCGAGCGCTTGCTGCCCTTGGTGTCGTGGTGTTCACGAGCCTCGGTTCTGCCCAGACCGTGCAATGGACAAACGCGACTACCGCCACCAGCCCTCCCGCCCGACGGCAACACGTCACTGCCATTGATCCGCTCACCCGCGACGTGCTCATCTACGGTGGATATCAAGATGGCTCGCCCACGCCGCAGCTGACAGACTTCTGGAGATGGAATGGCACCACATGGTCTCAGATCTTGGGTGCTTCACAGCCGGGCGCTTCCACCGGAATTGCGGTCAACGTGTCCTCACTCAACATCGTTCTGATGGTCAAGCCAACGGCCACAGGGCTCGAGGCCTGGAGCTGGAATGGAAGTGGATGGTCTCTCCTCACTCCCGCAACTGGGAACCCAGCTCCGCGAGCCGATTATGCTCTGGCCTACGACGTGGGCCGAGATCGTGTTGTCCTACACGGAGGAGCGGACCTGGCTGCGCCGTACAATCCAAGAAACGACACGTGGGAGTGGGACCCGACGTCGATGACGTGGTCGTTCGTCGCGACGGGACCGACGCGCTATGGCCACGCCATGGCATACGATCCCGTCCAGAACCGCACGGTCCTGCAAGGTGGCAACCCAACACTGGGGCCCACGCATTCGCCGGAAACCTGGACCTGGAATGGAACCACGTGGAGCCAGGTGGCGAGCCTGAATCATCCGCTCTGGGTCCAAGCGATGGCGTGGGATGAGAACAAGCAGCGACTCGTCATGTTTGGCGGGAGCAATCCGCTGCTGTCTCCGGCGACAGCCATGCTGAACGAAGTCCACGAATGGAACGGTACGAGCTGGCTCCATTCGACCGTCACTTCTGCAGCCCAACCAACGGGCAGAGGGTACGTCGCGATTGCGTTCCATCCGACGACTCAGACCATGGTCTCGTTCGGTGGCTGGTTCATCAACGGCACCGTCTCCGGGGAGACGTGGACCTACACTCCCGCGGGCCCGCCTCGCGTCGACGTCACCGGGCCTGGATGCAACCCGGCAGCCGGCCTGACACCCGTCCTTAGCCGTCGAGTTGGCACTGGCCCATGGATTGGCACGACCCTCGAGGTCGACGCCAACCAACTACCGCCGGTCTTCCCGTCGTTCCCGTTCATGGTCCTTGGTCTGACCGACCCTGCCGCGCCCCTGGGCATTCTCGGCGCGCCGAGCTGCACGCTGCGCGCCGATCTTGTTCTGCTCACGGGCATCTCGGGCAATCCAGCCGGACAGGTGTCGATCCCGAACGACACGGCTCTGTACGGCCGCCAGTTGTTCGCTCAGACCCTGAGCCTGAACTTCTTCCAACCCTTCGGTGCACCTGGGTTCATCACAGCGATGTCGAACGGCCTTAGATTCACGGTCGGCAGCCGCTGACGACCGTGTTTCCGTGGCACCGAGCAAGCGACGCGACGCCTACCTCGCCCAGGAGGCCAGGCGCGGGCGCCGCTCACAGGCGGCGGCGAGTCAGACCGCTCGCCTGGATGCGCCGGGGGCCATTGAGCCCCGGAGCAGGCCATCGACGCTCAAGTCCTCGTCGATGTCGGGCCAGCTGATGCCGTGACCATCACCCAGTAGCCGCCAGTTTCGACGCTGGGCCGCATCCGCGTGCAGCAGCCGGGGGAACCACGCGAGTGGCACGCTCAAGCGACGGCCGTCGGCGAGATCCACCGACAACTCGTCTTCGCCAACTGACACGCGAACGGCTCGCGGGTCGACGCTAGGCCCCGAAGTAGTCACGCCAAGCCTCCAAGAACTGCTCGCGGTTGTCCAACACTTGCTTCTCGAGCCGGCGGAGCTCGTGCCCGCTGAAGCGACTCGACGCGGCCAAGGCTACTGGATCCAGCCAGAACTTGGCCAGCGCCCCGGCTTGCTCGATGTGGATGTGCGCGGGCTCAGTTCTTCGTTGCTGTAGAAGAAGAACCTCGCGGAGCCGATGCGAAGAACCGTAGGCATCGCAGGCGATGCTAGGGATTGGAACATGGAGTGTGAAGGGTAGCGCGGATGGCACTCAGCCGCCCAACCCACGGGTGCCCACAATCGCACCGCCATTTCTCCGCCTGCACCCCATCCACATCCTCCGCGTAGTTCACCCGTCAGCCCATCTCCAGCCCGAGACCGAGTCGCTTACGCAACACGCAGCATGCCGCGACTACGCGCGGTGCAGCGTGCCCTGCCGCCAGCGATCCGCGAGCGAGTAGATCGGATCGCACAACAGATCGACGACCGGCATCGAAGCGAGCAGACCCTCGTCGAACGTAGGCTCGGTCTCGGTCACGGCGTCCGCCAACGCCGCATACCGGTTGCGATACCCGCCGAGCACCACGCGCAATGTCGCGGCATCGAGGAGGGCGTGGAAGCGCACGTGCAGCAGCATGATGCCGACCGTGTGGTTCTGGTCGATCTCGGGCACAAGGATGACCGTGCGTTCGTCGCTGCGGCCCTTCGCGACGAGACACTGCTTCTCCATCGCGACGAGGTGCTTGGTGCCGCGCAGGGCAGGGTTCGCACTCGTGCGCGAACGCAGGTCCGTCGAGATGCCGCGCTGTTCGAGCACGTGGATCTGCGCGTTGCCGCCCTCGATGTCGCCGTCGATGCGGTAGCGCGTGCTGCCGAGCACGGCTGCCACGGCGCGATCGAGCGCGGCCAGCGTGCGCAGATCGCGGTAGCCGATCAGGTCGCGGCTGCTGCCGGCGGCGATGAGCGCGCGCACGAGCGGCGCCATCAGCAACGCTTCGTCGGCGCGCGAGATGCCGACCGTGACGGTCTTGGCCTGGTGTTTGATCGCGTCGACGGGTCGCGTGAGCTGGTCGATGCCCTGCGTGAGGACTTCGGTGAGCCGATCCACGACGACGCCGGGCGTGCCCGGGTCGCCGAACTCGACCGCGAACGCGTCGAGCGGCATGAGCCCCAGCACGTAGTTGCAGAGCGACACGAGGTGTGCCGCCGTGCGCGCTTCGAGCGTGCCGTCGTAGCGGCCCGCCCGCAGGTCGTCGCGGAAGAGCTGCCAATGCGGCTGCAACAGCGGCCGGAGGCGGCCGAAGACGTCCGCGGTCGCGATGCCCTCGGCGAACTCCTCCTCGATCGCGCCGCGCATGCGCCGCAGCGGCATCGCGAGTTCGTCGATCGCGAGTGCCGAGCGGTAGCCGAACAGATGGCCGGCCATCGTCGACATCACGTAGCCGAGGGCCGGATGCACGGGCGGCACGCGGATCGTCGCAGCGGCCGCGACAAAGCGCGTCTCTCCGGCGGTGGCGACGACGATCGGGCAGGCCTTGTGGGCCTTGTAGATCGCCACCTCCTTGGCGACGTCGTCGGCCGTCGAGCCCGCGAGGCCGGCGGCGCAGACGAGGATCATCGGTTCGGACGAGAGGTCGATGTGCTTCTTGTCCTCGGTCGAGTCGCAGGCGATCGACCGGTAGCAGAGCTCGCTGAGCTTGATGCGGACCTCGGCCGCGGCGATGCGGTTCCGGCCGTTGCCAACGAGCGCCCACGAACGCCGCTGCGGCGCGAAGCGGCGCGCGATCGTCTCGATGGCCTCGCCCTGCTGCAGCACGAGCCGCATCGCGCGCGGCAGATCGAGCAAGGCCGTGAGCAGTTGATGCTCGGCAACGTCGTCGGCGCAGCCCGCGGCGCGCGCGAGCGCATGGGCCAGCAGGTGGCCTGCCGCGCACTGCGCGTAGAACGCCTTCGTGCTCGCGACGCTCATCTCGACGTCGCGGCCGTCGCTCGTGTAGATCACGCCGTCGGCCTTGTCCGTGAGATCGCTGCCGCGGCGGTTCACGATCGCGAGCACGATGGAACCGCGGCTGCGCACGAGGTCGACCGTGCGGTTCGTGTCGGTGGTCGTGCCGGACTGCGAGATCGCGACGATCAGCGTGTCGCGCATGTCGTCGGTGAGCAGGAAGCCCGACAGTTCGGTGGCCGGCATCGCCAACACCGCGATGCCGGTGCGCGCGAGCGCGTCGGCGATCGCCGCGGCGACGGCCTGGCCCGCGACCGCGGCCGTGCCTTGGCCGATCACGAGGATGCGCTTCGTGCGGCTGGTGCGCAGCGCCTCGATGGCCGAGCCCGGCAGCGAGGCCGGCGGCAACGAGACGCGCAGGTGGGAGTCGTGGCGCACGAGGCGGCCGCGCAGCGTCTTCTGCAGCGAGTCAGGCGCTTCGCTGATCTCCTTGAGCAGGAAGTGACGGAAGTCGCCGCGGTCGAGATCGCGCGTCGTGACCGAGGCGCGCGCGAGGTCCCTTGCCGAGAGCGGCAGCGGTGTGCCGTCGTAGGCACGACGCACGATGCCGGCAAGCTCGCCGGCCTCGGAGCCGTCGAGCAGCAGGACCTGCCCGCGCGAGGACGAGCCGTCCTTCGGATCGGACGGCGTCTCGCCGTCCATACGCACGTAGCGCTCGCACTCTTCGATGACGCCGTATGGTTCGCTCGCGACGACGAACGCATCCTCGCAGAGGCCGACGTAGAGCGCCTGGCCCGAACCGCGCAGCGCGAGCGCGAGCTGGTGCGGGGTGCGCGTCGTCGCAGCCGCGATCGCGACCGAGCCCTCGAAGCTCGCGACGGTGCGCCGGAACGCCTCGCGGAGTGCATGGCCCGAGCTCATCAGGCGGGACACGAGGATCGGGATCACCTTCGCGTCGGTCGTGATCGGGTCGTTGATCTTCAGCCCGTGGCGCAGGATCAGCTCGCGGTGGTTGTCGACGTCGCCGTTCAACGCGCCGATCACGTAAGGTCCTGCTCCCGCGCCGACCTCTTCCTGGTTCAGCGGATGGGCGTTCGGTTCGCTGATGATGCCGACGCTGGCCCAGCGCGTATGGCCGAGCAGGAGCGCTTCGGCATTTGCTTCGCGCAGTGCTTTCTGCAGCAGCTTGTCGGCGCGGATGCTCGCGCGCAGCCTGCGAACGTTGTCGCCGAGCTCGCCGATCTCCGCGGCGTGCTTGTAGACGAAGTTCAGGCAGCCATCGGCGAGACGCACGGAGCTGTCCTGGAACAGCGGATCCGCGTCGCGGCCCGTGCGCAACGCGCGCAACGCCGGGCCGTCCGCATCGATGCCGCTCACGATCACCGAGACGCCGGCCGAGTCGCGGCCGCGTACTTCGAGGCGGTCGAGGGCCGACAGCGTGGTCTGCAGGCTCGAGAACGCGGCGGCGGCCGCCTCGTGCGGGATGTCGCCGTTGCCGAGATCGAGCACGGCCGCGGCGTGCGGCAGGCGATCGCGCAGCACGGCCCACAGCGCATCCTTGAGACGCACGAGCGCCTGGTTCGTCAGTTCGACGCCGTCGTCGGGCGCATCGGCGATGGCCGTCTTGTCGAGCGTGCGTTCGAAAGCGGCCACGCTGGCTTGCAGGACCTGCAGGCGGTCGCGCAGGTCGCGCGCGATTCCGCCGTGCTGCAGCAGGCTCCACAGGCCGGGCACGCCTTTGAGCTCCTGGTCGAGGCCGACCAGTGCCACGGCACAATCAGCGAGCGAGTCGGCATCGACGCCGCCATCGACACCGCGGCCGAGCGAGCGCTCCGCGTCGCCGAGCAGCGAAAGCAGTCGTTCGGGTGTCGGGGGCTGGCGGCGGCTCTTGCGACGCAGGACGGCGAGGATGCCACACATGGAGGATGTTCCCTGGTCAGGGCGCGGCGAACTGCTTGAGCCCGGTGCTCAACGCCGCGGCCAGTCGGGGCTGTCCCGCTATATCGAGCGCCTGCGCCAGATCCAGTAGCCAGTTTGCAGTCGCGGCCGGCAGGCTGGATGGCGCCACCTTGACGTGCACCTTCGGTTGGACCCACGAGAGGCGCATGGCGTCGCAAACGACGACGCCGAGGCTCCCGTCGAGACTCTGCTGCGCGCGCTGCTGCGACAACCTGGCCCAGACGTCGGCGGGCAGGCGCACGCTGGCGGCCGCATCGAGGCCCGCATGCACGACACCATCCTCGGTCCATCGCACGAACAGGTCGCCGTGTTTGCACGACAGGATCTCGATGCCGCCCGCGAACGGGCCCTGCGGGTCGACGGCGGGCGCCGGAATCCGCAATGCCTGGCCCGACTTCGCGCTCGCGGCGGCGAGCAGCTGTTGGATCGCGGTCTCCTTGTCGGCGAAGGAACCGCCTTCGGGCAGCGGGTGTGCCTCGCCGAGCCAGTTCTTGAGGGCCTGATGCGCCTGCTGGGCGTTGCGCTGCCCCCACGGATCGCCGAGGAACGTGCGTTCGTCGGCCAGAGCTTCGAACAGCGGTTGCAGCGGCGGCACCCTGCCCTGCGCGAGCAGCAACGTCGCCAGCTTGACGACCGCTCGTGGATCGGTCTCGGGGGCACCGGGCGCCGCGGCCGCGCCGTCGAGCACCATGGAACCGAAGCGCGCGTGCGTGCGCATCAGCCACGCCGGATCGTCGTGATAGCGCGCGAAGATCGCGCGCAGCTCGGGCGCGAAGCCGGGTAGCTTCGGGGCACGTTGCGCGATCCCGCGCATCGCCTGGGCGCGCCAGTAGAAATCGGGGTTCTGAGCCCACTCGATCAGCAGCTCGAGCACGACAGCTTCGAGCGTCGTCTGGTCGGCGATCGCTTCGACGAGCGCTGCGGGCACCGCGTTGGGCCCGTTCTTCTGCATGAACTCACGGATGGCCGGAACCGCGGCCGCGCCGCCCGTCGCGACCTTGCGCGCCGCCGCGAGCCGCAGGCCGTAGCGCGGCGACGTGCAGGCGCGCTCGACGTCCTTGGCCCAATCGGCGGGGTCCTGCCAGCTCGACCAGAACGCGAGCAGCGGCGATGCAATCGCCACGAGCAGAAGGATGCGCAGGTGCTTCACGCCCGTCACTTCACCGTGTCGGCGTCCATCTGGTAGAGCATGATGACGACGCCGTCTTCCTTCTCTTCTCCGACGTAGAACTTGCCGGTCGCGGTCACGACGCCGGGCAGGATGTCCATCGTGACTCCGTCGGGCAGCGTGCAGAACACGATCTCGTTCAGCTTCGGTGTGCCGTTGCAACCGCACGCTTCGTTGACGAGCAGGAACTGGTTCACGGGTCCGCTGCCCGGGACCTCGCGCTGCATGAAGCCGCGGATCGTGACGACCTTCTCGTCGACGGCCGTGACTTCCTTGGGCAGCGTCATGCCCTCGGTGTAGGTGAACCCGGCGAGCACGGAGAAGCTGATCGGGGTCGGGTCGCCGGCAAGGCAGGAGAGCAGGCCGAGCAGGACGGGAACGCGCAACATGGCGGCGGCAAGGATAACAACTCTTCGCGTCTTCGCCGAGTTTGCGGTTGCCTCGGGCAAGAACCTGAGCTCGCGACGCCCGTGGCATGCCGCTATTCCGCCTGCCCTCGCGGTTTCCGCTTCCCTGGGTGGGGTGAGTCCGCGATCGTCCGCCCCGCAAAACCGTGAGTCTCGACCTCGACCGCACTACGGAAGCAGTCACGAACGAACGCGCGACCGTGCGTTCGCTCTGGCGTCACGTGAAAGCCAGCCTGCGCGGCGAACACCACGACTACACCAAGGGCTCGCTGCACCTGGCCATCCTGCTGCTCGCCGTGCCCATGGTGCTCGAGATGGGGCTCGAGTCGCTGTTCGCGCTCGTCGACATCTGGTGGGTCAACCGCATCGACGACGGTTGGTTCGGCGCCACGCCGACCCATGGTGCCGCGGCGGCGACCATCGGCAGCACGGAGGCGATGTTGTCGATCGTCTACGCGATCGCCTTCGGCCTCGGCATGGCGGTCACGGCGCTCGTCGCGCGCCGCGTCGGCGAGAAGGACCCCGAGGGTGCAGCGGTCGCGGGTGGGCAGGCCATCGGGCTCGGTCTTGCCGTCGGCGCGGTTCTGGGCCTGCCTGCCATCGTGTGGGCGCCCGAACTGCTGTCGCTCATGACCGGCGGCAACGAGCACATCGTCGCGGTCGGCACGGACTACGCGCGGCTCATGCTCGGCGCGAACGTGATCGTCATTCTGCTCTTCCTGCAGAACGCGATCTTCCGCGGGGCTGGCGATCCGATCCTCGCGCTGAAGACGCTCGCGGTCGCGAACTGCATCAACCTCGTGCTCGACCCGTGCCTGATCTTCGGGCTCGGGCCGTTCCCGCAGCTCGGCGTCACGGGTGCCGCGGTCGCGACGTGTTCGGGCCGCGCCGTCGCCGTGCTCTACCAGTTCTGGCTGTTGCGGCGCGGCAACAGCCGCGTGCGGCTGCAACGCCTCGTGCGCTTCGATGCAGGCCCGATGTGGCAGCTCGTGCGCCTCTCGTTCGGCACGATCGGCCAGTTCCTGATCGGCACGACGAGCTGGGTGCTGCTGATGCGCATGGTCGCCGCGTTCGGCGAAGCCGCGACCGCGGGTTACACGGTCGGGATGCGCATCCTCTTGTTCGCGCTGCTGCCCGCGTGGGGCCTCAGCAACGCGGCGGCGACGCTCGTCGGCCAGAACCTCGGCGCCAAGCAACCCGACCGCGCCGAACGGTCCGTCTGGCTCACGGGCCTCTACGACATGGCGTTCCTCGCGTTCGTCACGCTCGTCATGGAGCTCTGGCCCGTGCAGATCATGAGCTTCTTCGTGACCGACCCCACGGTCATGGGCCACGCGGTCGACACGCTGCGGATCCTCGCGGCGGGCTACGTGTTCTACTCCTGGGGCATGGTGGGCATGCAGGCCTTCAACGGTGCCGGCGACACCGCGACGCCGACGTGGCTCACGTTCTGGTGCTTCTGGGTGCTCGAGTTGTCGCTCGCGTATCTGCTGGCCTTCGAGTTCGGCTGCGGCCCGATCGGCGTCTTCTGGTCGATCCCGATCGCGGAGTCGTGCTTTGCCGTCATAGCACTCTGGATGTTCCGCAAGGGCCGCTGGAAGTCCGTTCAGATCTGACGCTCGGCGCCGCCGGTGGTGGAGGCGCCGGCGCGTCGCGGCCGGGCGTGAGGTTGGCGTAGGCTCGCTAGCCGGTGCCGCGCAGCAGATGAAAGAGCCTGACGATCGCGAGTCCCAGCGCCGCGACGAGCACAGCGGCCTGACCCGGAGGTCGGTCGGCCGTGTGTGCGGCGACGAGACCCACCGCAGCGCTGATGACGCCGATGACCGGTGCCGCGAGAATCACGGCGTGCAGGGATCCGCACAGCTCTCGCGCGAGCAGCACTGGCAACACCGCGGCGCCGAACGCGAACGGCAGGCCGGCGGTGTGGATGGCAAAGCCCAAGCAACCGCCGAGCCAGGCGCCGACCAAGACGTCGTAGCGCAGCACAGGGACGCCGAGGGCGGCGGAAGTGGCTGGGTCGGTTGCCCACAACAGAATGCGGCGGGACCGCGCCACGGCGATGGCCGCTGTCGCGACGAGCAGGGCTGCGGCGATCAGGACTTCGCGAATCGATGCGCCGAGCAACGACGACAGCAGCAAACGCTGCAGTTCCTGCATGCCATGCGGGGCATCGGCGAGCAGCACCATCGCACCGCTGCCGCCGAGCAGGAAGACCAACGCCGAGCGCGCCTCGAGGTCCGAGCCGCCGCCCGACAACGAGCGAAGCGCCAGCACCGCCGTGATCATCGCAGCCAGCAACCCGGCCGCGAGTGCCGGTGTCGAACTGCCATGATCGGCGTGACCTTCACCGAGGCCGAGCCAGAGCGTCAACGCGATGCCGAGGCTGGCGGCCTGGCCGACCGCGGCGCCGAGGAACACCTGTCGACGCAGCAGCAACACGACGCCGCAGAACGGCAGCAACGCTGCCAACATCAGCGCCGTCAGCCAGGTGTCGCGGAACAGCGACCAGGCCAGCAGGAAGTCCTCCATCAGCGGCCACCCCCGAGCGTCTCGCGCAGCAGCGTGCCCGCGAAAGCTGTCGCCGCCGGCTGCGTTGTCAGCACCCCGTCGTGCACGAGCGCCACGTGAGTCGCGAATGTGCGCGCCAACTCCAGGTCGTGGCTCGCGTGCAGGATGCACAGATCGCGCGCGCGTCGTAGCACCTCGAGGTCGGCCGCCAGGCGGTGGCTGCCGTCCGGGTCGAGATTGGCCGCCGGCTCGTCGAGCACGAGCAGCACGGGCATGCGTACGAGTGCCCGAGCAACCATGACTCGTCGGCGCTGGCCGAAGCTCAGCGAGCTCACGTCGCGGTGCGCGAGGTCCGCGACACCCATGCCCGCAAGCGCGGCCTGCACACTCGCTCGCGCCTGAGCACGCTCCGTTCCGCCGAGACCCATCCACACGTACTCGGCCGCTGTGATCGGCAGGCTGTGCCCGACACCAGTCTCTTGCGGCACGAAGCCAAGCCCACTGCGGTTGCTCACCGCCTCGGCCATGGAGAAGCCACCGCGCAACGGCGGCAGCAGGCCGAGCAGCGTCGCGATCAGAGTGCTCTTGCCCGAACCGTTCCGGCCGAGAAGGAACCAGCACTCGCCCGGATACAGGGCCAGCTCCACACCGCGGATCAGCGGTGTGGAACGCCCGACGTCCAGGTCGGTGGCTGCCACGAGCGGAGCCGCGCTCACCGCGGGGTCTCCGCCAACACCGCCACCAGCGCTCGAACATTGTGGTCGACGAAGGCGCAGTAGTCGTCGGTTCCCGGCAAGGCACCGGGCTGGTGGGCCAGCACTGCCACCTGTGCACCGGTGGCCTGCCGCACGAACTCGGCGTGGCGCGGCGGGAAGTACGAAGCGGTCGCAATCACGCGAACCCGGTCGCTGCGCATGCGCGCAATCACCTTCTCGAGATGAGCGGTCGTCGGCGCAACGCCCGGACGAGGTTCCAATTGCGCCACGACCGTGAGGCCGAAGCGCTCGGCGAAGTACGGCCACAGATCGTGATCGACCACGAGCGGAGCGCCTCGATGCGGCAAGAGCGCGCCGAACCAGCCTCCGAGATCTGCGAGATCGCCCTGCTCGCGCAGAAGCGTCGCAAGCTTGCCAGCGCCGAACAGGAGTGCCAGGCGCTCCGCATCGTCGTCGTAGCGCGCAGCGAGGTTCTCGCCCACCATCGCTACAGCCAGTCGCTTGCGCAGCTCCTGCAGGTTGCGGGCGAATGTCGCCTGGGCCGCCGGCCGCAATTGCGTCAAGCGCTCGGTCACCAGAGCGGCGACCTGCAATCCGCACAGCGGGTCGGTCAGGTAGTGCGGGTTGCCGGCAGCGTGCACGTCGCCTTGGGAACGATCCACAGGACCTGTCGGTACACCGAGCGCGCGGACCGCGGTGCTGCAGTCGACGTAGCCGGGCTGACCAGCGAGCACGGCACCGTTGCGAGCGTTGGAGAGCAGGACCGGCAACCATCCGATTTCCAACTCGCGCCCGACCAACACGAGCACGTCGGCCTTGTTGAGTGCCTTCAGGAGGCTCGGGCGCGCCTCCAACGAGTGCGGGTCCTCAGCAGGGCGCACGAAAGTAGTGACCTGCACCTCGTTGCCGCCTACTGCAGCGCACAGGGCACCGAGGTCCGTGGTCGTAGCACAGACCCGCAACTGCTGCGCTGGTGGCTGCAGAGCGGAGCACAGAGCCGCGAGCAGCAGGAGTACTGGAGAATCGAGTGAGCGCATTGGTGGTCCTCAGAAGCGATGGGCTGGATGGGTACCGATCAGGACTTCGAAGCTGAGCCACACCGAGTGGACCGGGTCCGCCAGCGCGTCGGTGTCGTCGTAGTTGTATTGCAGGCGCAGACGCGAGAACTCGCTCGGCTGATACACGAGCAGCGGCGAGAGCCGCAGGCGATCGGCGCGGAACATGTCGCTGTCGCGGTCGAACGTCTGGGTCGCCGCGTCGTAGCTCGAGCCTGCACCAGTGGCGTAGTCGACGCGCAGGCCGGCTGACCAGTACTGCGCGAAGCCACACAGACCTTGCAGGTAACCACCGTGGTCGCGCAGCGTGTCGCGCGGCAGCGCCACGGGGTTCAACGGATCCGCATCGTCGACCTGATCGGCAGCGTCGAACACACGCGCGACGTACTCGCCTTGCAGACGCCACTCGGGCCAACGGTCACGGGCATCCGTAGACCGTACACGCAGCGCGAAGTCGACGCCGTAGATCAGGGTGTCGGCGTCGCCGCCCGTCGCGTTGGGGCCCAGAGCTCCGGAGATTCCGACCAGCAGCGTCGCGGTGTCCGCGAGAGGCAACTCGGCGACTGCACGCGCCGAGTACACGACGTCGGCGAACGACCGCACCTCGCGCTCGGTGAAGAAGCGCCCGCCGATGGGCCGCTCGCCGTAGAACTCGTCGTTCGCGAGGAAGCTGGCCATTCCTTCGCCGTTCGCGTTCTGCACCGAAAGGAACAACTCTGCATATTGCTCCCCGGGCACGAGCCAGGACACGCGCGCACCGGGCGCGCGCATGCCGTCGGGCCCGAGTACGCGCGTGATGATCACCGGCTGGTCGACCCAGTCCCAGGCGTGCGGGTGTACCTGGTTCATGCGGCCGAACTCGGTGAGGTAGTGGCCGACCTTGAGCTGCAGGTCGGCGGGCAGCTGCTGCGTCGTCGCGTAGGCCTCCTCGAGCTCCACGACCGTTTCGCCTTCGATCGGGTCGAGCTGGGTGACCAAGAACGCCTGCGCGGTGAAGTACGGATCGACCGCCGCGGCCAGAGACAGCTCAGCTTGTTGAAGCGTGAAGCCGCGCTTGCGCGGATCGTGGCCGCCGCCCTGCAGGTCGCCGAGTACCCTGTCGCGCTCGGTCGAGCTGCCGACCGCGCCCATCACGTCGAGCGAGAGGTCGACCAGCCGCACCGGCCCCTGCTGTTGACCGAGGCCTGGCGAAGCGGTGCCCGCGTTGGTCAGATCCCTCGCCGCGCGTTCGAGCGCGGCACGGCGCGCGTCCGACGGTGGAGGTGGATCTTGCGGTGCCGGTGCGGCACCGCCTCGAGCCGGAAGAAGGCTCACGCAGGCGGCGATGCCGAGCACCGCCGCAGAGACACGAAGTAGCATCGGAGTTCTCCTGGTGACGCTGCCGAGGGCAGCTCGGAATGCCGGCAGCACGGGCGCTGTGGCGCCGCGTGCCGTCGAACGGAACCGTCAACTCACACCAGGAGGGTTCGCGGCGGCGCACGCACGCGGTAGAGATCGAACGAGGCCACGGAGGGTACCGCCGCCACCGGCGGACGCACGACGGCACACAGAGGCCAGGGCAGCGACGGCACCGCGACCGCTGGCGCCGGCCGCATCGGCAGCGGTGTGGCCAACAGGTCGCAGAGGCAGCACCGTTCGGCAGGCGCCACCTCCGGCCGCACGACTGGAATCCGGCGCGCGTTTGCGTTGGTGTCGTGATGCTGCCGGCCGCAGCAGCAGGCCGCGCAATCACTCGGATCAGAAAGCGCGTGCTGCACGCGGTGGACGCCTGGCGCGAAGGCCTGTAGCAGCAACAGCAGTGTTGCCAGCAGTGCTTGCAACGCACGCGCCCGGGTCATGGCGATCTGACGATAGGAGGCTTCGCCGCAGCAACGCAAGGCCCGTCGTGAAGTCCGAGCTGGGATCGGCTCGCCGACTAGCGATCGGATGAGGACCCACGCGACGCGCTGCCCCATGCGGCCGGCGCTGGGGTCGGTGCGAGCAGCGCCTGCAGATGCTCCTTCTGCAACGCGGTCGCCTCCGACAGTGCCTCGAGCCGCCAGTGTTCCTGGCGCGGAGCTCCGTCCGCAACCTCGGCGAAACGCAACCCGAACCAGGCCAGCGCCTCCTGGTAGTCGATCTCGGCGGTGGAACGCAGCACCTGATCGAAGAACGCCGTCTGCGCCGCGCCGGCGACCTCGGCGGCGATCGCTTCGAACTGCTCCGCGGTGAACCCGCTCGCGCCCGAGTAGCGCGCATACGCAGCCCGCATGACCTCGTCGAGGCCGTGCCGGCCCTCGGTCGCGGCGCGCAGGCGCGCTTCGAGCACGAAGCCGACGACGGGGCCCTTCACGTAGTAGCTGATCGTCTTGCGCGGGTCGCCGCCCGTGCCCGACATCGAGCCCTTCCACACCGACAGCGACGCGTCGGCGAGCGTCTGTAGCTTGCGTCCCGCGGTGTGCTGCAGACTGCGCACGTGGTCCGACACGAGCCCGAGCCACGTCGGAGCCGTGATCACGCCGCTTCGCGCGAGCGCCAGCTCGCCGAACCACGTCGTGAGTCCCTCGGCGATCCACAGGCTCGGGGTGCTCGGCGGGTTCTCGTAGTCGAACGGTCCGAGCTCGACGGGGCGCAGCCGCTTCACGTTGAAGGCGTGTGCGTACTCGTGCGCGACGAACGAAAGGAAGCGCGCATCGTCGGGCCGTTGCCGGCTGTTGGCGCTCAGCAGCGTCGAGTCGAGATGCTCGAGGCCGCCGTTGCTGTTGCGGAAGCCCGCGAGGAAGACGTAGCGCTGGAACGGCACGGCGCCGAACGTGCGGCACAGCTCGGCCGTGATCGGCTGCAGGTTCTGCACGAGCAGCCCGGTGTCCCAACCGCTGTCGCTGCCGAAGGCGGCCCACTCGTGGCGCGCGCCGAACACGTCGAACGCGGTCGTCGTGACCGTGCCGAGCACGATCGGAGAGTCGAGCAGCCAGTCGTAGTCGCGTGCTTTGTAGTGGTGGACCGCGCCGCCGGGCTCGAGCGGCAGAGCCGTCGCGCTGTGTTGCCAGCCTTCGGGCAGGTTGATGGCGACGTGATGCGCGCGCGCCGGTGCGCCGACCTCGCCGACGAACGTCGCCGGGCCGCAGAAGACCGCGAACGCCTGCGCGATCTGGTTGTGCGTCACCGAGGCGCGCTTGCAGGACAGCGAGTAGGTGAGGGTCACGGCGGCGGCACCAGCCGTCGCAACGCGCCAGCGATTGTCCTTCGGTTTGCTGACGGCGAGCTCGCCGCCGTCACTGCGAGCGGCGAACGTCAGGACCTGGTCGTGGTAGTTCTCGACGCGGTAGAAGCCCGGGGACCAGACCGGCAGGAACACTTCGAGCTCCTTCGTGCTCGCGGTCGGGAACGTCGCGGTCACCTCGGCGATCTGCGCGGGCACGTCCACGATGGCCAGCGTGTAGTGCACGTCCTGTGCTTGGAGCGACGGACCGAGCAGCAGCCAGAGAGCGATGCGTGGACGGCCGGACTTCATGCGCGCAGCGTATCCGGGCCGCTTCCCCGGCGCGTCACAAGCGAACGCGCACCTCGGCGACTTCGCGCGGCCGGATCGAGACGCGGTGTTCGCGCGCGCCGTGGTCTCGGAAGTCGAACGTCAACAGGTAGTCGCCAGCCGGCAGGATCGCCGTGAAGTCGTTGGGGCCGCCGGGCAGCAGCTCGCCCCAGGCCCCGGTGTCCGTGCCGTTCTCGGTCCTCACCGAGAACCGGTCCGTGACGTCTTTTCCGGTCGCGTCGACGACGCGGCACGTGCCGCCGACGTAGAGCCCGCTGCTGTCCGTCGCAGAGACCGTGAAGCGGCCGCCGAACATTGCCGGGAAGGTGATCTGTCGAGGCACAGTGCCGACTTCGACGTCGCGTTCGGAAGGCAGCAGGAAGACGCCGTTGCGTTCGCCGCCGCCGGGACCGGCCGTGAGGTGGTAGCGACCCGGCGGCAGGAACAACCGGAACGGCCCGCTGCGGTCGTCGCGCATCAGATGCTCGCGGCCCTCGCGGCCGTCCTCGGACCGCCACGTGATCACGGTGTTGCGCACGCGGTAGTCGCCTTCGAACTCGATCGTTACCTCGCCGAGCGCCGCTGCGAGCTCGAGCTCGATCGTCGTGCCCGCGGCCCGAGGGTCCACCGTCGTCCAAGGCGATTGCAGCTGCTGGTGGCTCGCCTGCGCGCGCAGCGGCCGCGTCGTCACGAT
>DASRJH010000279.1:0-17004 GCA_035649575.1 Planctomycetota bacterium
CCTGCTGCATGTTGTGAGTGACGATGATGATCGTCACCCTGGCTCGCAGCGATTCGATCAGCTCCTCGATGCGCAACGTCGCCGTCGGGTCGAGCGCCGACGTCGGTTCGTCGAACAGCACGATCTCGGGATCGACCGCGAGCGCGCGCGCGATGCACAAGCGCTGCTGCTGGCCACCCGACAGATCGTAGGCCGGCTTGTGCAACCGGTCCTTCGTCTCGTCCCACAGCGCCGCGTCCTTCAGCGACTGCTCGACCTTGTCGCGGATCGCGGCCGCGTCCCTCACGCCGCGCATGCGCAGGCCAAACGCCACGTTCTCGAAGATCGACTTCGGGAACGGGTTCGGCTTCTGGAACACCATCGAGAGCCGCATGCGCATCTCGGTCGGGCTGACGTCCTTGCCGACGAGGTTGATGCCCTCCGGCAACAGCAGGATCTCGCCCTCGTAGGTGTTGCCCGGATAGAGATCGTGCATGCGGTTGAACGCGCGCAACAGCGTCGTCTTGCCGCAGCCGGACGGACCGATCAGCGCCGTGACCTTCTTGTTCTCGAAGGCGATGTTCAGGTCCTTCAACACCCGGTGGCTGCCGTAGCTGAAACCGAAGTTGCGCAGCTGGACTTTGACGTTGGCGATCGTCGGATTTGGCTTCATCTCGAGGTCCGTTCCTTCACCAGCGCCCGTCCGGGGTCTTCCTGGATCCCGAGCCAGGTTCCGCAATGGCCGCGCGGCAGGCGCCTGTGGCGACGCCAGATCGGCCTCGATCTCCTGCGGCGGCGTCTCCATCACTCGATGCTTCGATTCCATCACCACTTGATGCTCCTGCGCATGCGATACCGGACGAAGATCGCGAGTGCGTTCATCGTCAACGTGATCAAGATCAGCACGACTCCCGTCGCCGCGGCGTTGGCCTGGAACGCGGGATCCGGGCGCGACACCCAGTTGAACATCTGCATCGGCAGCACCGTGAAGTCGGAGCCGAGCCAACTGAACGACACGAACGGGAACTCGGTCGTGATCGGCGAGTCGGGCAGGAACGCGATGTAGGCAAGGGCACCGATCGTGACGAGCGGTGCGGTCTCGCCGATCGCGCGCGACAGTCCGATGATGATCCCCGTCGCGATGCCACCGGTCGAGTATGGCAGCAGGTGGTGTCGCACCGTTTCCCACTTCGTGGCACCGAGCGCGTAGGAGGCCTCGCGGATCGACCGCGGAATCGTGCGCAACGCTTCGCGCGTCGCGACGATGACGATCGGCAGGATCAGGCAACCGAGTGTCAGGCCAGCGGTCAGGATGCTGTGACCGAAGCCGAACGCATAGACGAACACGCCGAGCGCCATGAGGCCGTAGATGATCGAAGGCACACCGGCGAGGTTCGCGATGTTGACCTCGACGATCGCCGTGATCCTGTTCTTCGGCGCATACTCCTCGAGATAGACGCCGGCGGCGATGCCGAGCGGCACCGCGACGGCAGCCGTGACCAGCATCACGAGCAGCGTGCCGACCAGCGGCGCGAGAATGCCCGCCTTGGACGCAAAGCGCGACGGGAACGAGGACAAGAAACCCCAGTCGATCCGGCCGAGGCCGTCGAGCAGCAGGTTGCCGAGCAGCGCGCACAGCGTGGCGACGCCGAGCAGCGTGCACGTGACGCCGAACACCTGGAACCACCGATCCTGGCGCACACGCAACGCGACGGTCTGCTGGATCGTGCGCATCAGTAGGCCTCCCGGAATCGCTTGCGCAGGCGGTAGCCGGCGATGTTGAAGACCAGCGTCATCGCGAACAACACCACACCGGCCGCGAAGATCGACTGGTAGCCGATGGTGCCGTGCGGCAGGTCGCCCATGCTCACCTGCACGATGAACGCCGAGATCGTGGCGGCCTGCTCCGTGGGGTTGATCGTCAGGGTGGGCTGCTGGCCCGCGGCGATCGCGACGATCATCGTCTCGCCGACCGCGCGCGAGATGCCGAGCACGTAGGACGATCCGATGCCGGACAGGGCGGCGGGGTATACGACCTTGATCGCGGTCAGGATCTTGTTGGCCCCCATCGCGTAGGCCCCTTCGCGCAACAACCTCGGCACGCCGCGCATCGCGTCCTCGCTCAGCGAGCTCACGTAGGGAATGATCATGATCCCCATCACGATCCCGGCACCCAGCATGTTGAAGGTGGGCAGGTCCGGAATGAGCTTCTGCAGCAGCGGCGTCACGAACAAGAGAGCGAAGTAGCCGTAGACGACCGTCGGCACGGCGCTCAGCAGCTCGAGCACCGGCTTGAGGATCTCGCGCAGGCGGTGAGGCGCGAACTCGCTGAGGTAGATCGCGATGACCGTGCCGACCGGCATCGCGACGCAGAGCGCGATCACCGTGGTCACGAGCGTTCCGGTCACGAGCGGCAGGATGCCGAAGCGCGGGTTGAGGAACAGCGGCATCCACTCCGTGTCCGTGAGGAACGTGCCCAGACCGACGTGCGCGAAGAACGGGATCGACTCGAACACGAGCACGGCGACGATGCCGCAGGTGATCGCAACCGACGACATCGCGGCGACCCACAGCAGCACGGCCGCGAAACGATCGCTGTACATACGCCAGCGCCGCCTCGAGTCGACTCGAGCGGGCGCTTCCTGGATCGCGATGTCGGATACGGTCATTCCGCGTGTCCTACGACCTGCTGCTGGCGGCTCACTTCTTCTCGGCGGGCGGCGCTCCCGGGGTCGCTTCCTTTGCCTCCATGGTCGGCGTGCGAAGCAACAGCGCATCGATCGTGAGCCCGACCTCCGGCACGCCCCCGAAGCCGGTCCCGCATTCGCGCTTCGAGAAACGCTGCAGCCCGGTCTGGTAGGCCCAGGGAGGCAGCGGCAGATACTTCACTTCTTTCGTCAGCTTCTCGGCCTCCTTGAGGAAGAACTCGACGAACTCCTTGACCTCGGGCCTGTCGGCCGACTTCTTGTTCACGTAGATGAACAGCGGGCGCGACAGCGGGTTGTAGATGCTCTTCAGCACGTTCTCCGTGCTGGGCATGACCGGGGTCTTCACCGAGTTCTTCGACCACTCGATCGCCAGTGCCTTCATGCGATCCTTGTGTGGCTCGTAGTAGGCGTAGCCGAAGTAGCCGAGCGAGTACTTGTTGCCCTCGACGCCCTGCACGAGCACGTTGTCGTCTTCGCTCGCCGTGAAGTCCCCGCGGCTCGCCCTGGCCTTGCCGCAGATCGCTTCGGTGAAGTAGTCGAAGGTGCCCGAGTCGGACCCTGGCCCGAACAACACGAGCTTCTCGGCGGGCCATTCGGGGCGAACCTGGTTCCAGTGCGTGATCTTGCCCTGGGCATCCGGCTCCCAGATCTTCTTGAGCTCCTCCACGGTGATCGAAGTGACCCAGTCGTTCTTCGCGCTCACCGCCACCGTCAGCGCATCGAAGGCAATCGGCAGCTCGATGTACTCGATGCCGGCCCCCTTGCAGGCCTTCATCTCTTCTTTCGAGATCGGACGCGAGGCATCGGAGATGTCCGTTTCGCCGCGCACGAATTTCTTGAAGCCGCCGCCGGTCCCAGAGCTGCCGACCGTGACCTTGATCGCGCCATTCTTCGCCTTCTGGAACTCCTCGGCCACCGCTTCGGCGATCGGGAACACGGTGCTCGACCCGTCCAGCTTCACGGTGGCTTGCGCGCGCACGACTGCGCACGAGACGCCCAGCACAGCGATCGGAATCGACCACGACATCAGCTTGCTCATCGACTCTCTCATTGGGTTCACCTCCTGGTTGGTAACGCCAATCAAGGTGCCCCGCTGGGCTCACTCCTTGGCTCGGCAATTCGCTGCAGACCCTAGGAGTGCTCGGTGAAGACAAGGGTCGATCACTGTGAATGCTGTGTGAAGAGCGACTGCGCCGCGGCCGCACGCGGGGCCGAGAGTCTTGACGCCGTCTTAACTGTGGCTTCACGCTGGGCCGGACAAGTCCGACATGCACAATGAAGTGATCACGCGTCGGGCGACGACCGCACCCAAATCGCAATGACCAAACACCTGCTGCGCGATCTCGAACACCTGAAGAAGCAAGTCCTGGCGGTCGGCTCCATGGTCCAGGGCTCGATCCTCAAAGCGACGAAGGCTCTGCTCGAACGGCTGCCGGCGCTCGCCGCCGAAGTGCTGAAGAGCGACGATGCCATCGACCGGCGCGAGGTGATGGTCGAGGAGGAGTGCCTCAAGATCCTGGCCCTGCACCAGCCCGTGGCAGTCGACCTCCGTTACATCATCACGGTCCTGAAGGTCAACAACGAGCTCGAGCGCATGGGCGACCTCGCCGGCAACATCGCGGCTCGCGCCGAGGAGCTGATCAAGTGCGCCCCGGTCCGCCTGCCGGCGGAATTCACGACGATGGTCGAGACCGTGAAGCGCATGGTCGCGGATTCGCTCGACACGCTGATCGAGTCCGACGTGAACATTGCCCGACGCGTGCTCGCCGCCGACGACATCGTCGACCGGATCCACCGCCACATGGTCCGCGAGATGCACACGCTGGCGCGCCAGGATCCCGCCAACATGGAGGGACCGATCAGCGTGATGTCGGTGTCGAAGTATCTCGAACGCATCGCGGACCAGTGCACGAACATCGCCGAGGACGTGATCTTCCTCGTCGAGGGAGAGATCGTGCGGCATCGACGCCGTCGCTAGCTCGAGTCCCGAGGGCCGAGAACGTGTAATTGCCGCCTCGGCAAGGGAGGTTTACAGGCCGCCCTTTGCCAAGCCCGCACGCATAGCCGATGATCCGGGCTGTCTGCGGGAGTGCATGCGATCCCTTGCCACGTTGCTGGTGCTGCTATTGGCCCTGCCGGGCCTCGTGCTTCCGGCGGGCTTCCTGTGGCGCATCTGCCGCTGTGCCGCGGCTGCGAGCACCGCCGCCGCGACGCCCAGTGCGGCCAGTGCAACGGCCTGTTGCTGTGCGGCACACCAGGCCGTGACACCGGCCCCGCTGCCATCGACCTGCTGCGACCACTGTTGCCGCGGGGAGAAACGCAGCGACCACGGCGCCGTGCTGGTGACGCCTCGTAGCTGCAAGTGCGTCTGGGTCAAGGTGCCGGACCACCAGCCCAAGCCGCTGCTGCCGCAGCAGCCACCGAGCTCCGACGTCATCGCGCTGCCGCCCACGAGCGCAGGTGTCGTCCCCGTGCTCGCCGACACCGGTCGCAGGTTGCAGAGATTCGAGGTCGCACGCCCGCCGCCCCGAGACCACCACCGCAATCTCCCGCTGCTGTTGTAAGCGCTGGCCCGAGGCCGGCGTCACGCCGTCGACCTTGGCGCCTCGACGTCCTTGCCCTACCCAGCTCGGAGCTGGGCACGCGCGGCACGACGTCCCGGTTCAGCGGCCCTTCGTTTCCGTTCGTCGGGCCGGTCTCATTACCGTTCGCGAGGTGGCAGTCATGTTCCGTTCGCTGTTTGCATGCATCGTGTTCGTCCTTGGTGTCAGCGCCCAGGATCCCCCCGCGCCCGACAAGGCGACATTGACGGTCGAAGTACCGACGTTCGCCAATCCGACCTGCCCGATCATGGGCAAGAAGGTGTCGATGCCGCTGTTCATCGACACCGAGCTCGGCCGCTTCTACGTCTGCTGCAAACCCTGCTACAAGAAGATCGCCGCGGACCTGCAGGCCGCCCACAAGACGGCCTACCCGGTCGTGCAGGACGTCAGCAACGACGTCTGCCCCGTGTCGGGTGAGCCTATCGCCGACGGCGCCGTGACCATCACGCTGCAGGGCTACTCGTTCAAGCTGTGTTGCGCGGCGTGTGTCGAGCAGGCGCGCACGCATTCGCAGATCACGCTCACGAAGCTCACGCGCAAGGTCAAGGATCTCGGCAACGAGACCTGTCCCGTGAGCGGCAAGTCCGTCACGAAGAATGCCTTCGCGGTCGTCGGCGAAACGATCGTGCACCTTTCGTCACCGCAGCTCGTCGACGACGTGAAGCAGGATCCAGCGGGCGTGCTCGAGAAGGCGAAGGCCATCGCGAAGGCGCAGCCGCCCAAACCCCCGCACGAACACAAGAAGCCAGCCGAGAAAGCCGGCGAGAAGGCGCCGCCGCCACCGGGCAAACAAGAGGGGGCCAAGTGAGGGCCATCACGCGGCGACGCGGCGCGTGGTTCGCGATCGCGATCTTCGCGGGCTGTGCCGCGGCGCCGCCCATGCCCGATCCACCGCCCGCGCATCCCGCTTCCCCGCTCGCCGAGGAAGCGAACCCACCACCCGCGGGCACCACGTTGACGATGCCGGCCCGCACCGCGAAGACGAGCGCACCGGGCGAAGCACGCCCGCGAGGCCATTGAGATGCACCGTCTCCCGCTGTCCGCCCCGCTCGCGCTCGCGCTGGCTGCCTGCACGCAGCTCCCACCCGAGAACGACCGCGAGGCCACGCGCCTCGACCTGTCGCAACGCCTGCAGACCGACCTGCCGCCGAGTCCCACCGACCTAGACACCGCGTGCAGCAGCGAGGTCATGGCCCTGCTGCAGGCGCCGCTCACCGAAGACAACGCCGTGCGCATCGCCCTGCTCAACAACCACGGCGTTCGCGCCACCTACGAACGGCTCGGCATCCACCGCGCCGACCTCGTGCAAGCGGGTCTCTTGCGCAACCCCATCTTCGACGGCGATGCGCGCTTCCTGTTCGACGGCGGCACCGAGATCGAGCTCGGGCTCGCGCAGCCGTTCCTCGACCTGTTCTACCGGCCGCTGCGCGAGCGTCTTGCCGAACACGAGTTCGCGAAGGCGAAGCTGCTCGTCGCCGACGAGCTCGTGCACCTCGTGTTCGCCGCGCGGCGCGCGGTCGTGAACCTGCTCGCGGCCCAACTTCTCGTCACGGTGCAGCAACAGGCGCTGTCGGCCGCCGTGGCCGGGCACGAGCTGACGCTCGAGTTGCACGCCGCCGGCAACACGACGGACCAGGCGCTCGCCGCGGCGCGCGTCGGCGAATCCGCGGCGCGTCTCGACCTGGCCGCAGCGGAGCAGGCCGCGGCCGAAGCGCGCGAGCCGCTGCAGCAGCTGCTCGGCCTCTGGGGTACAGCGACCGCGTGGACGATCGCCGGCACGCTCGGCGAGGATCCGCTCGCAGGCGTCGACACCGAGCACGTCGAAGCGCGCGCGGTGGCGGCGTCGCTCGTGCTCGGCGCCAGCCGTGCGGCCGCCGACGTCGCGGCCCAGAGCGCGGGGCTGGAGTCGTGGCGCGGGTGGCTGCCCGACGGCGCCATCGGTCTCAGCGCGCTGCGCGAACGCGGCGGCGACTGGGGTCTCGGTCCCCACCTCGCGCTCGAGCTGCCATTGTTCGACCACGGCACCGGCAGGCAGGCCAGGGCCGAGGCAACGCTGCGCGAAGCGCTGCACCAGCACGTACAGCAGTCCGTCGAGGTCCGCTCGCGAGCCCGCCTGTTGCGCGACCGGCTCGTGTTGCTGGCCGATCGCCTGCGTTTCTCGCGCGAAGTACACCGGCCGCTCCGCGCCGAGGTCGTGCGCACGACGCTGCAGCACTACAACGCGATGCAGATCGGCGCCTTCGACGTGCTGCGCGAGAAGCAGCGGCAGCTCGCCGACGACCGCGAACACGCGGTGCTGCTGCACCACGCCCACCTTGCCCGTCTCGACCTGCTCGAACTGTTGGCCGGGGGGCTGCCGCAACACGCCCCGCCGCCCATCCTGGCCATCACGCGCGACATCGCCACCGTCACGGAGGGACACTGAATGTGAGTCACGACCAAATGAGTCACGACCGACGCCAATTCCTGCTGCTGTCCGCGAGCGCCGGCCTCGGCACCGGCCTCGCCGCGCGCACCGCCGCGGCGACGCCGCGCACGCCCGCGCCGTTCGCCGACTATCGACCTTGCGAGCACCCCAACGGCGTCACGCTGCCTTGGAAAGTCGTGAACGGCGTCAAGGTGGGCCACCTCGTCGCGGAACGCGTGCGCCACGAGTTCGCGCCCGGCCTCGCGGCGAACTGCTGGGGCTACAACGGCCGCGTGCACGGGCCTTTGATCGAGGCCGTGCAGGGCGACCGCGTGCGCATCTACGTGACGAACAAGCTCGACGCGCCGACGACCGTGCACTGGCACGGAGTGCACCTGCCGAACGGCATGGACGGCGTCGGCGGCCTCACGCAGCGCTCGATCGAGCCGGGCGAGACGTTCCGCTACGAGTTCACGCTGCAGCGGCCCGGCACGTTCATGTATCACAGCCATCACGACGAGATGGTGCAGATGGCGATGGGTCTCATGGGCATGATCGTCGTGCACCCGAAGCAGGCGGAGGGACCGCTGCCGGACCGCGACTTCGTCTACATGCTCAGCGAATGGGCGCTGAAGGTCGGCACCGAGCGGCCCGACCCGAACGAGATGACGGACTTCAACGTGCTCACGTTCAACGGCAAGGTCTTCCCGGCGACGGCACCGATGGTCGTGAAGACCGGGCAGCGCGTGCGCATCCGGATCGGCAACCTCAGTGCGATGGACCACCATCCGATCCACTTGCACGGGCATTCGTTCGCGGTGATCGAGACGGACGGTGGGCAGATTCCCGAGTCGGCGCGCTGGCCCGAGACGACCGTGCTCGTCGCGCCGGGCCAGACGCGCGTCGTGGAGTTCGTGGCCGACACTCCGGGCGACTGGGCCATGCACTGCCACATGACGCACCACGTCATGACGCAGATGGGGCACGGCATCCCGAACCTGACCGGAGTCGACCCGAGCTTGTTCGACGAGAAACTGACCGAGGTGCTGCCGGGCTTCGCGGAGATGGGCAAGCAGCACGATCCGATGGGCGAAGACCAAACACTGCCGAAGAACAGCCTGCCGATGGTCGGCGGGCAGGGTGGGTTCGGCTATGTGACGATGGGCGGCATGGTCACCGTGTTGAAGGTGCGCGACAACATCACGAACTACGACGACCCGGGCTTCTACGTGCATCCGCCCGGCAGTGTCGCGGCACCCGCCGCGCGCGAAGACCTCGCTCGCGACGGTATCGGCAGCTGAAATGCCGATAGCCGAAGCGTCGCGCTCATGCGACGCGAGAATCGGAGGTGACGAATGAGCTTCTGGAAGCGCCTGTTCGGTCTGTTCGGCGTGCGCGGATCGGGACCGCCTTCTGGCGAAACCGGGGCGGCGCCGCGCGCGAGCGCTGCACAGCTCGTGAACCAGGGCACGGGCGATCCTCCGATCCAGATCGACCCTCGAACGATCACGCATGCATTCGTCGCGCTGAGCCATGACGATCTCTCGAAGTCCAACGCGCTCGGCACGAAGGTGATCGACCTGAACAAGGACTGTGAGCCCAGGCTGTGGAGCACGGAGATCAAGGTCAAGTGTGCGAGCTTCGCGTTGGATCGAGGTGCCGCACGCAACGGCTTCCCCGATCTGCGCGGCGTTGGTCCGGCCTTGGAGAAGCTCGGTCTCACGGCGCCCTACACGATCGTGGCGCACGCGATCACGGTGCCCATCGGCGGCTCCTCGGCAACGAAGGCCCTCGTCGGTTTCGCGCACCGGGATGCAGCGCCGAAGATCGTGCTCGCCGAGAAGGATCGGTGCGTCCCGAATTGGCGATCCTGACTCGGAGTGGCAGGCGGATTCGCGGCGAGCTCGCGAGCACGACCTCGATCGCCTTCTCGAGCTGCGGATCGCGGCCCGCAGCAATGCTGCTCCGGATGACACGCGTCGCCTCACCGCTCGACCGCGAAACCGGGGGTTGCCCGGTCCGACCTTGGCAAGCCGTCGCGAGACTGCGACCATGCGGCGCATGGCGAAGTCCTCGTGCCCGTTGTCGCAAGCGAAGTTCCTCGAGAAGGCCGAGCCCCTCAAGGTCAGCATCAACGGCCAGGAGATGCTCGCGGAGGTGAAGTCCTTCTCCACGGGCTCGTTCGGCTGGTATCTCAACGGCAAGACGACCGTGATGGTCGACGGCAAGGCCGTCTCGGTGCAGATCGGCATGAACCTCACGATCGTCGGCAGCAAGGAAGCCCCGCGCGACTGACAACGGCAACCGCGGAAACCTTGCCTGACGGCCCTCGCACCGCGGGTCGTGAGCCGGTTTCTTGTCACTCAGGCGTCGTCGCGGACGTCCACTGAGCACCGTGAGCGACAGCCAGATGTTCCTGAGCCTCGAACACCTCCGCGCCAGCGAGGCGTGGCTGCGACCGGTGCTGCGCGAGCTCGTCGACGACGCGACGGCAAGCGACGTGCTGCAACAGACCTGGCTGCGCGCCTGGCAGAAACCACCGCGCGCCCAAGCTGCGCTGCGGACCTGGCTGCGCACGGTTGCGACGCGTCTCGCGCTCACCCACCGCCGTGAGGAACGACGCCGGCAGCGCCACGAGGCGGCGATCGAACGCGGCGTCCCGACCGACTCGACGCTCGAGACCGTCGAACGGCTCGCCGTGCATCGCGCCGTGAGCACTGCGGTCAGCGACCTGCCCGAACCCTACCGCACGACGATCCTGCTGCGTCACTACCACCAGCTCGACATCGAGACGGTTGCAGCGAGGACGAACACGACGCCGGCCAACGTGCGCCAGCGCCTGCATCGCGGCCTCGAGACCATGCGCGAACGGCTCGCGCGAGAGCTCGGCGAGGATTGGCGGCGGTCGCGCGCGGTGCTCGCCCTGGTCGTTCCTCTCTTCCGCGCCGGCGCACCCACGGCGCTGCCTCTGCTGCTCGCCATGAACAAGATCCGTCTCGCGCTCGTCGCTGTCCTGCTCGTGGCCGTCGTCGGTGGTGCGCTGCTCGCGCCGCGCCTCCTGGCGCCCGAACCCGATGCTCCCGCGCTGCCCGGCGGCGTTGTCGCAGCGGCGCCGCCTCGAGCGACAGGCAGCACGACCGTGAACCAGCAGGACCGCACCGCCGTGGCGGGCACGCCAGCACCGCAGGCGGCAGCCGGGGTCCAGGGCACGGTCCTCGACACGAAGGGCCGGCCCGTCGCGGCCGTCTCGATCGGGCTCGGCGAGGGCGGCGCATTCGAGTCGCTCGCCGTCTCCGACCAGAACGGCCACTTCCCGGTTCCCGACCCGTGGCCGGCGAAGGGCGTCCTCGTCGCCGCTCCGTGGCGCGAGCTCGCGGTGCGGCCCCCGAGTCAAAACCGGCCGTGGCCGGTCCCTGGTGAGCCGCTCCGTTCCTCGCCGCTGGTCGTCGTCGCGCCGTGCCGCACGCAGACGATCACGGTTCTCGACGAACGCGGTTGGCCGCTGCTCGGCACCACCGGTGCGGTGACCTGGTACGGCCTCGTGGACTTCCCGCAGGTGCTCGACGACGCGATCGAGTCGCTGCCGGGCATCTCGTCGAGCGACGAGCGGGGCAGGCACTCCTGGCAACGACTGCCGCTGGCCAACACGTTCGTGCTGCTGCGCAAGCCCGGCTGCGTGCCGATCACGGTGGCGATCGACGAGTCGACGCTTGCGGAACTCGTCGTCACGATGCGATCGATTGCGCGTGGCAAGCGTCTCGTGACCGGAGTCGTCACCGACGCGCGCGGCGCCTACGTCTTTGGGGCCAGGGTCGGACTTGGCCAGTGGACGACGGCGACCGGACCATCGGGCGACTACGTACTCGAGCTCGAAGCCGGCGCTTCGATCGATCCTTCGTCGTCGCTGTTCGCGGCGCACGACGGTTGGTATCCGGCTGTCGTGCGAGGTTTCGGGGAACGCCTGCAGACCAGCGTGGACTCGGTGACGCAGGACCTCCAACTTCAGCAGCAGAGCCTCGTCATCGCGGGACGCGTGGTCGATCCTCACGGCGTTCCGTGTGTTGGCGTGGCGGTCTACCCGTGGCAGCTCTCGCAGCTGACGGACCGCGAGACGGCCGAGGACATGGCGGCGCCGGCGTCCCGGGATCCGCTGTCGCTGGCAGGCAACCTCGTGCGGGCGTTCGGGCTCACCGACCAGGAAGGCCGGTTCGTCGTCGCGGGCCTCGGGCGTCGCCCGTATCGGCTGCGCGTCTACGACCAGCGCGGCGGTTGGGCGTGGACCACCGCTGCGATCGAGGCCGGCACCGAAGATGTCCTGGTGAAGCTGCCGGCGGAACCGACCGGTCCCGTCGCGGGCACGCTCGTGACGCGCGACGGCGGACCCGCGGCCGGCGTCACCGTGGCCGCCTACGTGGTCGTGTTCGCGACCGAAAGTGGGCTCGCCGCCGCGGGCTTGCCGGTCGCTGCCGAGACCGACGCGGAGGGCCGCTTCCACCTCGCGCGCATGCCGCGGCTCGGTGTCCGGCTCTCCTTCAAGGGCAGCGGGTGGATCAACCAGGACCTCGCGCTCGACGACGCAGCAGCCCGCGAGAACATCCGCCTCGTGATGCTGCGGCGGTGCCACGTGAAGGTGGAGCTCGCGGACCCCGCATGGGCCACTGGCACGATCCGGTTTCTCGACGCGAACGACGCCATGCTCGCGATCGTCGAGGAGCGTGGCAGGACGACCATGAGCCGCGAGGTGTTCGAACTGCACAACGGCAAGACCGAGGTGCTCGCCGTCTCCGAGAGTGCCGTGCTGCTCGTCGTGACCTCTGGCGACGGTCAACGCGAGCAACGTCTGCCGGTCGCGCTACGAGCCGGTGACGTCCAGGTCATCCGCTGACGTCGACGTGGTCCTGGCAGCCGTGCGGGTGCGTTGGCTCAGACCCCTGTCAGGCGCACGACGTCGCTCGACGTGGCGACCGGGCCCGTGGGCGTACGATCCAGGATCACGGCCTGGCAATCGAATGTGATCGGCAGCACGGGCGGCACGCGGAACGCGAACCGCGCACTGCCCGTCAGCGTCGTCACTTCGTAGAGCACGACGCGCCGCTCGACGAGCAACAGACACTGGCTGCCCGGCAGTTGCACCGGCGCAGGCTGCGGGCTGCCGATGACCAGCAGCGCGAGCGCACGAGGAGCGGCGCCAGTGACGCCCAGGCGCAGCACGACGCCCGCCGGCGCCGTGACCACCTGCCCCTGCAGGTCGCCCCCACACTGCGTGCCGAGGTCAGTCAACGTGTAGGTCTGCGCGGTGATGGTGGCCGCCAGCGAGAGCGCCGCGAAGAGAGTGTTCTTCATGGTGAGTGGATTGCCGGCAAGCCAAGGCGCCAGCGAGCGCCACCGAGCTTACCCGCTGTCCGCGTACGAGCACACTCCCTGCTGTCGTACGACGTGCCTTCCGCGTAGCGTGCGCGCACTTGGACCTGTCGCTCTGCGTCTTCGTGCTCGTCTACACGGTCATGATGCTCGGCCGGGCTCCGGGTCTCCGCATCGACCGCACGGCAGCCGCTCTGCTCGGCGCGATCGTGGTGCTCGCGGGTGGCGCCGTGTCGAGTGCGGCCGCCTGGCAGTCGATCGACTTCGGCACGATCGGTCTGTTGTTCGGGATGATGCTGGTCTCGGCCCAGTTCCGGCTCTCGGGGTTCTACTCGCACCTCACGCGCTGGCTCGCGATGCGGCCGACCTCGCCGCGCCGGCTCCTGTTCGAGCTCGTCGTCACGGTCGGCGTGCTCTCGGCGCTGCTGACCAACGACGTCGTCTGCCTCGCGGTCGCGCCGGTGCTCGTCGACGTCTGCGTCCAGCGACGTCTCGATCCCGTGCCGTTCCTGCTCGGCCTCGCGGCCGCTGCCAACGTCGGCTCGGCGGCGACGCTGATCGGCAATCCGCAGAACATGCTGATCGGGCAGTCCCTCGACTTGCCGTTCGCGACCTACCTGCTCGACGGCGCTCTGCCGGCCGCGCTCGGTCTGTTCGTCGTGTGGTGGATCCTTGCGCGTGCTCATTCCGACCGCTTTGCGCGCGAGCTCGCGATCGCCCGCCCACCGGAGCAGCCGTTCGATCGCTGGCAGAGCGGCAAGGGCCTCGCCGTGCTGGGGCTCCTGACCGCGGGGCTGCTGTTCGCGCCGATGGCACGCGAAGTGCAGGCGCTGCTGGCCGGCGGTGTGTTGCTGGTGTCGCGGCGTCTGTCGAGCCACACGCTGCTCGGCCTCGTCGACTGGCAGCTGCTGGTCCTGTTCGCGGGTCTGTTCGTCTGCAACTACGCGTTCCAGCAGGCCGGCCATGCGACGGCCGGCTTCGACTGGCTGCACGCGCACGGGCTCGAGTTCCGGGATCCCGCAGCGTTGTTCGCCGCGAGTGTCGTCGGTTCGAACGTCGTCTCCAACGTGCCGCTGACGATGCTGCTGCTGCCGGTCGCCGAGCACCCGCAAGCCGGTGCGATCCTCGCGCTCGCGACCACGCTGGCCGGCAACCTGCTACTCGTCGGATCGATCGCCAACCTGATCGTCGTGGAGCAGGCCCTGCGTCTCGGCGTCCGGCCGCAGGACCGCAGCTGGGTCGTCGAGCACTTGCGCACGGGCGTGCCGATCACGCTGATCACGTTGACGATCGCCGCGTTCTGGCTCTGGCTCCGCAGCTGAACCCCGGACAGTCGGCGCTGCTGACCGCTCACTCCGCGCGCAGCGCTTCGATCGGGTCGAGCAACGCCGCACGGTGCGCGGGCAGTACGCCGGCGCCGAGGCCGATCGCGAGCGAGACCCCCTCGGCCAGCACGAGGTGCCACGGCGTGACGGCCACGGGCAGGGCCGGCACGAACGCGTGCAGCAACCACGCCGCGCCAGCGCCAACTACCAGACCCGCAGTGCCGCCGAGCGTCGCGAGCGCGGCCGCTTCGCCGAGGAACAGCCATCGCAGCTGGGCCCGCGTCGCCCCGATCGCGCGCAGCAGCCCGATCTCCGCGACGCGTTCGCGCAGCGCGATGCTCATGATCGTGAGGATGCCGACGCCGCCGACGATCAGCGAGATGCCGCCCAGCGCCGCGACTGCGAACGTGAGCACGCCGAGCACCGAACCGAGCACGTCGAGCATCTGTTGCTGCGCCGTGATCGTGCAGTCGTCGACGCCGTGGCGCGCGATCAGCGTGCGCCGCACGGCGGCCGTGACCTCGTCGACGACGCCTTCGTTCGAGAACAGCACGTCGATCTGCATGAGGCCCTCGCGGTCGAACAGCTCGAGGCCGCGTCCGACCGGTAGGTAGACCGCGTCGTCGAGGTCGAAGCCGAGGAACTGTCCCTTCGGCGCCATCACGCCGATCACGCGATAGCGATCGCCGCCGATCCGCACGACCTCCCCGAGCGCATTCTGGTCGCCGTAGAGCTCGCGCCACAGCTTGTGACCGAGCACCGCGAACGCACGCGCGTTGCGCGGCTCGTCGGGAGGGAGGAACCGCCCGCTCGCCACTTCGAACCGCCACACGTCGGGCATCGTCGAGCCGACCGCGTTCGCGATCGCGCGGCGGCTGCGCCCACCCGCCTCGACGGCCACGTTGCCGAACACGGACGGGCAGACGCCGCGCACGTGTGGCAGCGTCGCGAGCGCCTCGGCGTCTTCGAGCGACAACGGCCGCACGCTGTTGATCATCGAGCCCGACAGCCCGAGCGTCGTCTTGCGGCCAGGGCTCACCTGCAGCAGGTTCGTCCCGAACTGCGTGAACTCCTGCAGCACGAAGCGCTGCAACCCGGTGCCCAGCGAAGTCAGCAGCACCACGGCCGCGATGCCCACCGCGATGCCGAGCGCCGTCAGCAGCGAACGCACGGGCTGACTGCGCACGGCCGAGAACGCGAACGCGACGGCGTCGTTGGAGCGCATCTCACCGCCTCGCGAGGGCCGTGACCGGGTCGAGCCGCGCGGCGCGAGCCGCGGGGGCCGTCCCGAACACGAGGCCACAACCGACGGCCACGAGCAGCGCCGCGGCAGCGGCCCACCACGGCACGCCAGGCCGCAGCACGGGCGCAAAATGTGGCAGCAGCCGGCTCGTCGCTTCGCCGAGCAGGAGACCCGCGCAGCCGCCGCCGAGCGACAAGAGCAACGCTTCGCCGAGGAACAGCCGCCGCACCGTCACCGCCTCCGCGCCGAGCGCCATGAGCAGGCCGACCTCGGCGCGCCGCTGCGTCACCGCGACGACCATCACGTTCATGACCAGGATGCCCGCGACGACGAGGCTGATCGCCGCGATGCCGGCGACCGCCAGCGTCAGCGCGCGCAGGATGCCGTCGAACGTCGAGGACAGCGCATCCTGCGTGATCACCGTGACGTCGTTCTCGCCTTCGTGGCGCTCGGTCAGGATGCGTTCGACGTCGGCCACCGCGCGCGGCACGGCGGCCTTGCTCGTCGCTTCGATGATCACGCGGAACAGGCCGGGGCTGTCGAACAGCGCCTGCGCGGCCACGACGGGCAGCACGACCATCTCGTCGAGGTCGGTGCCGAGCGACATGCCGCCCGAAGCCAGCACGCCGGCGACGCGGTAACGCCGGTCGCCGACGCGCACGAACTCGCCGATCGGGTTCTGCTCGCCGAACAGCTCGTTGCGCACCGTGGCCCCGAGCACGCAGACGGCCCCGCCGGCCGCGTGATCGTCCGCCAGGAACCGGCCCATCGCGAGCGCGAGGCGCCGCACGGGCAGCAGCTCGGCCGTCGAGCCGAGCACCGTTGTTTCGCGCGAACGGTTGCCGAACGCGACCACCGCGCCGCCCACGACCACCGGTGCGAGCCGGCGCACGGCCGGGCTTCGCTTGACCGCCTGCGCGTCGTCGAGCGTCAGGTCGCGCGAGGTCTCGCCGAGCAGCGGCGGCGCCGAACCGGTCGTCTCGCTGCGGCCCGGCAGCACGATCACGAGGTTCGTGCCGAGCGCGTCGAACTGGCCCACGACGTAGTGGCGCGCGGCTTCGCCGAGCCACGTGAGCACGACGACGCCGGCGGTGCCGATCGCCATCGCGAGCGCGATCAGGAGCGTGCGCGTGGGCTGCGAACGCAGGCTCTGCACGCAGAAGCCGACGCGGTCGACGAGCCTCATGACGGCTCCTCGCCACGTTCGGGCCCGAGGCCCTGGCCGACGTCGCCGACGAGACAACCGTCGTCCATGCGCAGGCGCCGGTGCGCGCGCGCGCCGAGCTCCTGGTCGTGCGTGACGACGATCAGCGTGATGCCACCGTCGTGCAGTTGCTCGAGGATGCGCACGACCTCGTGGCCCGTCGTGCGGTCGAGG
>DASRJH010000280.1:0-2579 GCA_035649575.1 Planctomycetota bacterium
TAGGGCTTCTGCTCTGGATCCGCCTCACGCGCAGCCTGCTCGAACTTCTCCGACGGCGTGTTCTGCAGTTCGTCGAGGATGCGCTCGACGCCGGCACGCTCCGCCAGCATCGGGTACTGGAGCTGGATCACCTCCAACTGGCCGGGCACGTACGAGTCGTGAAGCAGCGCCGCCGCAGCGAACTTCGACCACTTCTGGTTCAGCTGCATCTGTCTGTATTGCTTCCAGCCGTAAAATCCGAGGAAGCAAAGGATGCCAAGCCAGACCACGGCTTTGAGCGGCCGTTGGTAGCGTTCCCAGAGGATCTCGAGTCCGCTCGGGGCCTGTGAGGCAGCGAGCGCTTGGGGAGGGGAGCCGGTCATTGTTGTTCGGATTGAGAGCTGATCAGCGCGCTTCGATCTGCGTTCGGTAGTCGACCACCATGTAGGTGACCCCGTCCTTGCGTTCGAACTTGTAGTCGGCGCAGTAGCGTCCGCGCTCGAACTTCATGGCGCGCTGGGAGTCGTCGGCGGACTCGTCGGATGCCAGTCGCCACATGTGCTGCGGCATGCGCTGCAGCAGGTGTGAGCACGCGTCCTGCAACTGCGTCTGGCCGACGTACTCGAAGTGCCCGAAGCGCCAGCCCGCGGCTTCGCCCGAGTAGGACTCATGGTATCGGTCGATGAGCGTCATGCCGTCGGGAACGACGTAGTCCTGAAACTGCACTGCGGACACGCCATAATCGCCGGAACCGCTGGCGTTCGACGCACAGGCGCCGGCGAGCAGTACGGCAACGATCGCGAACGACCTGCTGCTTGGGTTGGGCACGGAGAGAACCTCGGCTGTGGTGTCTGAGTGCGCGGAACCGCGCGAGTGTAGCCACGCCTTCGACGCACAGCAACGACGAGTCCGGGGGACGCGACAGCCCTCGTTGCCAGCACACAGCCTGCCAAGCAGACGTCCCGACAGTAGGCAGTCTCGGATCGACGTCGTGCACGATGCCCATGCCAACGCACCCTCGCCCGTCGCACGGGGGACGTCTCACGCGCGCAGAATTCACCCAAGCTCAAGGTCGCCGAGTGCCGACTCCCTTGGTTGGCCGAGCGGGGCCGATGGCGCCCTGCGTCGCCGGCGAATAGACTCCTGCCCGCCAAGGGAGGTCGATGCGGCATGCTCCCAGACGAAACGGTCAAACGTGCGCAGTTGCTCGAGCGGGCGGCCCTCGTGCTGAACCGCTCGTGGATGCCTGTGCACGTCACCTCGGTTCGCCGCGCCCTCTGCATGGTGGTCCGCGACGTCGCTCGGATCGTCGTGGCCGACACCCTCGCCACCTACTCGTTCGTCGATTGGGTGCGCCTGATGGATCCGCCGACGCGTCACTTCGTCCGTTCGCCGTCGATGCGGATTCCGATCCCCGAAGTCGTCCTGCTGCGCGAGTACGACCGGATACCTTGCCACGAGGCACCGTTCACGCGGCGCAACCTGTTTCTGCGCGACGACTTCACATGCCAGTACTGCGGTCGACGCTGCTCCGGTGACCGGCTCAGCATCGACCACGTGACGCCCCGGTCGCGTGGCGGCACGACGACCTGGGAGAACTGCGTCCTCGCCTGCGTGGCTTGCAACGCGCGCAAGGCCGACCGCTCGCTGAAGGAGTCGGGCCTGCACCTGCTGCGCACCCCGACGCGCCCGCGGTGGACTCCGTATCTGAACCTGCGGCCGAGTCAGCGGCTCGAATCGTGGTTGCGATTTGTGCCGCAGCAGAGGCAGTGACCGGCCCGTAGGATTACGACTCGGGCATCTGCGGTGCGCGCAGCCGCGGCGGCGCCAGTACGGCGCCAGTACTGCCGCCGGACACGGGCTTCGCAGGCTTGTCCCCCGCAACCGCGTTCCCCCGATGAAGTCCATTGCCAGCCTGGTCGCGTTCGTCCTCCTCGCCGCCGGAGTTCCTGCGCAGAGCCCCGACGCGGCGCACAAGGAACTTGCCAAGAAGGAGACGGCCGCTGGCCGCGATCCCGAGGCGCTCGTGCGCGCCGCCGAGTGGGCGCGCAGCAACGGGCTGGCCGACGATGCCAAGCGGATCCTGCAGGGCGTGCTGAAGATCGCGCCCGACAACGAGGCCGCCAACAAGGCACTGGGCAACGAGCGCGTCGACGGCGTCTGGATGACGCCGCAGCAGGCCGAACAAGCGCGCAAGCGCGCGCGCGACGCGGCGATGGCCGCGAAGGGCCTGGTCGAGGTCGATGGCGTCTACGTCGAGAAGGACAAAGCCGACGACGCGCGGAAGGGCATCTTCCACGCCGGCAGCGAACTGGTGACCAAAGAGGAGTTCGCCGAGTTCGCGAAGGGCAGGGTCCGTCATCCCGTGACAGGCGACTTCATCGAGAGCAAGGACCTCGAGCAGGCCAAGGCTCGCCGCTTCCCGATCGGCACCGATGGCCGATGGGTGGAGGAACCGGAGGCCGATCGCCATCACGCCGACGTGGCGCGGCCGTGGTTCGTGCGCAGGAAGCAGTACACGCTGCAGAGCACGCTGCCGATCGCGAAGCTCGAGTCGATGGTGGAGCACGTGGAACGCGCCTTGGCGCTCGTGCAGCCGT
>DASRJH010000281.1:0-2862 GCA_035649575.1 Planctomycetota bacterium
AGGCCACCGTGAGCCGCGATGGCTGCGCGCAGTGCGGCCGCGGCTTCTGCAACCGGCACGTCGACGAGGACCTTCGCGCAGAGCGCCGCGACCGCCATCGACGCCGGGCAGCCCGCCGCGCGCCAGCGCACCGCACGGATCGTACCATCCTCGTGCCGCACGCTGAGCTGCACGCGGTCACCGCACACGGGATGGTCGGCCACGCCCTGGGCGGTGCCGGGACCGGTGAATTCTCCAACGCCCTGGCCCGCCAACAGCACCTGTCGCAGCCCGTCACTCACCATGATGGCCCTGCCGATCGCGGGCCGCGCTCACGGCCGGGAAACGGTTCCGGTCGCCGTTGCGTCGGTCGCTGCCTGCACCGCCGGCCCCGCGCGATCGAGCCAGGTGAACTCGTTCGCGAGGAAGCTGCAGCCCGCGGCGGCGCAACAGAGGAACAGCCACAGGCAGCAGAAGACGCAGCGGCACTTGGGCCGCCAGTGCCACGAATCGTCGCGTGCCGCGATGATTCGCGATTCTGCAGCCCGACGCGCGTCCGCCACCTCGACGCGGGTGCTTCGCACCGGCACCTTCGGTTGCGGACTCTCCGCGTTCGGGGTCGACCACGACGGCTCAGTCTTCATTCGGATCCTCGTTGGCAAACATCTGCTCGAACGTCTCGCGGGTTCGCACGAGCCGCACCGTGGCACCCTCGACGAGCACCTCGGCGGGCCGCCGGCGGGTGTTGTAGTTCGAGGCCATGCTTGCACCGTACGCGCCAGCCCCGAGGATCGCCAGCAGGTCGCCGCGTTCGCAGTGCTCTAGGTCGCGTTTCTGAGCCAGGAAGTCGCCGGTCTCACAGACCGGGCCGACGACGTCGACGACGCGCCGTTCCGCAGCCGTCGCCCTGACCGGCACGATCGGATGCTCGGCGCGATAGAGCGCGGGGCGCAACAGGTCGTTCATCGCGGCGTCGACGAGCAGGAAGTCGGTGCCACCCTGGTGCTTCTCGCCGAGCACGGCCGTCACGAGCACGCCGGCGTCGCCGACCAGGTAGCGACCCGGTTCGACGACCGGGGTCCAGCGCCGCTCGCGCAGGCGCGGCAACAGACACTTCGCGACGGAACCGACGTCGAGCGGTTCGCCGGAGCCGTAGGCGATGCCGAACCCACCGCCGAGATCGTAGTGCGTGACACCGTCGCGCCGGACGGACGCACCGTCGGCGAACTCGAGCACACGATCCAACGCGGCCGCGTAAGGTGCTGTGGTCCGCAGCTGACTGCCCAGGTGCACGTGATAGCCGCAGAGCTCCAACGACGGTTCGCGTGCGATCGCTTCGACGATGGCGCCCGCGCGGTCGAGCGCGACGCCGAACTTGTTGTCCTTCTTGGCCGTGCTGATGTAGGCGTGCGTGGCCGCATCGACGTCGGGATTGAGTCGGAGCAGCACGCGCACTCTCTTGCGCGCCGCCTGCCCGGCAGCCGCGAGCAGCGGCAGTTCGTGGGCCGACTCGACGTTGAAGAACATGATGCCCGCTTGGACCGCGGCTTCGATCTCCCAGTGTTCCTTGGCGACGCCCGCGAAGACGGCGCCGCTCGTCGGCAGTCCGGCGGCCTGCAACCGCCTCAGCTCGCCGCCGCTGACGAGGTCGAAGCCGGCACCACCGGCATGGAGGCGCCGCAAGATGCTGAGGTTCGAGTTGGCTTTGACCGCATAGCAGACGTGGGCCTCGGGGCCGAACGCTGCGCGTACTTCGGCGAGACGCGAAACGATCGCCGTGGCGCTGTAGACGTAGAGCGGTGTGCCGAACCGGGCGGCGAGCTCGCGGATCGCTTGGTCCTCGCACCACAGTTCCCCATCGCGCAGATGGAAGGACGGCGAGCCCGCACCCGGGCAGGGCTTCTGGACCGGAGGCGTCATGGCGTCATCCTGCACGAGGTCGGGAGCACACGCCAGAACGGACAGTCTCGGCGACGTATCTCCCACACGCGCCCGGGCGGTAGGGTGGTTTCGCTGTCCCCTCGTCCGACCTGACAGGCAACTTGCCATGCCGGCGCCCCTTGCTGGCTTCGAGCCCCGCCCGGCATGCACAAGAGCCACCTCATCGTACTCGGTCTGATCGCCACCGTACTGGCCGCCATCGGCCTGTGGTGGTTGTCCCAGGGCGGCGAGCCGCCAACCTCGTCACGCGAACGCGCCGAGCACGCCCCAGCGCCGGCCGCCGTGCCGGTCGAGAGCAGCACGGCCTCTTCGGCGACGAGCGCCGCGACCGCGGACAGCGCCGAACGTGTCGCGTTGGCGACGGGCAGCGGCGTCGACGAGCGCCTGCCGGGTCTCACGGGCCGCGTCGTCGGGCCGGACGGCCGCCCGATCGCGGGGGCCAGGGTCAGCGTCGCGGCGGGTCTCGCGTTCGCGAACGCGAACGGCCAGTTCGACATGCAGTCGTTCGACTCGGGCATGCTCGAGGACCTCGGCAGCAACTTCGACCCCGCCGCGATGCTGCGTTCGGTGCGCGAGCAGCTCGCCGACCGCGTCGAAGCCGTTACCGACTCCGAAGGGCGGTTCCGCGTCGTCGCCAAGGGCACGTCGCGCGGCGTCGGCCTGCGCGTGCTCGCGCGTGGCCACGAGATCCTCGACCGCCGGTTCGACCGGCCGCGCGAGCAGGACTTCGACGTCGGCGCGCTGACGCTACGTGGCGCCGGGATCGTCTCGGGCCGCGTGCTGACTCCGGACGGCGCCCCGATCGCGGGCGCGCGCGTCGGCCGCGTGCTCGAGATCGAGCAGCGCTGGATGGGCGGCATCGAGATCGACATCCCCGAGATCGGCGAGATCGAGACGCTGCGCGGCGGCGAAGCCGCCGTCACCGACGAGCACGGTCAGTTC
>DASRJH010000282.1:0-14110 GCA_035649575.1 Planctomycetota bacterium
GCTCTAAGCTCGCACGGCCAATCCGCCCATGACACGACTGCGCTTCCTGACTGCCGGTGAATCCCACGGCCCTTCGCTGACCGGCATCCTCGAAGGCTTGCCGGCCGGCCTTCGCCTCGACGCGGCGACCATCGAGCGCGAGCTCGCGCGCAGGCAGCGCGGTTTCGGCGCCGGCGGCCGCATGAAGATCGAACGCGATCGGGCGCGCATCACGGCCGGCGTCATGGCCGGAGTGACCACGGGTGGCCCGATCGCGCTGTCGATCGACAACCTCGACCACGCGGTGTGGGCCCAACGCGAAACGCCGCCGATGACGATCCCGCGGCCGGGCCACGCCGACCTGACCGGCGCGGTCAAATACGGCTACCGCGATCTGCGGCTGTCGCTCGAGCGCGCTTCGGCGCGCGAGACCGCGATGCGCGTGGCGGTCGGCGCTGCGTGCCGCGCGTTGCTGAGCGAGTTCGGCGTCGCGATCGGCGGCTATGTCACGAGCATCGGCACCGTGAGCGTGCCCGCGGGCGAAACGCTGCGCGATCCGGCGGCGTTCGTCGCGCGCTTCCAGCGGGCCGAGAGCTCCGATGTGCGTTGCCACGACGAGGTCGCGGCTGTCCGCATGCACGAGGCGATCGCAGAGGCGATCAAGGCGCGCGACACGCTCGGCGGCGTGGTCGAGGTCGCGGCGCTGCACGTTCCGCCCGGACTCGGCAGCCACGTGCATGGGGATCGCAGGCTCACCGCGCGTCTCGCCGCCGCGGTGATGAGCATCCACGCCGTGAAGGGCGTCGAGATCGGCGACGGCTTCGCCGAGGCGGCGCGGCACGGCACGGCAGCGCACGACGAGCTGCATCTCGAGGGCAGCGCAATCACGACGCGCACGAACCGGGCCGGCGGCATCGAGGGTGGCATCAGCAACGGCGCGCCGATCGTCGTGCGCGCCGCGTGCAAGCCGATCGCGACGACGCTGCAACCGCTGACCTCGGTCGACCTCGCGAGCGGCAAGCCGGCGCAGACGCAATACGAACGCAGCGACTTCTGCCAGGTCCCGCGCGCCGTGCCGATCGTCGAGGCCATGGTCGCCATCGTGCTCGCCGACGCGTTGCTCGAGAAGCTCGGCGGCGACTCGATCGCCGAGATGCGGCCGCGGTTCGAACGGCTGGCCCGCCTGCGCCTCGAGGACCTGCCGATGGAGAACACCGCGTGGCGCTTCGGCTACGAACCGTGAAGTAGCCGCGCATGGCCCTCGCCGCCGTCACTCTGTTCATCGCTTCGGCGCTGCTGTTCATGGTCCAGCCCATGACGGCGCGCCACGTGCTGCCGACGCTGGGCGGCACGCCGGCCGTCTGGACGACGTGCATGCTGTTCTTCCAGGTGACGCTGCTCGCTGGATACGCGTATTCGCACCGCGCGCCGGGCTTCTTCGGGTCGCGTCATCGAGGTTTCCACCTCGCGATCGTCGCATTGGGCCTGCTGCCGTTGTGTTTCTCGATCCCGCCGTTCAGGACCGCGTTGGACGGAGAGTCCGCCGCGTGCGGCCTCTTGCTGATGCTCGCGACCACGGTCGGACTGCCGTGCTTCGTGCTCGCGACGACCGCCCCCCTCGTGCAGCGCTGGTACGCGGCGAGCGGACGCACGGGCGCCAGGGATCCGTATTTCCTCTACGCGGCGAGCAACGCGGGCAGCCTGGTCGGTCTGCTCGCGTATCCGCTGCTCGTGGAGCCGCTGTTGCCGCTCGGACAACAGCGCGTGATGTGGACCGCGGGTTATGCGCTCGTCGTCGTGGCAACCGCGGCCTGCGCGCTGGTGCGCGGGCGCGAGGCGGAACCCGTGGCGCCTGCGACCCCCGTGCCCGCGAAGCAGAAGCTGCTCTGGGTGCTGCTCGCGTTCGCGCCGTCGAGCCTGCTGCTCGGCGTGACGACTCACCTCACCACGAATCTCGCACCGGTCCCTCTGCTCTGGGCGATCCCGTTGGCGCTCTACCTAGTGACCTTCGTGATCGCGTTCTCGCGGTCGCGCACGGCGAACGCGCCGCAGCCCCGCCCGATGCTGCCGCAATGGCTGCCTTCGTTCCTGCGGTGGACCGAGAGCCCGCACCCCGTGTCCGCGGTCCTTCCCGCGGTGCTGCTGCCGCTCGCGGGGCTCTTCTTCTGGGAGAAGGCGGAGCAAGAGTACGGGCCGCCGATGATCCTGCTGCACTTGCTGGCCTTCTTCCTCGTGGCGCTCGCGTGCCACGGCAGACTCGCCGAAGGGCGGCCGGAGCCGGGCCGTCTGACCGAGTACTACCTCTGCATCGCGCTCGGCGGCGCGCTCGGCGGCGTGTTCAACGGTCTCGTCGCACCGCTCGTGTTCCCGGCCCTGATCGAATACCCGCTGTTGATCGCGGTCGCGTGCTTCCTGCTTCCCGGACCCTCGAGGTCCAGGACCGACATCGCCGTGGGCGTGTCGATCGGGGCTCTCGCGGCAACCTTGCTCGCGACGAGGCTGTCCGCCGAGCAGCCAGCCCAGAACCTGCGGCTGCTCGTCCTCGGCCCTCCGGTCGTGCTCGCGCTGCTCGTCGCGGATCGACATGCGCGCCTCGGCATCGCGGTCGGTTCCATCCTGCTCGTCGGCGGGCTCTTCAACGACCGCGGTGTCTCGGTGATCCATCGCGATCGCAGCATCTTCGGCGCCCATCACGTCGAGCGCTTCACGGGGCTCGGGTGGGACGTCTCCTACCTCGTCAACGGCAGCATCCTGCATGGGGCGCAGAACCACGACGACGTATGGCGGCGCGAGCCTCTCACGTACTACCACCGCGCGGGGCCCTGCGGCGAGTTGTTCGCGGCGATGGCCGGCCGGATTCCGGGGGGACGCGTCGCGGCGGTCGGATTGGGCGTCGGTTCGATCGCGGCCTACGGAGCACCGGGCGAGCACTGGACCTTCTTCGAGATCGACACCGCCGTCGAGAGGACCGCGCGATCTCACTTCACGTTCCTGTCCGACAGCGCTGCCTCCGTCGACGTGCAGATCGGCGACGGCCGGCTGCTGCTCGAGAGGGCTCGCGACGGCGAGTTCGGCCTGATCCTGCTCGACGCCTTCAATTCGGACGCGATCCCCGTGCATCTGCTGACGCGCGAAGCACTCGCGATCTACCTGTCGAAACTGGCGCCCGGCGGCGTGCTCGCATTCCACGTCTCGGGCCGCTACGTCGATCTGCCGCCGGTCGTGCTCGACCTCGCGGCCGATGCGGGACTCGTGGCGCTGTTCAAGCAGGAACCGGAGCTGTCGCGCGAGGCGCTCCACGCGGCGAAGTGCGAATCGAAGTGGGTCGTGATGGCGCGCAGCGCGCAGGACCTCGCAGTGCTCGCGTGGGGCGACGGCGCTCCGCGACCCGGCAAGTGCGTGTGGACCGACGATCATTCGAGCCTGCTCAGCGTGTTGAAGATCTTCAGATGACAGCTCGACGCGATACTCTGCGTCGATGGCAGCTGACCCTGCACCCCCGCTCGACGCTCTGGCTCCACCGTCGCGTCCATCTTCGCGCTGGCTGCGCTGGATCGCGCTCGGGGTCATGTTGGCCATCGCGATCTACGGTGCTGTACAGCTCGCCTTCCTCTGCGACGACGCGTTCATCGCGTTCCGCTACGTGGCGAATGCGCACGACGGTCTGGGCCTGGTCTGGAACCCTCCGCCGTTCGCGCCTGTCGAGGGCTACTCGAGTTTCCTCTGGGTCGTCATCCTCTGGGCGATTTGGAGCTGGTTCGGCATCGAACCGCCCGCGGCCGCCAACCCCCTCTCGATTGCCTGCGGCGTGATGCAGTTCGTGCTGATCGCGGCTGCCGCACAGCGGCTGTGCCACCGCGACGGCACGCGGCTGCCGGCGGCAGTCGGTCTCTGCGCGGTGGCGGCGATCGCCGGCAATCGCACGTTCCTGCAGTGGTGGACGAGCGGTCTCGACGCAGCGCTGTTCAACCTCTGGTTCCTCGCTTGGGTGCTGCACGCGTTCCGCGCGCCCGAGCAGCGGCGCACCACGTGGCTCGTGCTCTGGTCCACGTTCGCGGCGCTGGCGGCTTTGACGCGATCCGAAGGACTCCCGCTCGTCTGTGCGACGTTTGCAACGGGGGTGCTGGCCCTGTTGCAACGGCGCGCGCGGTTGCGGCCGACTCTCGTCGGGCTGTCGCCGCTGCTCGCGGTTGTCGCGCAGGTGCTCTGGCGCCTCAGCTTCTACGGCGAGTGGCTGCCCAACACCTACTACGCGAAGGTCGTGGGCGCGTGGCCCGAGGCAGGTCTGCGCTACTTCGCCTGCTTCGCGCTCGAGAACGGCGCGTGGCTGTGGTTCCCGCTGACCGCCGCGTGGGTCGTCGTCGAGCTGCGCCGCGGGGGCCGCACGCTCTTCCGCACGTTGAGCCACCACGTGCCCGCCGTCGCCGCGGTCGCGATCACGCTCTTCAACGCGGGCTACTTCGTGTTCGTCGTCGGCGGCGACCACTTCGAATACCGCGTGCTGAGCCAACTCGTGCCGCTCGGCGTGCTCGGCTGCGCTGCGATGGCCGCGCGCATCACGGACGGTGCTCGGCTGCCGATCGCGACAGTGCTGTCGATCGGGCTCGCGAGCACGGTCGGGTGGTTGCACCTGGCGCTCACGCACGACATGCCGTTCTACGGCCTCAAGCCCATCACGCCCCAACTCCCGGCGGTCGCGCGGCCGCTCACGCGCTGGTTCGATCGCCAGCAGGCATGGCTGTTCACGCGCTACATCGGCGCACGCTGCACTTTCCACCGGAACTACCTGGAGTTCGCCGCGACCCACTTCTGGCAGCGCATGAGGATCGTCGATCCACCGGACCCGTTCCCCACGCTGGCAGGCGAGGCCGTGGGTCTGCTGGGTTGGACGCTTTCCGACTGCGTGATCCTCGACGAGATGGGACTCAACGACTGGATCGTGGCGCGCACGCCGATCGCGGAGCACGGCCCGCAGTTTACGAGCGAACAACTGCGGTCGGCCGCGCTGGCCTCCGACCGCGATCGGGACGGCTTCCTCGATGCGGCCGAGCTGCGGGCAGCGCTGGACCAGGCACTCGGCACGAAAGCCCAGGGAGGCAGCGACGAGTTCTTGCGCGTGCTCATCGCGATCTGTGGCTGCGAACGGCCCGACGCGGTCACGATCGACGAGGCAGCGACGATGGGAGACCTGATCAACACGGGGCGCTACATGGCGCACGATCGACGTCCCCCGCCCGGCTACATCGAGGCATTCGCACCGAACGTCACGGTGCAGAACGGTGCGGCGACGGTCCGTCCGCGCCAGGTGCCGCTGACGGCCGAGGCCATCCGCGCGATCGAGACCGAATGGCGAGAGCGCGTGCGTCGCGAGTTACTCGCGCGCTGACGCGTTTCCTGACACGCTGCGAAGGGTCCGAGGCCGGGCGCGGTTTCCTGCCCGGCATGGTGATGTGGAAGCGGCCCCACTCTATGCAAGAAATGGCTGCCCGCTACGCTGACCTTGTCCGTCCCAAGGGCTCTCTCCCTAGATGATGTCCAACTCCCACTCCTGGTCCCTCCTGGTCGCGCTCCTTCCATTGACCCTTGGTGGCATCGCGCCAGCCCAAGGGAAGGCGGCCGCGCCGGCGCCGGAGATTCCGGGCTACGCCAAGTACAAGGAGTTCCTCGCCAGGATTCCGTTCCAGCACCACACGACTGGCCGCGAGCGCTTCGCGGAGACACGCTCGCCTGAAGCGTTCCGCATCCTCGCGGAAGACTACACGAAGCCGTGCGCCAACGCCGAGTACGCGCGCTACACTCTGGGGACGCTGTTCGGGAAGCAATTCGACAGAGCCGAGTTCGTCGACGGGCTCGATGCGCTGCGCAAGGTCAACAACAAACCCGCCGACGCGTGGCTGTGGGTCAAGGCGCTGCGGATCAAGGTCGATGCGGTCGGCGATGCCGAGGCCATCGAGATCGCACAGGCAGACAAGAACGTGGTGCACCGGGCCGCCGCCATCGCCGCAATCGGCGAGGCGCGCAACGGCAACCTCAAGGCCGTCATCCTCCCCACCTGCGCCGACTTTCCAAAGAAGGAATACGAGCGCTACATGCTGCTCGGCGCGATGTCGGGCGCGCTGCTCGAGAACAAGCGCCGCGTCAACGATGAGGAGTATCGCGATGCCCTGACCGCCTACATCGGACTCCTCGCCGACGAGATCGACTTGCCGCACACGGCGAAGATACAGATGGCGCGTCACCTGCAGTTGATCCTGAATGGACCAACCCTCTACATCAACCAGCAACCCTGGCTCGACATCCTCAAGGGCGGCGACGTAAAGGTGCAGTCGAAGCCGGCCCACACCGTCGTCGCGCCGCGCTTCTTCGGCGTCGAGACCGAGGGCGAGCGCTTCTGCTACGTGATCGACATGTCCGACTCGATGCTGCAGGTGATCTCACCGAGCGCCAAACCGCCGGAAGCGAGGGGCCCCGTGACTGGGCCGCGGCAGCCACCCCCGAAGAAGAAGAAGCGGGAGTTGCTCGACGAGAGCGACCTGCCGTGGGACAAGATCAACAACCGGTGGGATCTCGCGAGAGAGCACCTGAAGATCACCTTGATGCGCCTGACGCCGGACAAGCACTTCGCGGTCATCAAGTTCGGCGACAAGGCGGAGACGCTCGATTCCTGCAAGGGCATGATCAAGGCGACGAAGGGCAACGTCGATCTCGTGTGCGCCGAGCTCGACTCGATCAAGCCCATCGATCCGCCAGGTCCGGTGCCCGGACAGCCCTATCGCAATCGCACGGGCGTAGGTCCTGACAAAAAGGTGCTGCTCGGCCAGACGAACATGCACGGCGCGCTGCGCCTCGCCTTCGGGCTCGCCGGCAGGGGCTTCGTCAACGAGTTCGCCTACGTAGATCCCGAGGCACTGACCGAGGGCTGCGACACCATCTGCCTGCTGTCGGACGGGGCGCCGACGCAGGACGACTTCGAAGTCGAGGACAAGGACTATGGCGAGGGCAAAGTCGTCGAGGACCGCGAGTCCGGCATCGAGAAGAATCGTGCGCCGCGCTTGTGGTACGCGGGTCCGTATGTGCACGACAACTGGCTCATCGAGGACACGCGCCGCATGAACGCGTTCCGCCGTATTCGGATCCACTGCATCGGGCTTGGCGAGGCGAACGAGTCCCTCTTGAAGAGCCTGGCCGACATCGGCAACGGCGAGTGCCACATCCAGGGCAAAGCGAAGAGCGAACCCGTCGAAGGCGGCGGCAAGAAGTAGCTGCACGCGATCGCAGGGGGTGCAGCGTCGACGTCATGGGGTATTCTGCAGTGCCCCCCGTTACTTCACTCCATCTGGTCTGTAATGGCTTCCGTGCATCTGCTCCATCGCCTTCCGCATCTCGCCCTTGCCCTGATCGCGACTCCTCTCGCGGCGCAAACGACGGTCATCGTGCCGTGCGCCGCTGACAACACGCTCTACGAGAGCCCGACGGGCAGTCTCAGCAATGGCAGCGGCCCGAGCATCTTCATCGGCATGACCGCCGGCCCGTTCATTCCGCAGAAGCGCCGCGCGCTCGTGAGGTTCAACGTCGCGGCGAGCGTTCCCGCGGGGGCGAAGATCCTAGCCGCGAGTTTTTCGCTGAACGTCGTGCAGACGACCGCTTTCCCACCGATCCCCGTGATGGGTCACCGCGTGCTGCAGGCTTGGGGCGAAGGCACCTCGATCGCGACCCTCGGGAACGGCGGGCAGGGAGCCCCGGCCACGACGGGCGACGCCACCTGGTTGCACTCGAGTTGGTCGACCGTTTTCTGGGCCACGGCTGGCGGGGACTACGATCTGACTCCGAGCTTCACGATGTCGACTCCGTCGTTCGGCATTGGCACGTCCCCGATCGCCCCGGGCACCGTCACCGACGTGCAGTTCTGGCTCGACAACCCGGCCCAGAACTTCGGCTGGCTGCTGAAGACCGACGAGCAGTTCGCGTCCACCGCACGCCGCTGCGATTCGCGCGAGACCACCCTCGGGACGCCGCCCTCGCTGTCCGTCACCTACGTGGTGCCAGGACAGCTCGCGACGTGGGGTTCTGGTTGCCCCGTCGGAGCAGGCAACTTCGGCTTCTCGTATGTCGGTGCGCCTGTCGGCGGCACGACCATCCAACTCGTACAGAACAACGCCCCAGCCCTCACGATCGGGGTCAACTTCTTCTCGCTCGAGCTCGATCCGATCGGCAGTCCGCTGCTGCCGGGCTGCACGATCTACCTACCGCTCGCAAGCCTGCTTTCGGGCCCCGTCTTCATCACCGACGGCGCCGGCAACGGCTCGGCACCGTTTGGGGTTCCGTTCGGTTTCCCAGGCTACATCGTCGTCAGCCAGTCGTTCGCCTTCGACAGCGCTAGCCTGCTCGGGTTCTCGCTGAGCAACGCGGGTATCGCCCACCTGCTGTGAGCCTGCTCGCCCGAGAGGCGACCAGGCTCCGTGATGCTCGACGTCGCCACGCGGGGACCTTACTCCAGCGAAACGAGCAACCAGCCCCACTGCGACGTCTCGGGATCTGCTCGCCCGAGAGGCGACCAGGCTCCGTGATACTCGACGTCGCCACGCGGGGACCTACTCTAGCGAAACGAGCAGCCAGCCCCGCTGCGGCTCAGCGGCTCACTGCACCGCCACGATCAGCGTCGCCGGTTGGCTCTCGAACCGGCGCACGAGCACCGGCGTGTAGTCCTGCGGCGTGCGCACGTCGAACTGCGTTTCCACGGCTACGGGAACTGCGGCCCAACCGTTTGCATCAGCCTGCGCGATGCCGCAGCAGTGTCCACCGACCGACGCAGCGACGTAGACACCGCCAACGGGACTGCCGCGTTCGTCGAGCACGCGAAGACGTCGCTCGTCCGCCGCGAGCAATTGGAGATCACAATCGACGATGCCTGCGCCAAGCGTGATCTCCTGGACGTCGCCGATCGCGCCGCGGAACGCAAGCGCGCGGACTTGGTAGCGCCCGGGAAGGAGACCACCGAGTCGGAAGATCCCGCCGGGCCCGGCGCCGACCACGCGGCCCTGACCTTCGCCACGCACCTCGACGAGAACGCCTGCGACCGGCGAGCCGCGGCTGTCGCGCACCGTGCCGCGGAGCGCAGAAGCCGGCTCTGCCACGAGTTCGGGCAGCGGAACGACACCCTGATCACGGCCCAGGTTGACATCGAGACGCGCGGCGAGCCCACGCTGCTCGGGGCCACCGTCGGGCACGTGGACCTGCAGCGTCGCGGTCGCCGACGACAGCAGCAGCACGTAGCGACCGATCTCGTCCGTGCGGCTCCAAAACTCTGTTCCCACGGCGGTTACGTAGGCTCCGGCGACTGGCGTTCCGGCCGCAGTACGCACCAGGCCCTCGCCGCGCAGCGGGGCGGCGGGCGGCAGGGGCGACGGTTCGCCGGCCGGTTCCCGGTCCCATGGCGCGGCTGGCGAGAGGTGCACGACGAGCGCATCGGGCGAGGCCGCATTCGCGCGCAGCAAGACGGTACGCTGGCCGCTGGCGCGCACGAGCACGGTCGTGCTGCGGTCCTCGGGCAGCGAGAGACGGAACTCGCCATCGGCGTTGGTTCGCTCGGGCGCACGATCCATCGCGATCACTTCGGCGCCGACGACGAGGTAACCCATCGCATCGAACACGCGCCCGGTCCGCGTGACGGTTCCGGTGGCGGGAGCGCGGCTCGGCCGTTCCGGCCGCACGACCAAGGGCTGCGTTGCCGACGATGACGTCACCAATGGTGCCAGCGCTTTGCCTTCGATGCGAAGGTCGCCGCTCACGACGAAGATCGTCAACACGATCACGCACCATGACACGACGACGATCGATGGCCGCCTCCACAGTTCTCGCACCATGACATTGACAATAGTGCCGGACGGCGACGGTGTGTCACCCACGAGGCATGGGAATATTTCGCGGGACTCGTTCATCGGGAAGAGTGTGTTCATCGACAAAGGCCCATTCATCTGCAGAGACGGGGAGGAGCGGTGTCGAGCACCGTGAGCAGGCCAGGCTGTGCACTGACGACACCGTGGAGACTGTTGACGAGGATGGCCGCCGTCGCCTGGTCGCCGGCGATGCCACCGACGAACTTCAGGTGCACAGGCGGCGTGCTTTCGAGCACGATCTCGTCGCGCGGATCTGGCGCACCGACATACATCGACAGGTCGAGGTGGATCACCGGGCGCTTGCCGATGTAGCCGTAGCCGTGGTTGCGGATGCCGGCGACCTGACCTTCCTTGACCGTGAGGAAGGGCGTCTTGTGATCCTCGGGGGCGAGCACGGGCTCGACGCTGTGCTCGATCTTCTCGACCTTGAAGTCGAGCGCGCGGGCCAGCAGCGCCACCGACTCTCTCATGCCGATGTGCCCGAACTTGCCGGTCGACATCTGCTGATTGAATTCGGACTTGCTGAGACCCGCACCGACCTTGCGTTGCAGCGGCAGCCGGCGCGTCGCGGCATCGACGATGCGCGTGCACTTCACCGACTGCACGGAGAACGTCACCGCAGAGGCGATGACGGGCACGAAGTCCATCGCGAAACCCGGATTGACGCCGGTGCCGAGGATCGACGCGCCCCCTGCCTTGGCCGCATCGTCGATCTCCTTTGCCAGGGCTGGGTTCTGGTAATCGGGCATCAGCAACTCCTCGGTCGAGGAGACGACGTCGACGCCATACCGGGCGGCCAGCAGCAACTGGTCCTTGACCATTGGCAGGAAACTCGAAGTGCAGTGCAGCACGGCGTCGGGACGAAGACGTTCGAACACTGCCTCGGCATTGCCTTCGACGACGATGTTCGTATTGCGCCCGAGCTCGAGCAGTTCGCCGAGGTCCTTGCCGACTTTGGCCGGGTCGACGTCGATCGCGCCCACCAGCTCGATGGATGTCTTCTCCAGCGCCAGGCGTGCGGCGGACAACCCGATGGGACCAAGGCCAAATGAGACGACACGGGTAGCTGTGGGCATGGGGGCTGTCGTTCCTCTTACGCAAGCGGGATCAGGCCGAGGTCCGAGAAAGGCGGACCTTCGTTGCACTGCAAGAACTTGCGAGGCAGGATCCTAGCTACGGTCGGGCCGGTTGGCACGCCAACGCGGCAGGTTCCCCACGCCGCCAGCTGAAGGGATCGTTGAGAACTCGTTGAGAATTCGTTGAGAAGTCCTCACGTCGGCGGCGCAGTTGGCTGACATGCCGCGTGATTGCGCACCGCAGTCGCGAAGTGCGCACATACGGGATGATCCGCCTCGAGTTCAGGGTGAAAACAGGCGGCGAGCATCGGGCCCTTCCTCACGAGTACAGCGTCGTCGCCGCGACGCGCGAGCACTTCGCAGCCATCGCCGACGTGCGTGATGCGCGGTGCGCGGATGAACGTGCCCGTGGTGCCTGCCGGCAACGAGGTCGACGACAACGCGAACGTGCCCGAGTGAAACTGGCGCCCGTAGCCGTTGCGAACGACCGTGATCGGCAACAGGCCGTAGCTGCGTTGCGGCGGGTTCTCGACCTTCTCGGCGAGCAGGATCATGCCGGCACACGTCGCGAGCACGGGCAGACCCGATCGCAGCGTGTGCCCGAGCGGCTGCCACAGTCCCTCGGTGTCGAGCAGCTTCAGCATCGTGGTGCTCTCGCCCCCGGGCAACACGAGCCCATGAAGACCCACGAGCTCGCCCGCGGTGCGGACCTGGCGCGTGCGCAGGCCGAGCCCGCGCAAAGCGGCCTCGTGCTCGGCGAAGTCGCCTTGCAGAGCCAGGACGCCGACGAGCGGCGCGTACGCGCGATCGGGTCCGTCTCGCGGGAGCGGGCGCTCAGATACCACGGCCAGCCAGCCGCTCCTGCGCAGAAAGCGTGTTGAGGTCGATGCCGACCATCGGTTCGCCGAGGCCCTTGCTGACCTCGACGAGCACCTTCGGGTCCTCGAAGTGCGTGACCGCGCGCACGATCGCTCTCGCGCGCTGCTTCGGGTTGCCCGACTTGAAGATGCCCGAGCCGACGAACACCGCCTCGGCGCCGAGCTGCATCATCAAGGCTGCATCGGCCGGTGTCGCGACACCTCCGGCCGAGAAGTTCGGCACCGGCAGCCTGCCGTTCTCGGCGACCCACGCGACGAGCTCGAACGGCACGCGCAGCTCGCTGGCCTTCTTCTCGAGGAACCGTTCGTCCTGGCCGCGCAGCTCGCGGATCTGCGACATCAGCGCGCGCATGTGGCGAACGGCTTCGACGACGTTGCCGGTGCCGGCCTCGCCCTTGGTGCGGATCATCGCGGCGCCCTCGTGGATGCGGCGCAACGCCTCGCCGAGATCGCGGCAGCCGCAGACGAACGGCGTCTTGAACACGCGCTTGTCGACGTGGAACTGCTCGTCGGCCGGCGTCAGCACTTCGCTCTCGTCGATGCAGTCGACCTCCATCGCCTCGAGCATCTGCGCCTCGACGAAGTGCCCGATGCGCACCTTCGCCATGACCGGGATGCTGACCGCCTTCTGGATCGCCGCGATCATGCCGGGGTCGCTCGCTCGCGCGACGCCGCCGTGTTTCCGGATGTCGGCAGGCACGCGTTCGAGCGCCATCACGGCGCACGCACCGGCTTCTTCCGCGATGCCCGCCTGTTCGGCGTCGACGACGTCCATGATGACGCCGCCTTTGAGCTGTTCGCAGAAGCCGATCTTGCTGACGACCTCCTCGGCCGTGAATCCGGGGACCTGTTTGACGGGGTGTTTGTGGGTCATGGCTGTTTCTTGGTGATGGGCGTCTCGTGGTAGAAGCTTCAGAGGAACGGGCGCGCGGGCGCCGGGCTCGACAGGAGCTCGCGTGCGCATTCGCCGAGAACGCCGATGCCGGCCTCGATCTCGGCCGTGTCCGCGCGCGTCAGCGACAAGCGCACGCCGCGCGAAGGGTGATTGTTCGAGTCGAAGACGCGGCCCGGCACGACCCGAACGCCGCGTTCGAGCGCCAGCTCGGCCAGCCGGTCGCCCTGCCCGGGCAACGGCAGCTCGATCCAGGCCACGAAGCCGCCGTCGGGATCGGTGACCGTGCACCCGCTCGGCAGGTGCTCGCGACAGGCCTGCTGCAGCGCTTCGTGGCGGCGCCGCAGCTCGCGGCACAGACCGCCGAGATACCGATCGAGGCTGCCGCGCCGCACGAACTCGACGAGCGCAGCCTGCAGCAACGGGCTCGTCTCGAGATCCATGAAGCGCTTCACAGCCGCCATCGGCCGCAGCAGATCCTGGCTGCCGGTCACCCATCCGATGCGCAACGCAGGGAACAGCTCCTTGCTGACCGTCGCGACCGTGACTGTCAGGCCACGCGGATCGAGCGACCGCAGCGTCGGCAACGCGGTGCCGCGAATGCGCAGCGAGTGCTGATACTCGTCCTCGACGACCGGCGCCGGCGTACGCGCCAGCACCTCGACGAGCGCGCGTCGCTGCGCCTCGTCGAGACTGCGACCGGTCGGGTTGTGGAACGTCGGCATCAGGTAGACCAGGCGCACCTCGCCGCGCGCCAACACGCGCGTGAGCCGATCGAGATCGAGGCCATCCGTGCCGAACGGCACCTGCACGACATGCACGCCGTGCGCGCGCAGCAGACCGTGCATCTGGTGGTAGGACGGCGCGCTCACGACGACCGTGTCACCGGGCGCACAGCACGTGCGCAACACGAGGTCGAGCGCCTGCTGTGCCCCCGCCGTGATCAGGATGTCGTCCGGCCCGATCCGCGGATCGATGTCGTGCGCACGTTCGGCCAGCAACGTGCGCAGTTCGAGCAGTCCGTTCGTCGCGTGGCCATAACCGAGCAGTTCGGCGCCGCGCCGTTGCAACACGGCGTCCATCGCGGTGCGCCATTCGTCGACGGGAAACCGCGCACCGTCCGGTGACAATTCGGCGAAGTTCGCGACCAACGCTCGACCGGTGCGCAGCGGCGGTGCTCCGGGCATCTCCCGACCTTGGCGCAGCGCGGCTTCGGCGTAGGGACTGAGCCGGCCTGCGCCGGGATCTGGCTTGCCGCCCTCGGCGAGTTGCGCGCCGAGCACGGTCGTACCGCGCCCGACCGTTCCTTCGACGAGCCCCTTCTTCGCCAACTGCCGGTATGCATCCTGCACCGTCGCGCGAGTCACCTCGCACGCGCGTGCCATCTCG
>DASRJH010000283.1:0-33534 GCA_035649575.1 Planctomycetota bacterium
CCTCGGCAGCGACGACACGCACCAGCGGCGCGCCGGCGGGCGCCAGCACGGCGCGGCTCGGGACCACCCATTGGTGGGCGCCCTGGGTCCTCGGCGCTGCCGCCAGCACGAACAGGATCGGGAGGAAGAACGCGTCTCTCATGTCACCTCTCAGTAGGGACAGTAGACGCGCGAAACAGCCCTTCGACCGTAAGCGACGCGTAAGTGGCTCGCGCCAGGCAGGGCGAGCGGCCATCGGCACGAACATCGGAACCGCCATGGCAACGCTTCCACGACCAGCGGCTTGACGGTTCCGGACCGGCGTCTACTTTGGTGCGCAAAGCCACTGCCATGGAACTGCGCGACGCCATCGACCAGATCACGACCATCCGCACCCAACTCGCCGCGACCGAACGGCTGCGCAGCTTGCGCGCGCTGCCCGTCGCCTTTTCGGGCCTGCTCGCCGTGCTCGCTGCGCTCGTGCAGGCGCGCTACATCGACGACCCTCTGCGCGTGCCGCATCAGTATCTCGTGCTCTGGGTCGGCTCGGCCCTGGTCAGCGGCATCGCGGCCGGCGCCGTCGTGGTGCGGCGCGCCCGGCGATTCCCGTCGGCTCTCAGCGTCGCGAACGCACGCCTCGCGGCCATGCAGTTCGCGCCGTGTCTCGTCGTGGGCGCCATCGTGACCTGGTTCGTGGCCGATCGTCTGCCACAGCAGCTCTGGCTGCTGCCGGGGTTGTGGCAGCTGCTGTTCGGCCTCGGCAACCTCGCGGCCCACCGCCTGCTGCCCGCGCCGGCCCTGGCGGTCGGAGTCATGTTCCTCGCTTCGGGCACGTGCTGTCTGTGGTTCGGCGACCGCGCGCTCGATCCATGGGCGATGGGTCTGCCATTCGCGGCCGGCCAGCTCGCGCTCGCATCGATCCTGTGGTGGCACCTCGAACGCACCGAAGTCGGCGCGGAGGCACGCTCATGAGCGACAAGAAGACGGTCGCGGACGGTCGTTATGCCTACGAGGGTCTCGACCGCGTGCTGCACGAGAAGGCCCGCCTCGGCATCGTGACCTCGCTCGCCGCGCGCGTCGACGGCATCCTGTTCACGGACCTGAAGGCGCTGTGCAACCTGACCGACGGCAATCTGTCGCGCCACCTCACGGTGCTGCAGGAAGCCGGCATCGTCGAGATCCACAAGGGCTTTCGCGGGCGACGGCCGCAGACGCTGTGCCGGCTCACGGACTCGGGCCGCAAGCGTTATCTCGACTACATCGCCGTACTCGAGTCCGTGCTCGCGGACGCCGTCGATGCCTCGAAGGCCACACGCAAGACGCGTCGCGTGTTGCCCGAGGGCTTCAGTCCGGCGTGATCAGCACGGCGCCCCGCCTTCGCGGGGCGCGTGGTGGCGCGTCACTTCTTGCGCGCCGGTTCCCCGCCTGCCTTCAAGCCGGCGAGGATCTTGTCGGTGTCGGTCACGCTGGCGTCGTAGGACACGACGATGTCGGTCTTGCCGGCCTCGATCTCGGCTCCAGTCACGCCAGGCACCTTGTCGAGGGCGCCACGCACGGTGGCGACACACCCCGCTCAGGTGGGAGTCTTGTCGAGAACGAGCTGGACTTCGGTGGCGTTCGGGTTGGTCGCACAGCCAGCGAGCAGGAGCGACAACAGCGCAGGGACTGCAAGTCTCACGACTTCACCTTCGCATTCTTCTCACCCTTCGCTACGAGCAACTTGACGATCTCGTCGGGCTTGATCTTGGTGTTGTCGTAGTTGACGGTGAAATCCTTGTCGCCAGCCTTGATCGCGATCTCACCGACTCCGGGGACCTTCTCGAGGGCACCACGCACGGTGGTGACACATTGCCCTCAAACGTCCTTGCCGAGTTCCATCACTACCTTGGCATTGGTGGTCGTCGGGGCAACCGGAGCCGCGGATGACTCCTTGCTGCACGCGACCAGGAAAAGGGCAGCAGCGCCCGTGACAATCAATCGGTTCATGGTCTTCTCTTCGAAAAGAAAGCACCGCGGGGAATCCGAGGCGCCCGAAGATCCTACGTAGTCGGCGGCCGCAGCAAACCCCCGATTCCAGGTAAAGCCCCGATCACAGGTTCTTGAGCCGCTGCTGGATGTCGGCCACGAGTTTCTCGTAGTTCGGCTTCCCCTCGAGCTCGCGCAGCAGAGCCTGGAAGTCGCTACGTGCACGAACGCTATCGCCGAGGTGCTGCGCGATGATCGCTGCCGTCCAACGTGCGTTGATGCGTTGGTCCGGCGTGGCGCCCGTACTGCGCGCGGCGGCCTCGGCGTTGGCAAGGGCTCGCGAGGCGTCCTGCTGGGCCAGGCAGGTCCACGCAAGCTGATTTGCCGCAGCGACACCGGCCCTGCTCCCGATGCCCTGCGAGTCGATCACCGATTGCAGCGTCTTGTGCGAAGCGGCCAGCGACGCTTCGGTGCCCTGGTTCCGGTAGTGGATCCCGAGTTCCATCATCACTTCCGTACGCCTCTCGGGAGTCAGAGGTCGGCGCAACAGCTCCTCGAGTCGACGTACGCCGTCCTCGGCGTTGCCGGTCTTCATGGCTTCGCGTGAGCTGTTCAAGAGCGCATCGTCCGAGAGCGCCTCGAGCTTCTTCTGCTCGACCTGCTCCATCGCGCGCAGCAACGCGTCGGCGTCGACAGCCATCGAGGGTTCCTCGCCGGCCGCAACACGCGCCGGTGCCGCGAGCACGGCATCGATCTTCGCGTCGAGCGCGCGCAGGCGCTCGGCCAACTCGTCGAGGCGCGTGACGATCGGAGCGAGGTCGGTGCCTGAGGCCCCTGCGGGCGAGCTCGGCCAATCGCGCGCCTCGGTCACCGGTGCTGATGGATCCGATGCAGGCGCGGGCGCCGGCGCTGCTTGCCTTGCCATCATGAACGCGAACACGACGATGGCGCCGCCGGCGGCGCCGAGCACGGCGCAGTGCACGTTGTTCATCGCCGGAACGATACCCGGATCGCAACGACCCTGCAGGTGACGCAGCCCCGGTGGCTCACGGCCGCCATTGCCGTCCCCATCGCACGGCGGTCACCTTCCGCAGGTTCGCCGGGTCCTGCAGCGGATCGGCCGACAACACGACGAGACCCGGGCGCGCGCCCTTGTCGATGCGGCCGAGGTCGGCGCGCCCGAGCACCTTTGCCGCCGTCGCGGTCGCCGCCGCGAGCGCCTGGACCGGCGTCATGCCGAACTCCACCATCAGCTCGACCTCGCGCGCGTTCTCTCCATGCGTGAACACGCCCGCATCGCTGCCGCAGGCGATCGCGACGCCGGCCGCGAGCGCGCGCTGGAACGCCACGCGCGCCGGATTGAGCCGATCCACGGCGGCGCCGCGCCGGCCCGCGTAGCGCAGCACCGCTTCGTTCGCCGCGAGACACGGACAGAGCACGACGCCCTTCTGCACCATGAGCTGCAGCGTCGCTTCGCTGGCGCCGCTGCCGTGTTCGATCGTGCGCACGCCGGCCAGCACCGAGCGGCGCATGCCTTCGTCGGTGGTCGCATGCGCGGCGACGGCGAGCCCCGCGCTCGCCGCTTCCTCGCACGCCGCCGCGAGCTCTTCTTGCGTGTAGGTCGGAGTCGCCGGTGCGCCCGGTGCACGCCGATAGTCGGCGTAGACCTTGATCCACTGTGCGCCGGCGGCGATCTGCTCGCGCACCGCGCGGCGGATGCCGTCGGCCCCGTCGGCGACCTGCGCGCCCTTCGGCGTCGCCGCGGCCGCGAGATTGGGCCCGTAACAACCCGTCGCGACCAGCGCGCGCGTGGTCGGGATCACGAGCGGCCCAGCGACGATGCCCGCGGCGATCGCATCGCGCAGCGCCACGTCGGCGAGGCCGGCGCCCTCGGTGCCGAGATCGCGCACGACGACCCACCCCGCGAGCAGCGTCGCCGCGGCGTGCTTCGTCGCGCGCATCGAACGCAGCTCGAGCGATTCCTGCAGCACCTGGTGGTCCCAGCTCGCCTCGTCGTACGGGTGCAGCAGCATGTGCGTGTGCAGGTCGATCAGCCCCGGAATCACGAAGGCGTCGCCGAGCTCGCGATCGCACTTCTCGCCGGCTCGCGGCTCGCGCACGTCGCGGATCTCGTCGCCGTCGAGCTCGATCACGGCTTCGCGGAACGACGCTCCGTCGGCCGCGAGCACGTGCGTGCTGTGCACCGTGAGCGGCGCCTGTGGCAGGCTCGCTGCTGCGAGCAGCGTGAACGGAAGGATCTGCGAACACACTGCCGCCGTGTAGGTCATGCGCCCATGATCGCGATCGGTACGCGGTCGGCGCCAGCTTGCCTTCGCGAAGCCGCGGCGCCGTTCGAGCCGGCCACGAGCCGGACCTTCGCCCTCTCCTGGCTGCCGTCCCCTTCTTCCTGGATTTCATGCCGACTCTGCGCCTGGCCAATCCACTGCAGAAGACGCGTGGCAACTCCGCACGACGATCTGTTCCACTTCACCTTCCAGCACGTGCGTCACGCCGCAGGTTGGATGCAGTCCGTACTCCTCGCACCGCTGGCGGACGCCATCGACTGGTCGACCCTCACCCCGGCTCCCGAGAAGCTGCAGCGCGCCACGCTGCGGCACCAGATCACCGACCTCGTGTTCTCGGCCGAGCTCGCCGCGACCAAGGCGACGCTGTGGCTCCTCGCCGAACACAAGAGCTTCCGCGACGCCGACGTCGAGTCCCAGCTGCTGCGCTACGTCGTGCACCTCGCCGATCGCGCGCCGCGTCCGGGCATGCGCACCCCGATCCCGGTCGTGCCGATCGTGCTCTACCACGGGGACAAGCCGTTCGCGGGGGCCAACCCGGGCCGGCGAGGACCGAGCAGCTCTGAGGGAGCTGTTGCGCTTGCCGCGCTGCAACCGCACCTGCCGTTCCTGGTCGACGACCTGAGCCAACAGGGCGAAGCGGAGCTGCGCCGCCCGGGTCTGACGGCGCTGGCGCAGGTGGTATTGCTGTGCCTGCGCTTCCTGCGCGGCCTCGATGCACCCGAGGCGCTGCAGGCCCTCGACCGCTGGGCCGAGCTGCTGCGCGCAGTCGACCGCGACGCTGGGCCGCCCGTGGGCAGCGACGCCATCACCACGCTGGGGTGGTATGTTCTGCGGGTCACCGAGATTCCCGCTCGCGACCTCCACGCGGCATCCGAACGCATCCTGCAACGACCAGAAGCAACGATCATGAGCACCGCCGAGAAGCTGAAACGCGAAGGAATCCTCGAAGGCGAGGCACGCGGCCGCGCCGAAACCGTGCTGCTCCTGTTGGGGAAGCGTTTTGGGCCGACGCCGGCGGCCACCGTCGAACGGATCCGTTCCGCGACCACTGCCGAACTCGAGTGCTGGGCGACACGCATCCTCGACGCGACGACCCTCGCCGAAGTCTTCGGCGATCCGAGCTGAGCAGCGGCGCGCCTTCGCCGCGCCAGCCGCGAACACGATCGTGACACCAGTTCTCTACCCGGGCTTCTTCTGCCCCGGCATCGGCACTGGATCGACGGGCAGCGGTCCGAACTCGTAGCTCGCCGGCCCCCATTTCTCGTCGCTGTTCAACGCCTGCTCCCAGGTCACTTCCTTGCCCGAGTAGGTCGCCATGCGGCCCATGATCGCGGTCAGCGTGCTCTCGGCGACCATGCGACCTTCGTTGAACGGCTTGCCGGCGCGGATCGAGGCGAAGAAGTCGTCGTGTTCGCTCTGATACGGATCGTTGTTCTTGCCCGACCAGGTCCACTCGTTCTCTCCCGCGATGCGCCAGCGGCTCTGGTTGTCCATGTGCGCCTCGCCGTGCGTGCCGTAGACGTGTTCGCTGATGTCGTTGAGGCAGCCGTCGATCTGCCGGCACTCGGAGAAGCACCAGGCACCACTCTCGTAGAGGTACTGCACCGCGTGGTGGTCGAAGATGTGGCCGAACTTCGGATCGGTGCGCACCTGGCGGCCGCCCATGCCGCGCGCCTTCTGCGGATGCGCTTGCAGCGCCCAGTTGATCACGTCGAGGTTGTGCACGTGCTGTTCGACGATGTGGTCACCCGACAGCCACGTGAAGTAGAGCCAGTTGCGCAGCTGCCACTCCATGTCGCTCCACTGCGGCTCGCGATCGCGGTGCCAGAGGCCGCCCTGGTTCCACGAGCAGCGCGCGAACAGGATCCTGCCCAGCGCACCGCCGTGGATCTGCTTCATGATCTCGACGTAGCCGTTCTGGTGGTGCCGCTGCAGACCGCTGCAGACCGACAGCCCGAGCTGCTGCGCTTTTTCGACGGCGGCGAGCACACGGCGCACGCCGGGCCCGTCGACGGCGACGGGTTTCTCGAAGAACACGTGCTTCTTCGCGGCGACCGCGGCTTCGAAGTGCTGCGGGCGGAAATGCGGCGGCGTCGCGATCACGACGACGTCGCAGTCCGACGCGAAGACGCCCTGGAAAGCGTCGGGCCCGACGAAGCGGCGCTCCTTCGCCACCTCGACGCGGCCCTTGAAGGCCGGGTTCTCGGCGAGGTCCTTGACGCAGTCCTCGAGGCGGTCGACGAACATGTCGGCGATCGCGACGAGTCGCGTCGAGCCCTTCGTGCTCAGCGCCTGGCCGATCGCGCCTTTGCCGCGGCCGCCGCAGCCGATGAGGCCGATCTTGAGTTCGTCGCCGCCCTGACCCTGCGCAAGGGGCCCAGCGGTCAGGGTCTTGGTGAGGCTTGCGGCCGTCGCGGCCACCGCCGTGGAGTGCAGGAACGAGCGTCGAGTCGTGGTCATGGGTGGAGGCTCCGGGGGGATGGGAGATACGGGTGTCAAGGGTTGTCGAAGCGAGCCCGTTCTTCGGGGCTCGGTTCGCGCAGCGGGCGAACGACGCGGAAGCCGATGTGCTGGCCTTCGGTCAGATACCACAGGCTCTTCGGGATCTGCGGATCGCGTTCGTTCCACGCCGGCTCCGACGAACGGCGCGCGGCCGCGCGCAACGCCGGAGCGGCATCGCGCCAACTGCCGCCGCGCGCCACGTGCGGGTAGCGCACGGGCCTGCCGCGGTCGTCGCGCGGTGGCTGGAAGTACGGGTTCTGGCGCGGCGCAGCACCGTGCACCGCGGCATAGGCATCGGCGAGGTAGTGATCCGCGACCCACTCGGCGACGTTGCCCTGCAGGTCGCAGAGCCCCCACGCGTTCGGCTTCTTCTGACCCACCTTGTGGTAGGCCTGGACCGGCGGTGCGCCGGGCTCGAGCACGCGCGCACTGTTCTGGTCGAACCACGCGACCTCCGCGAGACCAGCCATCGGATCACCGCCGCAGGCCCAGGCCGTGTCGGTGCCCGCGCGACACGCGTACTCCCATTCCGCTTCGGTCGGCAGGCGATAGAAGCGCGTCGTCTTCTCGCTGAGCCACTTGCAGTATTGCCGCGCCGCTGCGTGCGACATGCAGATCGCCGGGTAGCCATCGCGCCCCATGTTGAACGTCATGTCCATGTAGGCTGGCGTCGGCCGCGACACGCCGTCGGGCTGCTTGCTCTGCGGGCGTGTGGTGTCGGTGTTCCAGAGGTCGAATTGCGCCCAGGTCACTTCGCACTTCTGGATCCAGAACGGGTCGAGCTTGACCTCGATCTGCGGCCCTTCGTCCGCGGCGCGGCCCGGCTCGGTGTCGGGACTGCCCATGCGAAAGGAACCGCCCGCAATCGGGATCATCTCGAAGGTGACGTCCTCGCGGAGTTGCTGGATGTAGCCCCGGAAGTTGGGTTCGCCGGGCTTGGGATCCTGACCACCACAGGCGGTCAGGAAGACGACGGAAGCGAGCACGGCACGCGCTGGGACGAAGTAGTGCAAGGCGCGGAGAGCTTACCCGCGCAGGGTTGTCCTCGACTCGTCCGGAATCTTCCCGAGCTGCGCCGTTGCCGGCCGTCGACTCAGCGACCGCCTAGCCGGGCCTGCAAGGACAGCGCCTGCGGATTGCCCGGTTCCCGCTCGAGCACGCGCTGCAACGCCGTGCGCGCCGACTCGTGTTGCCCCAGTCCCGCGCGCGCGGTGGCGAGTCCGAGCAAGGCCGGCACGAAGTCGGGCGCACGCTGCAGCACCGCCGAGAAATGGCCGGCCGCCGGCTCGAACTGGCCACGCAGCAGCAGCAGGTTGCCGAGTCCGATTCGGGCATCGACCTGGTCCGTTTCCAGCTGCAGCACCGCCGCATAGAGCTTCGAACGCCGTTCGACGGCATCGGCGGGCAGCGCAGCGGCCAGGCCCAGCATGCGGCCGATCGGGTGTTCGCCGCCGAGCCGCATACCGGCCTCGAAGTGCTGCTGCGCTGTGGCCTGATCGCCGCCGAGCCACAACAGCACGCCGAGGTTGATGTGGGCCTGCCGATGGGCCCCAAACTGGTCGCGGCAGCGCAGCGCCTGCTCGAACTGCTCGCGGGCACCATCGAGGTCGCCCGAGAAGTCCAACGCGTTGCCGAAGTTGGCCCGCGCCACCGCGTAGTCCGGGTTCGCGGCGATCGAAGCGCGGTAGTGTTCGAGTGCCGCGGGCAGCTCGCGGCCCTTCACGAGCTCGAACGCGAGTTCGGCCTGGCTCGCGAAGTCGTTCGGTGCAACGGCCACCAGGGCCGCCGTGCGCTCGCGCGGACTGAATTCCCGGCCGATGGAGAGAAAGCCCAGCAGCGGCACGAAGAACAGGGCCCACCAGGCCGCATGTCGCAAGCCCGGCACGACCGAGGCCCGCAGCCCGCCCTGGATGCCGAGGTCGCTGCCGAGCGAGCTCTCGCGCGCCTTCCAGATGAAGCCATCGTAGTAGTAGTGCAGCAGCGCCGTGGTCAGGAACACACCGAGCCACACCGGATGCAGCGGGTGATCCGACGACAGACTGCGGCCACCGAGGTCGAGCGCGCCGAACGTTGTCATCACCACGAGGAAGCCGAGTACGGCACTCCAACCGGGCCGGAACATGCGGTGAAGCCACGCAGCAACGCCTGGGCGCTTCACGCGCTGCCGGCAGGTGAGCCACGTGATCGCGTAGTACTGGACGTCGTGGAACAGCTCGTAGAGCACGTAGGCCACGAGCACGTTCGGCAGCCAGGCGTAGGCGAACCAGTAGTAGCCGATCGTCGTCGCGTGCATGAACTGCTTCTGCCAGCTCCACGGCTGCCGGCGTGCGATGGTCGTGGCCAGGTTCGCGACGTAGGCCGCTCCGACGACGACGATCGCGCCGAGCACGACGCCCTGGATCACCGCGAACTGCGCGGCATCCGGCAGCGGAATGCCCGCGTCGAGGAACACCTTGCCAAAGATCGCCGTGGATGCCGGGTTGAGCACCACCGCGCCGACGAAGCCGGTGATCACGACGGCCTTGTCGAGCCGCGCCGTCCATGGCCGGAAGGAGCCGACCTTGATGTCGTAGATGCGCGCGAAGCCGAATGCCTGGGCCAGCCAGTGCCAGAACGCCCAGCCCGCGGTCACGAGCATCAACGCAGCACCGTGGCCACTGCTCAACATGCCGACAGCGACGATCAGCAGCACGATCGGCGCCAGCACGAAACGGGTCTGGAACCGCGCAAACAGCTCGCGGTCGCCGTAGGTGCGCACGAAGGTCGCGAAGTAGTGGCCCGTCGCGGTCAGCAGGATGAGCTTGCTCAGCACCTCCGACCCGAGCGCGTCCTGGCCCGCCATCACGAGCGGCCAGGTCAGGAACGGCACGCCGATGATCAGCAGCAGATCGAACGACGCGGAGTGGAACCACGGCGAACGCGCGGTGGCTCTCGGTGCGGCGATGCTGGCGGCGGTGGTCATGGCCCGCAGATCGGAAGGGCGACGAGCATACGGCCAGGCCCGGCCCTTCGCCTCGCCGGCGGCATTCGCTGGGTCGCGGGGCACTCTGTTTGTACAAGTCGGCACATGACCCGCCCAACGATCGCTTACCGACGGCCGGATTGGTCCAAGCTGCGCCGACTGCGCTGGCTCATACCGGTGTTGCTGCTGCCCTTCGTGATCTTCACGACCTACTACACGGTGCCCGCCGAATCCGTTGGCGTGGTGCTTCGCTTCGGCGGGTTCAGCTCGACGCAGGGTTCGGGCCTGCACTTCAAGCTGCCGCTCGGCATCGACGAGGTCATCCTCGTGCCGGTCCAGCGTCAACTGAAGCTCGAGTTCGGCTTCGGCACGCCCGACGCGACGAATCCCGACCAGATCGGCGCCGACCCGAAGCGGGAGAGCAGCATGGTCACGGGCGACCTCAACGCTGCGCTCGTCGAGTGGATCGTGCAGTATCACATCGACGACCCGCGCCTCTACCTGTTCCACGTGCGCGACCCTGGCATGACGCTGCGCGACATCAGTGAAGCGGTGATGCGCGAAGTCGTCGGCGACCGCACGGTCGACGAAGTGATCACCGTGGGCCGCCAGGACATCGAGGTCGTGGCCGCCGCGAAGCTGCGCGAGATGGCGAAGAACTACGGGCTCGGCGTCACGATCGACCAGCTGCAGCTCAAGAACGTGAATCCGCCGACCGAGGTCAAGGAGTCGTTCAACGAAGTCAACAAGGCGCAGCAGGACCGCGAGAACATGATCAACGTCGCCAACGGCGAGTACAACAAGGCCGTGCCGAGAGCGCAGGGGGAAGCGGCGCAGAAGATCAGCGAGGCGGAGGGCTACCGGCTCAAGCGCGTCAACGAAGCACTCGGCGACGCCGCGGCGTTCAACGCCGTGCTCGAACAGTATGTGAAGGCACCCGAGGTCACGCGGACCCGCCTCTTCCTCGAAACGATGAAGGACGTGCTGCCGGGGCTCGGCGCCAAGTGGATCGTCGACGAGAAGGTGACTCAGCTGCTGCCGATGCTGCAGGCCGGCGGCAAGGAGGCAGGCAAGTGAAGATCACGACCATCCTCGTCGCGCTGATCGGCCTGTTCCTGCTGCTGTTGCTCGGCGGGGCCCTCTTCACGGTGCGCGAGACCGACACCGTGATCCTGACGCAGTTCGGCGCGCCGGTCGGCGATCCGATCACGGCGCCGGGTCTGCACTGGAGGACGCCGTTCGTGCAGGAGATCAACCGCCTCGAGAAGCGCGTGCTCGAGTTCGACGGACAGGCGATCGAGATGCCGACGAAGGACAAGACCTTCATCGAAGTCGACACCTTCGCGCGCTGGCGCATCGGCGATCCCGCCAAGTTCTTCCTCGCGCTGAGCAACGAGCGCCGCGCGCAGTCGCGTCTCGAGGACATCATCGGCAGCGAGGTGCGGGCCGCGGTCGCGAGCCACGAGCTCATCGAGGTCATCCGCAGCGACAAGAACCGCGTGATGCCCGTCGACCTGCAGAGCCAGCGGTCGGTGGCCAGCGCGCTGCCGGCAGCCAAACGCGGGCGCCTCGAGCTCGAGAAGGACATCCTCGCCGCGGCGTCGCCCAAGCTCGTGCCGAACGGCATCGAGCTGCTCGACGTGCGCATCAAGCGCGTCAACTACAACGCGCGTGTACTGGGCGGCATCTACCAGCGCATGATCAGCGAGCGCCAGCAGATCGCGCAGCGCTTCCGCAGCGAAGGCGAGGGGGAGGCCGCGCGCATCCTGGGCAGGAAGGAACGCGACCTGCGCGAAGTCGAGTCGATCGCCTACAAGCAGGTGCAGCAGACGCGCGGCGAAGCCGACGCGGAAGCGACGCGCATCTATGCCGAGGCGTACAACAAAACCGCTGAAGCGCGCGAGTTCTACGGTTTCATGAAAACGATGGACACCTGGCGCACCTCGCTCGGCGCGAGCACGAACCTCGTGCTCTCGACCGACAGTGACCTGTTCCGGCTGCTCAGGAACTCGAACCGGTAGGGCGTTGCACAACGCCCGAACGCGAGCAGCCCGTTGAACAAGGCGAGCCCGCGGCGCGATCCGCTGCGTAGAGACGGCATGGCGGTAGGAAAACGCAAGCACGGCGGCAAGGGCGGGCCGCCCAGCGGTGCAGTCCCCCAACCCAGGTCCCCAGGCCACCCGTTCTACGAAGCCCTGGGCCGCGCCCTCGAAGAGGTTGGATTCGACGAGCGCGTCAACGAGCTGGTCGCGCCGTTCTACTCGGCCGCGCCGCAAGGGCGCCCGCCGATCGCGGCGGGCATCTACTTTCGCATGCTGTTCGTCGGCTACTTCGAAGGTCTCGACTCGCAGCGGGCGATCTCGTGGCGATGCAGCGACAGCTTGTCGCTGCGCCAGTTCCTCGGCCTCGGCGCGGGCGACGAGACTCCGGACCACTCGAGCCTGACGAGGATACGCAAGCGTCTGACGCCCGCGATCCACGCGAAGGTGTTCGCGTTGGCGATGCACACCGCGCGCGAGAAGGGCGCGCTGAGCAGCAAGCGGCTCGGAGTGAACAGCAAGTACGTCGAGGCCAACGCCGCGATGCGGACCATCGTGCGGCTCGATGCCGCCGACGACTGGACGAACTACCTGGCGAGGATTGCCAGGGTCGAGGTCCAGAAGACCGGCGCCGGCGATGAAGATCAGCCTGAGGATCCGGCGGCTCTGCCACAGCGTGAGGACGAACAGCCGCGCTCGGAAGGCCAGAGCACCGCGCACACCACGCCTGCTGCCCCTTCGGGCAACCGGCAGGACGATGCCAACGCCTGAATGGGCGTCGATTGGTTCGTCATCGCCGCAACGCGTCGCTCAGCGGGCACTGCCCTGCACGTTTCGCGCGTTGCGGATCCGGACCGTGCCATCTTCGGACGCCGACACGACCCGCGCGGGGGAGCCGCGCGCAGCCACGCCGGTCACTGGTCTGCCATGGTCACGCAGCGAGAGCACCAACCGCCCCGTCGCGGCATCCCAGAGTCGCACGGTGTTGTCGACTGCTCCTGACACGAGCCGCGACCCATCGGGCAGGTATCTCAACGCGTTGACCGTGATGGAATGCCCCACAGCCAGGCGCGCAACCTTCTGGTCGGCCGCGAAGATCCGGATCCCGCCCTCGTGGTATCCGACCGCGAGCGCGCCGCCCTCGGGTGCAAACGCGAGCGCGAGCACCGCCTTGTTGTCGCTCGGGATCACGAGCAGGCTCTTGCCGCTCGGAACCTCGGAGACATGGACACTGCCGTCCCTCGTGCCTGCCGCGACGCGTTTGCCGTCGGCGGAGAACGTCACCGCGGTGACCGCCGCAGGGTGTTCCCACGGTGTGCCGATCGCTTCGTTTTTCTTGGTGTCCCACAGGCGCACCTTGCGATCCTCGGAACCCGAAGCGATGGTCGTGCCGTCCGGACTCCATGCGATCGACGTCAGCGCAGCCTCGCGTTGGCCGAGCATCGCATCGCCGAGCTTGCCAGAGGCGACATCGCAGATCCGCAGGCTCTTCTCCTCGCGGAAGGCCACCGCGAGGTGTTCGCCGTTCGGCGCGAACCGCAATGCGACGACCGCATCCTCTCGGGGACCGCCGCTCACGACGAGCTTCTGCATGCCTGACTCTGCGTCGAGCACCTCGATGGTGCCCGGCCTGTCCGATCCGACTGCGACCAACGAGCCATCTTTGGTGATGTCGACGGCGCGCGGCAGTCCGCCGCGGCTCTCGTGGACGACATGGGCGCGGTTGCGGTCGGGGTCCCACAGCCGCACCGTGCCATCCGCGCTGCCCGAGGCCAGGATCGACCCTTTCGCGGCGAACTGGACGTGCGTGACCGCCTGATCGTGTCCGACCAGGACCGCCAGCTGACGACCATCGGCAGTGCTCCAGACGCGAACCGTCTTGTCGAAGGAAGCGGATGCCAGACGCGTGCCGTCGTGATCGTAGGCCAGTCCGTACACGTGACCTTCGTGGCCCGAGAGTTGGTCGCGCTTTTGGCCGTCCGCCGTGTAGCGCCAGATCGAGCCGTCCGCGAGCCCGATCGCCAGCTCACCTTCCCTCGACTTCGCCACGGAGTGGACGGCACAAGCGGCGTCGATCTTCCGGATCTCGCGCAAGCTCGTGATGTCCCAGATCCTCACGGTGCGGTCTGCGGACCCCGAAATCAGCTGCGACCCGTCAGCGGAGAACGTGATCGCCAACACCGTGTCCAGATGATTGGGCAACCGGCCCAATTCGTGACCCGTGGGCGGATCGATGATGCAGATCGAGTGGTCGGCCGCGCCGAGCGCTACACGGTAGGGGAGAGGCGACACGGCAATCGCGTGGGTCGCCCGGGTCCGCAGATCGCGCTTGTCCGAGATGCTGCCCGCGGACGCGTTCCAGACGCGGATCCGCTCGTCCTGGCGGCCGAAGGCCGCCACGCTGAGACCGCTATCGACGAACGCGACTGCGGGAGCACGGAGCGGCCTGTCGGACGGGTCGTCCTCGAGAACCACCGCGACGCTCCTGGCGCCGAGATCGTAGACCCGAGGCGAGCCATGCGTGACGCCCGCGACGAGCCGATCGCCCGTGGCATCCATGGCGAGACCGCTGATCGGACCGGCTTGCGCGTCGAAGCATGCAATGCTGGCGTCCGCGGCCAGCGACAGGTGATTCCACTCCCACCCTCTCGAGTCTCCGACGCAATCGGCGAGGTAGCGCTTTGCCTCCGCGGTCTCGCCAGCAACGAGGCTCGCGTGGGCCGCGGTCACGTTCGCGAGGTACTCCTTCTTGCGCGCCTGTTCGAGATCGGCCACCGCCTCGTCTCGCTCCGCGCGCGTGCGATTCTGCTCCACGACGCTCGCACTGGCTTTCTCGCCCTGCTTCCAGGCAAGCGCGACGAGCCCCACGATCGCGACCAGGACGAGTCCGGCCAGAGCCGCCGAGATGCCGCGGTTGCGCCGCACCCACTTCACGAACTCGGCAACCGCGCCGGTCCTGTAGGCATGGACGACCCTGCCCTCGAGATACGCCTGCAGGTCGGCGGCCATCTGGACCATGCTCGGGTATCGGTCCGCGGGCGCACGCGCCATGGCGCGCTCGCAGATGGCGGCGAGCTCCGGAGAGACCTTGCGTTCCAGTTTGTGGATCGGGGTTGGCGGTCCCTCGAGCACGGCGCGAACCACCGCGAGCGACGATTGCGAGGCGGCCCGCGCGTATGGCCGCGTACCCGTCAGCAGCTGGTAGAGGATCGCACCGACCGAGTAGACATCGGACTGCGGGCCGATGCTCTCGATTTCACCGGCGGCCTGCTCGGGCGGCATGTAGCACGGTGTGCCCATGATCGCGCCTGCCTGCGTACGGCTCGCCGACTCCGTCAGGATGTCGCGACGCACGATGAACGCAGACGAAGTGGCCGAGTCCAGGACCTCCTGGCGCGTCGCTTCTGCATCGTGATTGTCGAGCAGGCGCGCGACACCCCAGTCCATCGCGTAGGTCTCGCCGAACCGGCCCACCATCACGTTCTCGGGCTTGAGATCGCGATGCACGACTCCCTTCGAGTGGGCGTAGGCCATCGTTTCGCACACGCGGTGCAGCACGTTGATGGCACGCGTTAGGTTCCAGCCATCGGTGCCGTTGCGCACCTTCTGGATGACCTCGCCGAAGTTGTCGCCCTTCACGAGGCGCATCGTGAAGTAGACGCGACCGTTCTCGTCGAGGCCGAGCTCGTGCACGGGCACCACGCCGGGATGATCGAGCTGCCCCGTGATCTGCGCCTCGCCGAGGAAGCGGCTCAGCCGCATGTCTGCAGTCGAACCGTCCGGGGTGCGGTCCTTGTCGGAGAGGATGACTTTCATCGCAAGGGTGCGCCGCAGGTCGGCGTCCCATACCTTGAGGATCGCAGCCATGCCCCCGCGCGCGATCTCCCCCTCCATGCGGTAACGACGTGCCGCGGTGTCCGTCTTGGGCGCGTCGGAGTGGTCTGCCTGCGCGTCGTGCACGCTGTGGTGCGGCGCGTCGGGCTCGGCCGACTCCGCATCGGGCGGCAGTTCCTCTCGGCTGCTTCTGCTGCGAGCAATGTACTCCGAGTAGGCCTCGGCTTCGGTCTTCGGTTTCGGTTCGTTCAGCGACATTGACTTGCGCGCAGCTACCGGAGGCGCTGCGTCAGAACGTCCCATCCCCGGCCCGGCGAGTCTAGTGGCCGCATTCGCGGTCGGCAACGAGGCCAGCTCGATGCGGTGGAACGAGCGCGATCAGGCGTGCAGGACGACCACATGGCATGGACGGGCACCGATTGGTACCGTGTTCGCATGCGCGCGGCCTCACCGCGCCGGCAGATACTGCAGCGGCCACGGGTAGTCGGCGACGCGGCGAACGTGAGCCTCGCGCTGCACCATGTAGGGATCGGTCAGGAAGGCTCGCGCGAGCGCGCAGAGGTCGGCGCGCCCGGCGGCGACGATCGTGTGCGCATGGTCGAGGCCCTGGATGCCGCCGACCGCCATCACGGGGATCGAAGCCTCGCAGCGGATCCGCTCCGCGAACGGCACCTGATACATGCGTCCGTATTGCGGCTTCGACTCCGGCGAATTGCCCGCCGAAGAAACGTCGATGACGTCGACGCCGTGTTCCGCGAGCCAGCGCGCAACCTGCACGGCTTCGTCGAGCGTGAAACCCTTCTTCTCGTCGTCGAACCAATCCGTCGCCGAGAGCCGGACGAACAGCGGCTTCGTGCCGGGCCACTGCCCGCGCACGGCGGCGACGACTTCGAGCGGGAACCGCGCGCGGTTCCGAAGAGAACCTCCGTACTCGTCGGTGCGGTGGTTCGACAATGGCGACAGGAAGCTCGAGAGCAGATAGCCGTGCGCGATGTGCAGCTCGATCACGTCGAAGCCGGCGCGTTCGCAGAGCCCGACGCTGTGCACGAACTCCGCGCGCACGCGTTCGCGATCGGCCCCGTCCATCGCCTTCGGCGCGGGCCAATCCGTGTCGAACGGCGTCGCCGACGGCCCGAGCGTCTGCCACGCACCCACCTCGAGCGGCGCGTCCCCCTGCCACGGCAGGCTGCAGGAACCCTTGCGGCCCGCGTGGGCGAGCTGCATGCCGATCCGGGCCGCGCTGTGTGAATGCACGAACTCGACCACGCGGCGCCAGGCCTGCATCTGCGTGTCGTTCCACATGCCGGCACAACCATGCGTGATGCGACCGACCGCCGAGACATCCGTCATCTCCGTGAAGACGAGGCCTGCCCCGCCGACTGCGCGGCTGCCGAGGTGCACGAGGTGCCAGTCGTCCGGCACGCCGTTCGTCGCCGAGTACTGGCACATCGGCGACACGACGATGCGATTCTCCAGACGCATGCCGCGGACCGTGAACGGCTGGAACGCCGGTGGTGTCGCCGGTTCGGCCGCGCCACGGCCCTCGGCACGCGCGACCACGGCATCGACGCGCGCCACGAGCGCGGGATCGCGACGCCGCAGGTTCTCGTAGGTGATGCGCCGGCTCCGCGTCATCAGGTTGAACACGAACCGCTCGGGAACCTGCTCGATGTAGCGCTCGCTGTTCTCGAACCACTCGAGACTGGTCTGCGCGGCGCGCTGCGTCTTCAGCACGTCGAGGCGGCGCGCTTCTTCGTATGCGACCAGGGCCGCGCGCACCGACGTCGGGTGAGCGGTCATCGCATCGGCCAGCGCGATCGCGTCCTCCATCGCGAGCTTGGTGCCGGACCCGATCGAGAAGTGCGCGGTGTGCGCGGCGTCGCCGAGCAAGACGACGTTCTCGTGGCGCCACGACTCGCAGCGGATCGTCGGGAAGGTGCGCCAGACCGACTTGTTCGTCAGCAGCCGCGCACCCTCGAGGTGGGCTGCGAACAGCTGCTCGCAGAAAGCCGCCGACTGCGCCTCGTCGAGCTCGTGGAGCCCCGCGCGACGCCACGTCTCCTCGCGGCATTCGACGATCCACGTGCCGCGGCCAGGTTCGAACGGGTAGGCGTGCACCTGGAACAGACCCCACTCGGTCGGTTGGAACACGAACGTGAACGCGGTCATCCGCTTCGTCGTCCCGAACCAGGCGAACTTGCACTTGCGCCAGTCGAGGTTCGGCCGGAACGACGTGCTGAACCGCTCGCGCACCCTGCTGTTGACCCCGTCGGCGGCAACGACGAGGTCGTGCTCGGCGACCACCCGGTCGACGTCGGTGATCATCGTCTGGAAATGCAGCCGCACTCCCAGCTCGCGGCAACGCTCGTGCAGCAGCTGCAGCAGACGCACGCGCGCGAGCCCGCAGAAGCCGTGGCCGGTGCTCGTGACCTTCTGGCCGGCGTGGAAGGTGTCGATGTCGGTCCAGTAGGTGAAGCTGTCGCGGATTCGCGCGAAGCTCGGCGCATCGGCGGTCTCGAAGTTGCCGAGCGTCTCGTCCGAGAACACGACGCCCCAACCGAACGTGTCGTCCGCCTTGTTCTGTTCGTAGACGTCGATCTCGACGCCGGGCGCGCGCTTCTTCAGCAGGATCGCGAAGTAGAGCGACGCCGGTCCGCCACCGATGCAGGCAATCTTCATGCGGCGGCGGATTCTAGGCACGCTGCGCGCGAACTGCTGCTACGCATGTGATCCCGCCTGCGACTTGTCGCAGAGCCGTTCGACCTCCGCGATCGTCTTCGGTGCGGCGGCCGTGAGCACGACCGGACCGGCCCGCGTCACGAGCACGTCGTCTTCGATGCGCACGCCGATGCCCCGGAGCGGTTTCGGCACGCGCCGGTCGTTGCGATCGAAGTAGAGACCTGGCTCGACGGTCAGCACGACCCCGGCGCGCAGCGGCTCCGGCCGGTCATTCGTGTTCAGGTAGGCACCGACATCGTGCACGTCGCGCCCGAGCCAATGGCTCGTGCCGTGCATGTACCACGACTTGTACTTCTCGCGACGCATGAGGCCGGCGACGTCCCCGCGCAGCACGCGGAGCTCGACGAGGCCCCGCGTCAACGCGCGCAAGCAGACCCGATGCGCCGCGTCCCAAGGCGCACCGACGCGGCACGCGCGGATGCCCGCGAGCTGTGCGCGCAGCACGACGCCGTAGACCGCCGCCTGCGCGGGACTGAAACGCCCCGACACCGGGAACGTGCGCGTGATGTCGGCCGTGTTTCCCATGTACTCGGCACCGGCATCGACGAGCAGCAGGTCGCCGGCCCGCATGACGCGGTCGTTGTCGTGGTAGTGCAAGACGCAGGCGTTGGTGCCGCTCGCGACGATCGATGGATAGCCGTTGCGCGGACTGCCCAACCGGCGGAACTCGGCTTCGAGCGCTGCCTGCACTTCGTACTCGCGCAGGCCGGGTCGCGCGTGTCGCATCGCGGCGCAGTGCCCGGCCACGCTGATCGCGACCGCGCTTCGCATCGCCGCGATCTCGGCGCCGTCCTTGACCAGACGCTGGCCAGCCAACAACGGCATCGGATCCTCGATCGGCGGGTGCGCTGCCGGCTGCCGGCGGCGGTGCTTCTTCGCTTGCGCGAGGAACACGTCGAGCAGGCGCCGGTCGAACGCAGCATCGCCGCCGAGTCGATGGAACAGACGCGGCTGCGTCTCGAGCAACCCGGGCAGACGCTGCCAGAGCTCGCCGATCGGGAACGCTTCGTCCACGCCAAAACGTTGCCGCGCGCCTGCGATGCCGTAACGCGGCCCGTCCCACGTCTCGCGCGCTTTGTCGCGCGGCCGCACGAACAGGACGCTGTGGTGCCGCTTGCGCCCGGTTCGCCACGCGACGAGCACTGCCTCCGGTTCCGGGAACCCCGTCAGGAAGTGGAAGTCCGAGCCGGGTCGGTACTCGTACAGCACATCGCCGTTCCGGATCGACTCGGCGGTCGTCGGCAGCAGCAGCAAGCCGTCGCCCAGAGCATCGAGCGCGCGCTGCCGCCGGGCGAAGTGGAGTTTGGGATCGTGGAGGGCGTCTCGGCTCACGGCACACCAGTCTGCCCGCGACGTGTCTCTACTTCACGCAATCTGCGGACGGTGCCGGCCGGAAGACAGGCCGATGCCACCAGCCGCAACGCCTGGTGGCATCAGTTGAACGGCACCGCGACGAAGACGTCCGACACGTGCCAGCTCAGCGGCACGAACAAAGTCACGGGCGTGTGGCCCTCCGCGGATATCTCGAACATGACCCTCGCTTCGTCCTCGAACGCGTCGTCCCCCAACACGGCGCGCCCATCCGCGTCCTCGACGAACCCGATGCTCGCATCGGCGAGAGCGAACTCGTCGAAAAAGACCCTGCCGGTGCTGTCAGTGATCAGCGAGATCTGGTAGGGGCTCACATGGGTGAGGCCCGACCACTCCTGGTCGGCCTCGACGATGCGCACGGTCACGCCTTCCCAGACGAACTGGGTTACCGGGTCGTAGACCTCGATCTCGATCGAGACGAGCCTCGGCTGGTCGTCGCAGTGATCGCAGTCATCCCAGTCGTCGTCCCAGCAGGCGGAGAGGAGCAGCAGCGGAACCAACCAGAGTGCTTTGAAGCTTGACATTGGGACTCGGGAACAGATGTGACGCTGGCAACGACCGTGCCGCGCGTTCGAGGCGCAGCGTCTCGGGCGCGCGAGCGGTATCGTATTCGAAAGCTGAGCAGCCCGGCTGAGAGCTGTCGCGGTTGCAAGACAGTCGAGGAACACGAGCCCCATAGCGGAGAAACCCCATTGCCGTGCTGACCTAGTGTGCCACCAGTCCCAGCCCGATCCTCGAACGGGGCAGCAACAGACCCCCATCCGCCAACCAACCCGTGTCATCGCGCGTTCCGCCACCAGAATGGCACTTCGTCCCGAAGGACCTCGATGCCGGTTCGTTCGAGGCCCTCGAGCCGCTGTTCGACGAACTCGCCGGCCGGCCGCTGCAGAACGCAGCGCAGCTCGAACGCTGGCTACGCGACGAGAGCGAGCTGCAGTCACGCATCGACGCCGAACAGGCCCGTCGCTACGTCCGCATGACGCGCGACACCGCGAACGGAGCTGCCAAGGACGCCTACCTCGCGATGGAACAAGCGACGATGCCGCGCGCGAAGCGGCGCGCCGATACACTCGACAAGAAGTTCCTCTCGAGTGCCGCGCTCGGCGAGCTCGACCCGCGCGAGTTCGAGGTGCTGATCCGGCGCCGGCGCACCCAGTCATCGCTCTTCCGCGACGAGAACACGGAGCTGCAGCGTGAGGAGGCCGAGCTGCAGACGCGGCAGCAGACGCTCATGGGCGGCATCACGGTCGCCTTCGACGGCGTCACGCACACGCTGCAACAGCTCGGCCCGTACTACGAGGACCAGGATCGCTCCGTGCGCGAACGCGCGTTCCGCGCCGCGCTGGCCGCGCGCCGCAAACGCTGGCCCGCGCTCGAGGACATCTACGATCGGCTCGTGGCGCTGCGCACGTCCATCGCGCGCAACGCGGGGTTCACGACCTACACGCCCTTCCGGTTCCAGGAGCTCGGACGCTACGACTACACGGAAGCCACCTGCCGGAAGTTCCACGACGCGATCGCGGAGCATGTCGTTCCGGCCGTGCGCGAGCTCGACCGCATTCGCGCGCAGAAGCTCGGCTTGCCCGGGCTGCGCCCATGGGACCTCGAAGTCGACACCGACGGCCGGCCACCGCTGCGCCCGTTCACGACGCAGCAGGAACTGATCACGCTCTGCCGACGGATCCTGTTCGCGATCGATCCGGGCTTCGCGAGCGATCTCGACGTGCTCGTGCGCAAGGACCTGCTCGACCTCATGAGCCGCAAGGGCAAGGCGCCCGGTGGCTACCAGTACCAGCTCGAGGACGAGCGTGTGCCGTTCATCTTCGCGAACAGTGTCGGTGTGCATCAGGACGTGCAGACGCTGCTGCACGAGTGTGGGCACGCGTTCCACTCACTGCTGTGCCGGCACCACGATCTGCTTTCGTTTCGCGACTACCCGATCGAGATGGCCGAGACCGCGAGCATGTCGATGGAGCTGCTCGGGCTCGGACAGCTCGGGACCGTCTACGACGCTCCCGATGCTCGGCGTGCTTCCCGCCGGCACCTCGAGAACGTGTTGCGCACGCTGACCTGGATCGCCTCGATCGACGCGTTCCAGCACTGGGTCTATGGCGCGCCGCGACACAGCCGCGACGAGCGGCGAACCGCGTGGCTCGACATCCGCCGCCGCTTCGGCAGCGACGTCGACTGGAGCGGGCTCGAAGACGCGCTCGCGATGCAGTGGATCGCCCAGACGCACCTGTTCAACCACCCGCTCTACTACATCGAGTATGGCATCGCGCAGATCGGGGCCCTGCAGGTGTGGCGCAACTACCGGCGCGATCCCGCGCGCGCCATCGCGGCCTACCGGAGTGCTCTCGCGCTCGGCGGCAAGCGCCCGCTGCCCGAGCTGTTCGAAGCCGCCGGCGTGCAGTTCGACCTTTCACCCGAGATGCTGCGCGGGCTCGTCGCGGACGTCATGCAGAGGATCGCGTGATCTTCGGATCGCGCCACCCTCACCGACCTCGGGGCACCGCCAGCCTCGGTGACGCCAGGGTGGTGATCGGGATCGTGTCGGGCCATGGCCACGAGCCGTACCACGTCGAGATGGTCATCGGTGCCTGGATGATTCCGGACCCAGGTAGTGACGGCAGACGAAGATGTCTGCGTCCATGACCCGTCTCCCGAGCCGCTCGACTGCCACGGTCTCGACCCGCTCGACCTTCGCGAAGCGATGCTCGACGTCGTCGAGAAGTTGCCGCCGCATCGACGGCCGAGGCAGGACGAACACCGCGTCCTGGCCGACGTGCTGCAACGCGTCGAACCAGTAGTCGTACATCAGTGCCGGACGACCGAGCACGTTCTGCGCCGACATGACATCTTCGAGATGATGTCCGCCGGGCCTGCGCGCGACCATCGCCACCAGTTCCCTGTCGAGCTGCGACGCATCGCGATAGTCCCCGGCAAAGAAGAACAGGTTGCCTTCCTCGCCGTCCTCGAGATCGATGCACTCCTCCCAACGCTCGGCACATGAGGCGATCTCCTCCCAACCCTCCCACGAGCTGCCCGCGGTCTGCGGCACGAAGCGCACGACCCAGGCGCAGGTGAGGCCGCAGGCGACAACGGACACGCCGAGGGCCAGCGTGAGTCGCCGCCAACGCGGAAAAGCGGGACTGCGCTCCTCCCACCAAAGGCAGCCGCCGAGCAGCAGCGGCACATAGGCGGGGATCAGCCAATTGATCTTCACCTGGACCCACAGTGAGTCCAGCAACAGGAACAGCGGCAGCGGCAGGCCGAAGGCAAGCACGTACAACAGCGCCGGATTGCGGGGCACACGCCGCACCACCCAGGGCAACGCACCAGCGAAGGCCACTGCGACGAAGGGATTGAGCACGCCGATCTGTTGGAGAACGAGTTCAAGGAGCCACTTCACCCCGAACTGTGCGTTCTGCGCGCGCGTCTCGGTCTGGAAGCGGAACGAGGCGAAGTGGTGCTCGAGGTTCCACAGGAACACCGGCTGGAACACGAGTGCCGCCACCCCGACTCCGAGCCACGGTCCTGGTCGACGCAGCTGCCGGCGGAACATCGGATCGAGCAACAGGACCAGGACTCCGCCAACCGCGAGGAAGATCGCCGTGTACTTGCTGAGCAGGGCGCCCCCCGCCGCCGCACCGGCGAAGAGCCACCACGCCAACGCACCCGTTCGCGCGCGCCACAACGCCCACAGGCACAGCGTCCAGAAGAACACCAGCGACGCATCGGGGGAGGCGAGGAACTTCGTGCTGGCGAGGATCGGCACGCCTGCGGTCAAGAGCAGCCATGCACGGATGCCACCCGTCCGCGCGCCGAAGTCGCGCAGCAGGAGCATCCCGAACCACGCGCTTCCCACGCTGCACAGCCAGGTGCCGAGTCGCAGTCCAAGAACGCCATCGCCGGCCAGCCGGGTGCCGAGCCAGATCGACCACGCGACCATGGGCGGGTGGTCGAAGTACGACAGGCCAGGGTGCTGCGCGTAGGTCCAGTAGTAGGCCTCTTGCGCGAACACGGGCATCAGCAGGACGAGGATGAGGCCCAACAGCGAGGTGGCAGCAAACAGCTTGCACTCGCTCAGGGTCAGGGGGTTCCGGCAAGGAGCCGAGTCGATGTCGACGGCAGGGTTGGCGGACAGCATCGACGACCATGTCTACCGGGTGCGACGGGGTCTTCCATTATGGGTGCCTTATGCAGCTGACTTGTCGCAAAGAAACCAGACAGATCTCCGTTCCGGTGCCGCACTCATCGGGGGCGGCTGCTTGGATGCCGCGACAGAGCGCCGGTGGGCGTTTCCGTCGGCAAAGCGCTGCTGTTCCTCGCGCTGTCGGGCGAGACGCTTGTGACTCTCGGCAAGAATGGTCGGGAATGAGACCCCTCGGTGCCATCAACGTGGCAAGCCTCTGCTCGGCCGGACAATCAGCAACTGCTTGTCGCTCCACTCTGCAGTTCGTGCGGTGTGTCGATGAGAATGCGACACTTGGGAGTTGCCCCTCCAAGGCGCGCTACCAACGGGAGTTGGTCGCCCCGCTGACGCTTCGAGGAGCTGGAGTTGCGCTCGATCTCGCCGTCGGCCCCATCGCCAATCGTGTCGAGCAGCCCGCAGGACTGCAGCGCGGCGCTGGACCCGGCCCCATCGCGTCCACTCGCCGGTGCGGGCTGAGACCACTCTGGACCGCCGGCATCAGCACGAGCAGGTTGTACGCTGTGGCGTCTTCTCGTACCTACGCGTTCGCTTGAAGCCGACGCGCCCCGTGATTGGAACCTCCTCGATGCGCACAGCTCTCGCCATTTGTCTGACCGCAGCGGCTCTGGTTGCACAGACAAGCCCGGTCATCGAGCCTCAGCTGGCAGGCATCCTCGAGCCCCTCGCCGCCGCGCAGTTCTTGGTGCCGGTCCATGGGTTTCATTCGACGCAGCTCGCATATGCCCCGGTGCCATATCCCGCGCTGCGAGCCGGCGCGTCGACTCTCTACGTCCCGGACCCCCTGTTGTGTTCGGCGAACTACGTCGGTGGCGACGTGGCGCAACTCGTGCTCGCGATGCCGCAAGGTGCCATCGTACTCCTCGATGCATCGACGTCACTGGCGTTTTATGTGCTGGCAGTTTCTCCTTCGACCTGGTCCACGCTGGCGGGGATCTGCATCGACGACGAGAGGGAGCAGGTCGTGTTGCTCGACGTCGCTGGGCCGAACTTCCTGCGCATCGACCTCGCGGATCTGCGCGCGGGACAGGCGCGGTTCCAGTCGACGTCGTTGCCGTCTGATTGGAGCACGGTCAGAGGAATCGCTTTCGACGTCGCGCGTGATCGCATCGTCGGCTTCGACCCGGCAACGGGCGCCCTGCTGCAGCATTCTGCGACCGATCCGACCACCAGTGCCGGGACGCTGCACCCCGTCCCTGCGGTGATCGCGTTCGGTTTCGCGCCGACCGAGAGCCTCTTGCAAGGCACTGGCGACCACGACTTGTTCGTCAGCAGTGGCGACGAACGCATGCTGACTGCCCAGTGGACCTGGAATGCCTTGCGCGTCGACGCATTCGGCGTCGTCATCACGGACACGAACATCTGGCGTACCCATCCACCTGGCGCATTGTTCGAGGTCAACGTTCATGTCGTGGGCAGCTCGAGGCTCGCTTCCACGGTCACCTGTCAGTGGGTCGATGAGCATCGTCAGCCGCTCGGCCAGGCGATCCCGGTGTCGGGAACGCCGACCGTGATCCAGAGCCCGTCGACAGCTCCGGGGTTCTACGGCCTCGTGTTCGCGTCGACGAACCCCGAGGTTTCGTTCCCGCCTCAGCCAGCCGGACTCCCGAGTTCGGTGTACGGATTCGCGGTGCTTCCACCCCCGCCGTCCGGGACGCCGGTCTTCGATCCGGACTCACCATTCGGGCTGATCCAGGGCGACGTCGAGGATCCGTATCTCTGGTCCGGGTCGGGCCCGAGTGTCCTCGGTGTCCACCTGAAGACCAAGACCTGGCAGCAGTCGGTGTCATCGTGGGCCTCGGAGATCGACGACCGGACGCTTGCCGGCCACACCGAGATGCCGTTGATCAGCGATGCTCCGTGGGACAGCGTCGACACGCAGCCGATCGGGCAAGCACAGCTCGACCAGATCGGCACCAAGTTCCGGAACGTGTTGCAGGCCGAACCCGACCAGGTCGAGTACTGGCAGGCCGGCCGTGAGGAGAACGGCGGGACGCCTTACGAGCAGCCCCACTACTTCTCGAACCTGCTGGCCAAGATGATCAGGTTGCGCACCGAAGCAGACGCCATCAACCCGGGTGTCAAGTTCGCCTACAGCACTCGCGGTGACCACATGAGCGAGTTCGAGCAGCTGTTCGCGAGCCAGGCGTTCGCCGTCTACGACGGTCTGGCGCACGACGTGTACGAATGGCCCGATTTCCCGACACCGGAAGGCTGGCTGCCCGGACACATCTCCGACATCAGGACGCGCATGATCAACGCGGGACATGTCGATCACTTCTTCTGGTTCGGGGAGTGCGGCCTGCCGGTTCGAGGGCCCAACGATCCGGACGCGTTCTTCGGTTACCCGGCGAGCGGATCTGCGGTGCCCGGTGCGAGCCTCGATTACGCCGCCACCTACCTCGTGAAGTTCCACGCGCTCGCGATCGCCAACGGGATCAAGCGGCTCTACTGGTACAATTACAAGAACCGCGGCAACGACATCGACTACGCGGAGCACCACTTCGGACTGCGTTCCTACAGCGTCGAGTCGGGTGATCCGGGACACCCGCTGCCGGCCTACGTGGCCTACGTGACGATGCTCGCGCACCTGAAGGGCTGCTCGTTCGTCGAACTCCGGCATCCGACTCCGAACGTCTTCGTGTTCGCGTTCGCGGTCGACGGCACGGCGGACCGCCGGATCCTTGCCTGGGTCGACCCCGCGCAATCGGCGACGCTGGCGCTGACTTCGCTGAAGAGCGGGTTGCTCGCGGCCAACGTGCAGACCGTGTCCGACATCTACGGTCGCCCGGTTTCTGCGATCAGCGGCGAGCAGATCACTCTCGACGGCCGGCCGCTGTACTTGCGATTCTGATCGAGACTCCGGCGCCGGCTCGACCCAGGCCGTTCGCGATGTGCGCCTCCGCCCGCTGACTACTTCGCGCCCACGACGCCAGCGAGCGCCAGCTGGAACAGGCCGGGCTCGCCGGCGCCGCACGACCTGGCAGCACGTCGGCGCCCGCAAACCAGTCGATCAACATTCCGAACGCCCCGACCTTGGTCGGCTTCGCGATGCGGGCGCAGGTCGCCGTGCTGGCGCCCGGCATCAACCCGTTCAGCCTCGTCACGACCAACGCTGTGGAGGTCACGGTGGCACGTTCTAGCTGCCTTGTCAGTCCGAAGCCGAGAGCTGCCTCGATCTGGCCGCACGCAAGCGCGTAGAGTGGCGTCTGACTGGAGCAGGAGACGAGCGTCGCAACGGCGCTCGCGGCTGATGGGCCAGGACGTTCGGCAGCCACCCACGTGGACTGAACGGTGGGCGCTACGTGCGTGCCGGTGGGCGTTCGGCCACCGGCGCCTGCAACAGGCGCACGGCGCCGGCGAGCACGGCCGTCTCGGTGCGCAGGGTCAACGGCCCGAGGCTGCGCGGCGCGAAGCCGGCGCCCGTGAGCTGTGCAACCTCGCGATCGGTGAAGCCGCCTTCGGGTCCGACCACCAGGAGGGCGCTGTCTGCTACGGCAGGTCCCAGTTCGAGGTCGGCAGACGTCGCGACGTAGCTCTCGCGAGGCCGCGGCATCGCACAGAGTTCGTCGAGGCCGACCGCCGGCTCGATGGCCGGCAGCACCGCCCGGTCGCACTGCGCGCAGGCCGCGATCAGGACCCGCCGCCAGTGCTCGTGCTGTTCGGGCTGACGCCTGGTCCGCTCGGTCAGGATCGGCCGGAAGCTGTGGATGCCGGCCTCGGTGCCGTGCTCGAGCAGCCAGTCCGTGCGGGGACTCCTGGGGAATGCCACTGCCACCTCGAGCCGGAGCCGCGGCGAACGGCCGAGTGCGCGGCCGACCGGCGCGCCCACTTCCACGAGCAAGTCGCGGCCACGCACTTCGACCACCGTCGCGTGGGCTTCGCCGCCGCTGCCGTCGAACAGCACCACGGCATCTCCTGGTCCCGTGCGCACGAGGCGGCCCAGGTGGTGGCCGAGGGAGGGACTCAGCGTGGCTGCTCCGGGCGGCGGCAGGGGAGAGGCGAAGCAGCGTCGCGCCATCACCGCAGCGTAGGGCGGCCACCCATGCGCAGGAACGGCGGTTCGTTTGCTCGAGACGACCTTCGCCCACGGCGGTGGCGGGGGAACAGGGAATCCAAGCTGCGCCCCGGATCCTCGCTTCGCCCTTCTTGGGGTCGCGGCGTAACGCTGTCGTCGCCTACCGACGGGACTCGTCGCATGCCCTGCGAGGAGCGCCCTTGGCTTTCTGAGGCGGGCGTCGGGCATGAACCTTGCGCAGGTGCGCGGGTCCCCGCACCCCCCTCAGCCGCATGACCGCTCGTCTTCTCGGTTCTCTCGCGATCTCCGTCTTGTGCGCGACCACCACAGCGAGGGCCCAGTGCTCGAACACGTGGGAGTCGTTCGGGACTCTGCCCGGCGTCAACGGCCCCGTGGCTGCCGTCGTCAACTGGGACCCGGACGGTGCCGGGCCGCTGACGCCACGCGTCGTGGTCGGAGGTTCGTTCTCGACGGCGGGCGCCGTCAGTGCGGTCGGCGTCGCGGCGTGGGATCCCGCGACGGGCCGATGGTCGGCAATCGGCACGGGTCAACAGATGGCGGTCAGCGTGCTGCTCGCGCTGCCCAACGGCGACCTCATCGCAGGCGGCCAGACCTACTCCTCGGGCGGGACGGCCTCGCCAGCGTTGCAGCGGTGGAATGGGACGACCTGGACCTCGTTCGGCGGCTTGTCGCCGGGCTCCTTCGGCGTGACCGCACTCGCGCGGCTTCCGAACGGCAACCTCGCCGTCGGTGGGCACTTCACGTCGGCTGGTGCGACGGCGTTGCCGTACGTCGGCGTCTGGAACGGCACGACGTGGTCGTCTCTCGGCGGTGGCATGAACGCGCCCGTGCACGAGCTGACCGTGCTGCCGAACGGCGACCTCCTCGCACTCGGCGACTTCACGATCGCGGGTGGCGTACCCGCGAACGGGGTCGCGCGCTGGAACGGCACCGCGTGGTCAGCCCTCGGCAGCGGCATCACGGGCACCTACTACGGCTACGGCCCCCGCGGCGACGCTGCGGTCGTGCTGCCGAACGGCGACCTCGTCGTCGGTGGCATGTTCTCGGACGCCGGTGGCGCACCCGCGTCGCACCTCGCGCGTTGGGACGGGACGTCGTGGTCCGCGTTGGGCGGGGGGATCGGCGGCACGGGCTACGCCCACATCGGCGTGCGCTCGCTCACGATGCTGCCGAACGGCGACCTCGTCGTCGGCGGCTTCTTCATGGGCGCGGGTGGTCTCACGATTCCGAACCTCGCGCGGTGGGACGGCAGCACCTGGTCGATGCTCGGCGCCGGGATCGCGAACACGGCCGTGAACTCGCTCGTTGTCCTGCCGGGCGGCGACCTCGTCGCCGGTGGCGCGTTCTCGGTCGCGGGCGGGATCGGCGCGAGCAGCGTCGCGCGGTGGGACGGCGCTGCGTGGTCTTCGCTCGGCGACGGCGCGGCGCCGAGCGCTCGCGTCCATTCGCTGCTGACGATGCCGGACGGTTCGTTCGTCGCGGGCGGCTTCTTCCAGGCCGCTGGCGCCGTGCCGGTGTCCGGCATCGCGCGTTGGGACGGTGCGTCGTGGTCGGCGCTCGGCAGCTTCGCGCCGTACGGCCGCGTCAACGCGATGCGACTGCTGTCGAACGGCAACGTGCTCGCCGGCGGCAACTTCGTCGGCCGCTGGGACGGCACCGCGTGGACGCTGTTGGCTTCGACGTTCGCCGGCAGTGTGCCGCACGCGGACATCGTGGAGGCCGTCGCGGAGCTACCGAACGGCGACATCGTCATCGGCGGCGACTTCTCGCTGGTCGGTTCCATGTGGATCCTGGGCCTCGCGCGCTGGGACGGGATGTCGTGGTCGGAACTCGGCGGCCAACAGCCCGGCCAGGTGCACGCGTTGGCGACGCTCGACAACGGCGACCTCGTCGTCGGCGGCGATTTGTGGGCCATGTTCCCGCTGACCAACGGCATCGCCCGGTGGGACGGCACGGCGTGGTCCGCCTTCGGTTCCGGCCTGCAGTCGTGGGGGTCGGGAGGTGAGGTGTTCGCGATCGCGCCGCTGGCCAACGGCGCCTTGATCGCTGGTGGCGTGTTCACGACCGCCGGCGGTCAGCCCGCGAACAACATCGCGCGGTGGAACGGGGCCGCGTGGTCGCCGCTCGGCGCCGGTACCAACGGCACCGTGCGCACGATCCACGTGCTGCCGAACGGCGACGTGATCGCCGCGGGCGACTTCGCGCAGGCCGGCGGCGTCGCGGTGAACGGGATCGCGCGGTGGAGCGGCACTGCCTGGTCGGCGGTCGCGGCCGGGCCGACGCCCGCGTATCCCGATGTGCGCGCGATCACCGCACTGCTGAACGGGGACTTGATGGTCGGCGGCGGGTTCACCACGCTGGGCGGCCAACCGACGCACTACCTCGCCCGGTTGACGACGACGTGTCCGGCGACCGTGCAGAGCACCGGAGCAGGCTGCGCCGGCGACACGCTCGTCGCGACGTTGCCGTGGACCGGCACGACGTGGCGTTCGGACGCGAGCAACCTGCCGGCTGCAGCCCTCGTCGCCGCGGTCAGTGGCTTCGCGACGACGACGCTGCCGCTCGTCGTGGTGTTCTCGACCGCGCTGCCCGGTTGCACGCTGCACGTGCAACCCGACCACGTCGACCTCGTGACCGGCGCGAACGGCGCCGCGTCGCTGCAGTTCGCATTGCCCAACACCCCATCGCTCGCCGGAATCACGTTCCACCACCAGATGGTGCCGCTCGCGCTCGATAGCACGCTCGCCGTCACCGCGACGAATGCGCTGCAACTCACGGTCGGGACCTTTTGATCGCCCCACCCTTCGACCGCCCAGTGCCACGCTGAGCGAACGGCGCGGCGATCCGCTCTGCTCTTCAACACACGCCGATCGTCGCCGTGAGCGCGTTCGTGCTGGGCGTGGGGTCAGGGCCGCGTCGCCGTGCGGCACAGATCGCGGTCCGCGTGCGCACTCGTGAACTCGGCCGTCGCTCCGTTCGCGACGACGCGCAGCGCGGCGCGTTCGAACGGATCCGGCAACGGCGGCAGCGTCGAGCCCTCGTGCCAAGCCAGGGCCAGGCGCAGGAGGCGCAGCGGCAGAGCGTCTTGCGCCGTTCGATGCCGTGAACGCCGATGGTCATCATGCGCATAGCGGGGTTCGCGCTGCCCTGCAAGCGCCTGCCGATCGCGGACAGCCGCGCGGTCCGCGCGGGCCACGCTTCGTCGGGCTCGACCGAGACGTCGGCGAGGCTCGTCATCGTCTCCGCGATGGCGCCGAACATCATGCGGCGCGACGAGAAGCCCGAGCGCCAAGCCCAGAGGCACGCCTGCCATCCTGGGATCGGCAGCACGGCCGCCGGATCCTCGCCGGCCGCCACGAGGGCGGCCTCGACCCCGAGCCACGGCGGCACGGGACTCGTTCGGGCGTCGAGCGTGCGGACGGCCTCTGCGAGCGCTCTGCGATCGCGGGGGCCGGCCGCGCCGATCCGTTCGTCGGTCCAGTGCGTGATCACGCCCTCGAGGTCGAAGCAGCCGACCATCTGTTCGACGAGCGAAGGGCTCCCCATCCGGCGCTGCGTGGACTGGATGCGGCGGCGTTGAGAGCTGCGCAGGTTGTCGGGGAACTCGGCGCGGTTGCGCGCGACGGTCTACTGGTCGGTGCAGGAGAAGCGGATCGTGCGCACGAAGGAACGAAGAGCCGCGGTCAACGAATGCCGCCTTCCGCGCGGCGGCGCAGCGCCGCGGCCTCGTGCCGGACACCGTCCTGGATCACCGTTTCGATTCGAGACAGCGCCGCGAGATCCGCCGACGGATCGCCCGCGACGATCAGGAGATCCGCGCGCTTGCCGACTTCGATCGTGCCGAGTTCGGCGGCCAGGCCGAGAGCTTTGGCCGCGCCGTAGGAAGCGCAGCGCAGGGCTTCGAGCGGCGTCAGGCCGCCGTCGACGAAGTTGCTCAGTTCGCGGTGCAGTGCCCAACCCGGCAACAGCGTGATGGCGACCGGATCCGTGCCGGCGACCACCGAGCCGCCAGCGCGATGCACGCGGCCGACGAACTCCTTGGCCTTCTTGAGCGAAGCATCGACTGCCTTCGGCCACGCTTCCCCGTGGCGCTTGGTCATCCGGTCCCGCATCGATTCGACCCGCCGCCACCGGTCCAGCACCCCATCGCCGAAATACTTCTCGATCTCGGCGGTGACGGGATCGAGTCGACCGAGCGAAGCCTGGATGACGACGATGGTCGGATCGACGACGACGTGGTGTTGCACGATCGACTTGATCAGTGCTTGCACGGCGGCACCGTCGAGATCGAGCCCGGCGATGCGTTCGTGGTAGGCGAGGTCGAACGGCTCCGAACCCCTGCGGGCGAACTCCGACATCGCGAACAGACCGTGCTCGAGGCGATCGATGCCCAGTTCGATCGCGCGCGTGGCCGTGACCGACTCGAGGTGTCCGGTGACCGTGAGCTTGGCCGCGTGCGCAGCAGTGAGCACCGCCGACAATTCGTCCTCGGTGATGCGAGTGTAGACCTTCACGCCATCGATGCGTTCGCGCCAACGCTGCAACAACTGCACGGCGGCGTCGGCATCCGCGATGCCGTGGATCCAGGGGATGTAGGACGGATCGTGATCGAAATAGGGGCCCGCGGTCAGGATGCGCGGTGCGATCGCGTCACCGCGGCGACAGCGGTCGCGGAACTGCTGCATGCCCTCGGGGTCGAAGTCGCCCGGCGAGAAGGTCGTCGTGACGCCGCCGGCGAGATAGAGCAGCGCGTATGGCTCGAACAGATTGCCGATCTTGCCGCCCGTGTTGCCGTAGTAGTGCCCGTGCATGTCGAACAGGCCCGGCATCAGTGTCTTGCCCGCGACGTCGACCACGAGTGCGTCGGCCGGCACTTGCACGTCGCGCCCGACGGCCGCGATGCGTTGCCCGCGCAGCAGCACCGTGACGCCCTCGACGCGCGGCGCGCCGGTGCCGTCGATGAGCGCCCCCCCGACGAGAGCGAGCGCGCTCGGCTGAGTCTGCGTCGCGCTGACCGGGGCAAGCAGGGCCAGCGCAAGTGCGGCCAACAGAGTGCCTCGGCAAGGGACGGCGGCTGTCATGCGAGCATTGGGCCACAGGCAGCGCGGCCCGGCAATAGGTCCTCGATTGGATCAACGTGCGAGCTCGCCTTGACCGGGCGCCAGAGCCTGGCGACCATCCCGACGCGCTCGTGTCCCACTCCCACGGGAAACATGCTGAACTGGCTGACGAAGGTCTTCGCGAAGAGCACGTCCGGCAACCGCAAGGTCCCCGCTGAGCTCGAGGCGTTCGGCCGCGCGCTCGAACACCTGCTCGCGCCGATGGGTGTAGGAAATAGAAGCTGCGTCCCGGACCAGCCGGGACCCACCGCCCCACCCTCCCCCGTGTGCGGAACCCCGTCAAGTCGCACCCTTGATGCCCGCATCTGCAGGCGTGCTTGCCGACGATTCGCTCACCGAGCACACCGGTGTCCTGCCGCGACCGCTGCCGGTCACCGCGCGCCTCGCGTCATCGCGCCCGCTTCATTCCCACGGCAACTCCCGCTGACTCGGCGGACCCCGCGCCGGGTTCAGCACCGGCGCCTC
>DASRJH010000284.1:0-38701 GCA_035649575.1 Planctomycetota bacterium
GAGCTGGCACTTCAGGCGCGACGGTCACGGGCGTCGCCGCGCCGACAGGACCGAACGTGAACCAGCCGCCGACAGCGAGTGCGATCGCTGCGGCGCCGAGCACGAGCTTCTTCATCATCCATCCTCCGAGAATCACTGCTGCGCCGGCCGCGCCCGCCGTGCCGCAGGCCGCCGCGGCCTCCGCGAGCACGGCCTGCCGCGCCGCGGCGAGGCCGAACGACGGCGTCGCGAGCACGGCCACCGACGCCGTGAGCCCCACCGGCAGCGTGCGCCGCAGCATCGCGAGCCCGCGGTGCAGCCGCACCTTCACGGTGCCGAGCGGCACGTCGAGGCTGTGCGCGATCTGCTGCAGCTCGAGGCCGTGCACCAGCCGCAGCGACAGCACTTGCCGGTAGTGGCGCGGCAGCGCCTGCACCGCGGTCGCGACCGCTTCGAAGCACTCGTTCGCTTCGGCCCCCGATCAGCCACGGCGCGAGCGGCCGTGTGCGGTCCCACCGCTGCCGCTGCCGGATCGCGTCGACGAACGTCGCCTGCACGAGGTCCTCGGCGACGCCGCCGCCGGCGAGGTGCGCCGCGACGAGCAGCAGCTTGCCCGCGAGCTGGTCGAACACCGCCGCGAGCGCGTCGGGGTCACCGGTATCGGCGAACCGCGCGAACAGGGTCTCGACCGGAGCTTCGTGCACGCCTCGTCTCCGCCCGAGCGGCTCGCCAGGTTTCACGATCCGACGGAAGACCCGCCTACTTGCCCTTCTCGGCTGGCTTGCCGCTCGCGTTCTCGGCCTTGCCGCCGCTCAGGTGCTGCTGCAGGAACGCGCGCGCTTCGGTCCACGCAGCGGCGGCGTTCTTCTGGTCGTAGCGCGCGCCGCTCGGGTTCGCGAACGCGTGCTCGGCGTCGTAGCGCAGCACGCGGCAGTCCTTGCCGAGCTTCTTCATGCTGGCCTCGAGCGCGTCGACCTTCTCCTTCGAGATGCTGCGGTCCTTGGTCCCGAACACCGCGAGCACCGGCGCCTGGATCTTGCCCAGCTCCGCTTCGTCGTCGACGGGCTGGCCGTAGTAGAAGACGCACGCGTCGAGATCGGGCTCGGCGATCGCGAGCTTCAGCGACCAGCCGCCGCCGAAGCACCAGCCGATGCAACCGCGCTTTTTCGCCTTGATGCGGCCGTCGCTGGTCAGGAACGCGAACGCGTCGTGCAGCGTCTCCTTCGCCTGCGCGGCGTCGACCGCCTTCATCGTGGCCATCGCCTCGTCGCTGGTCTTCGCGACGGTGCCGCGATAGAGGTCGACGGCCAATGCCGCGTAGCCTTCACCGGCGAGGCGGTCCGCCCAGTGCTTGATGTGGTCGTTCAGCCCATACCACTCGTGGATCACGATCACGGCGGGCAGCGGCGCCTGCTTGTCCTTCGGCAGCGCGAGATAGTGCTGCGCTTCGCCAACCTTGACCATCGTGCCGGTCGGCTTCGGCGGTGCTTCCTTCTTCAGCTCGTGCAGCGCCGCGAACTCCTTTTCGGAGAGCTCGCCCTGCGCGGGTGTGGGTTTCGGCGGGGACACGGGATCCTGCTGCGCCGCGGCGAACGCGGCGAGCACCATCGGTATGAGGACTCGCATTCCCCAACGATACCGCGGTGCGCCGGCGGCGCGTCAGGCCCGTACGCAACCATCCGGAAAGGACCGGAATGGTCGCGGGCCCTGCAACGCGACGAAGCTCAGTTGCCCGTGTGCACGTGGCCGTAGCCGCTCGTCGTGAAGCCGAACGGGTTCGCGAGCAGGTCGAGCACCGCGAACTGGCCGTAGAACCGGAATCCCACGAGGCCGATCGGGATCGGCACCGGGAAGCTTCCGGACCCGACCGGGTCGAGGACCAGCGCCGCCGACACGCTGAGGTCGGTGAACATGTAGCAGTTCGGCGCGCCGAGGAACGACAGCTCCAACGGGAACGGCGCTCCGTTGGTGAAGCCGGCGAAGAACAGCGCGACCCCGATCGGGAGGCCGTTCGTCAGGTTGAACGCCACCGTGTTGCCGACCACGGCGGAACCCGACATGTTCAGCGTCGGTATGCCGTTGCTGCCGAGGCAGCCGACGCCGTGCGACGACGTCTTCCCGGTCAGCATGCTGACTTCGATCTTGCCGGCGGCGTTGCCGAGCGTGCCGGTAGGCGCGGGCGGGCCCACCGCGCTGACCCAATACAGGCGCTGCCGGATGTCGCGATGGTAGCCGGCGGGCGCCGTGGCTCCCGACGTCGTGATCTGCACGACGATGTCGTCGACGCCGTTGTAGACGAAGAAGGTCTGCAGACCGATCTCATTCCACGCGTTGGCGGTCGTGTTCCAGGTGTAGTTCGTGGCATTCAGCACGGTGACCGCGCCCGCGGTCAGGTTCGAGGCGAACGTGGTCACGAACGCCTGCGCGGGCGGAATGTGGTCGATGACGATCTCGAGCGTGGCGTAGTGCGCGGGCCCGGTCGAGCACGGGGCGAATCCCAGGCCCGTGATCAGGTTCGGCAGGCCGCCGAGATCGGCGACGGTGCACCGCGTCTGGTACTTCTGGTTCGACCAGGTGCTGGTGACCGAGGGGTCGCCGAACGGGATGACGTTGCAGGTGCCGGTGGTCGGATCAATGTTCGGGATGTAGTAGTTCTGGGCGAGCGCGGGGGCGACGCACAGCAGCGCCGTTAACAGGCGAATCGAAAGCATGGTTGACCTCAGGTGCAGGTTGAGTCACGGCTGCCTTCCGGGACCATCCGGAAGGGAGGAGGTATGGTCGTGAGTCACGCGACGTTTGCCAAGAGGGCTCGCGCATAAGTCGTCGCTCCAACGTCACACCGGCGTTCGCATCCCAGCTCCGGCGGCTCGACCTCGAGCACGCGTTCGAACGGAACTGATGGTTTGAGTGGACCTGCCACTGCCCGGTGCATGTTCACACCCGTGAGTCCCCGACGGATTGTGCGTCCCGGTGGCGTGTCCACGCAAACCATCAGTCCCCGTTCGAACCAAGCTTCAATGGACGGCGTGGCCGGCGCGGGCCCGCTGCTGACGCATTGCCGTAATCAGGCCGGCGGTGCCGGGCGGTCTTCCGCACACGCGCGCGTGAGCTCGACACGATCCGGTTCGGCGAGCCCGGGACTGAAATGCAACAACGGCGCGAGCACGTCGCCGGTCTCGAAGTACTCGCGCCGGCAGCCGAGGTGCACCGAGCCCCCGGGCGAGAGGCGGCCGTCTTCGAAGTAGACGAGACGGATGCGCCAGGAACCCTTCTCGATCACGGCCTTGCAGTGGCGACACGAGGCCCGTCCACTCGGCGCCCGCTCGGCGCCGTCGATGCGCGGCACGCGGCGGTGCGCGTTCGCGAACTGCGCGGTGCGTTCGAGTTCGTCGCGCTCCGGCACGGCGACGGTTGCGGCCGCGAGTGCTTCGAGCAGCGGTTCCGGCCGCCTCCACGCCGCACACGCGGGATGGAACCACAGCGTCGCTTCGCCGTCGCCGAACGGGTTGGCCAGACGTTCGCCGAAGCGGACCTCGCCCTTCCCGATCGGCTGGCCGCAGCCGCGGCACTTCGCGCGCGCACTCGGCGCCGGCTCGAACACGTGCGGCATCCCCGCACGCTATCACGTCCGCAGCGCGCGTGGTCTCGAACTGAGCGGTCGGGACGATCCATTGCTGCGGGGCTCACCAGATTCCGCTAAGGCCGCGGCAGAGAGCGTCCGATCAGCGGGGCCGAGGGAGGACTCCGAGGAGAACCAAGAATGAGGACAGGAATCGTTGCGGGGTTTGTCGTTGCTGCCACCACTGCTCAACTGGCCGCGCAGGGCGGTGCTCAATTCACGAGCTTTCAGATCGAGGCCACCGGCGGTTGGTCGATGAACAAGACCGACACATCGCCCGACATGGAGCTGAACCAGTACTTCGTCGCGGGCACCTATCACCTGAAGCCGGTGTTACTGGCCGATCATCCGTGGAACGAGGCCGCGTTCCTCGAGCACAGCACGTTCATCCAGGGCGGCATCAGCTTCGCCGATTTCGAGATCGGCGCTTTCTCTGCCGACGGACCGCTGTTCCGCGTCGGCGGCGCCTACGCCGAGAAGGACAACCCGATCGCGGCGCAGCTCAACATGCAGATCGGCACGCTCGACGGCGACGGCGGGATCGACATCGACCTGATGTCGGTCAACGGCCGCTGCGGCTACTGGCTGCAGCCCAACGCCATCGTCGGCGCCCAGATCACCCTCGAGAAGACCGAGATCGACACCATGCTCGACGTCGACTCGCTGAGCTTCGGCGCGTTCGGCAAGATCGTGCACAGCCTCGGCGAGGGGCGCTCGGTCAACGCCGAGGCCCACCTCGACCTCGTGTCGGTCGACGACGGTGTGTCCGACGAGGACAACTTCGAGTTCGGCGTCGCGGCCGACTTCTACTTCACGAAGCAATACAGCGTCGGCGCGTTCGTGGACTTCTCGGTCGGCGACGCGGCCTCGGACGAGGGCACGACGCTGGGCCTGCGCGGCACGGCCTGGATCACGCCGCAGCTGTCCGTCAACGCCGCGCTGTCGACGTTCATGGCCGACAGCAACGCCGGCAGCGACGAGGACTTCTTCACGCTGTTCTTCACCGGGCGCTTCTGAGTCGGGTTGCACGCGGCGTCAGGCGCCGCAGCAAACCGACCCAGGACCTGGCCGCGCGCCTGCGGCGCGCCGCTTCGGTTCCAAGCCTGCTCACCCGCGGCGCCTGGCGCCGCGGGGATCGGCAGAGAATCCGCGGTCGCCCGAACTGATGGTTCGGGTGGACCGGCAGCAACCCGTCAGCCGCCCGCCTGCGCTTCTCGTTCGGCACGCGCGAGCAGATCTTTGACGCCCAGGTGCGGTGCACCGGTCGAGGTATGAGCGGTCGAGCTCGCGGCTGCGAAGGCGCAGGATGCCGAGCACATCCGACCACTGTCGATCGGCAGGATCACCTGCGATTCCGTGGCCCCGGGCATGACCTCGCGGATGGCCTGGCGCGATAGGAAGGTCGTCATCGCCGACAATTCGTCGGCCATCGCGATGCGCTCTTCGATCGACATGCGGCGCAGCCGTTCCATCTGTACGGCGCGTGCTTTCGGGGTGAGTGTCGTCGAGCACAATCGCCGGCAAGCGTAGCGCGTCCGCGCCCTGGGTCTGCGCCGCGGGGCAACTTCCGACGCCTGACTGGCGGCCTCGCTGCAGCGCGCGCCATCCGCGTCTATGCTCCCGGGATGACGTCTCGCGCCCCCTCGCCGTTCGTCCTCGTCCCCGTTCTCCTGGCCGCCGCCGCGTTCGCGCAGGGCCCGCCACACAACGGCCCGCGCCCGGCCGACGCGGGCTGGTTCGCGCTGACCGGAGCGCGCGTCGTCACGTCGCCCGGAGCGGTGTTGGCGAACGCGACCGTCGTGCTGCGCGACGGCCGCATCACCGCGGTCGGCGACGTGCCCGTTCCTGCGGGTGCTTTCGCGATCGACTGCAAAGGCCTCACGATCTACCCGGGCCTGATCGAACCGTTCTACGCGAGCGACGTACCCGCGCTCGATCCCGCGACCACGGGCCAGCACTGGAACCCGATGGTGCAGGCGCAACGCAACGCGCTCGATGGCGCACTCGTCGCGCAGGCCGACCGCGAGGCGCTGCGTGCGCTCGGCTTCACGACCGCCGCGGTCGCGCCGTCGGGCGGCATCCTGAAGGGCACGGCCGCCGTCGTGCTGCTCGACGAACCGGCCGCGACCGCGCCGGTCCGCGTTGTGCGCAACCCGGCCTACGCGGCCGCGAGTCTGCAGACGAGCCGCGACGGCTATCCCGACAGCGAGATGGGTGCCTGCGCCTTGCTGCGCCAGATGCTGCTCGACGGCAGGTGGTACGAAGGCTGTCAGCGCGCGGTCGCAGCCGACGCGTCGCTCGCCGCGAAGGCGCCGCCGAGCTCGCCCGTGCTGCAGGCGCTCGCCGACCAGAAGGCACTGCCGCTGTGGTTCGACGTGCAGGACGAGCTGCAGGCGCTGCGCGCCTTGAAGATCGCGGCCGAGTTCGAACGGCAGGCCGTCGTGCTCGGCAGCGGCATGGAGTTCCGGCGCCTTCAGGCGCTGGCCGCGGCCAAGGCCAAGGTCGTCGTGCCGCTGCACTTCCCCGACGCACCCGACGTCGCGACCGCGGCGGCAGCCGACCGCGTATCGCTGCGCCAGCTGCAGTCGTGGGAACAGGCCCCCACGAACAGCAAGCGGTTGCTCGACGCGGGCGTCCCGATCGCGTGGACGACAGCGCGGCTGCGCGAGAAGAAGGAGTTCGCCGCGAAGGCGCGCGAGGCGATGGCCTGCGGCGTCACGGCCGACCAGGCGCTCGCCGCGTTGACGACGGTGCCCGCCGTGTGGCTCGGCGTCGCCGACGACTGCGGCACGATCGCCGCGGGCAAGCTCGCGAACCTCGTCGTCACGACGGGCGACCTGTTCGCCGAGAAGACCGAGGTGCGCGACGTCTGGGTCGGCGGCTTGCGCCACGTCGTCGGCGAGCAGAAGGACCGCGGGCTCGACGGCACCTGGGCGTGGCAAGCCGGCTGGCCCGGTGCTGTGTTGCCGAGCCCGGCGACGTTCACGATCGCGGGCGACAAGGTCGCGTTGCGCGCCGGCGAGGCGAAGCTCGAAGTCGCCGGCGTCGCGCGCACCGCGACGACGCTGACGTGCCGCGTGAGCGGCAAGGAGCTCGGCCAGGACGGCGCGTTCTGGCTGCGCCTGCAGCGTGGGCGCGGCGGCGCGGCCGAGCTGACCGGCGTGTGCACGGCCCCCGACGGCAGTGCGCGCGAGTTCCGCGCGAGCAAGAGCGAGCCGGTCGCCGACGCCGCGCTCAAGGAGGCTACCAAAGATAAAGACAAGCCGGAGAAGCTGCCGCCGCCCGCGATCGGGCCGTTGCCGACCCCGCTCGGCGGTTACGGCTTCCTGCAGCAGCCCTCTGCGGAGACGTTCGCGATCGTCGGCGCTGTGGTGTGGACCAGCGACGGCCGCGGCAACGTGCGCGATGGCGCCGTCGTCGTGCGCGATGGCAAGATCGTGTTCGCGGGCCCGCGCGCCGAGATGCCGGCGCTGCCCGCGGGCACCACGACGATCGACGCGGCCGGCAAGCACGTGACGCCGGGCGTCATCGATTGCCACTCGCACACCGGCATCTCGCGCGGCGTCAACGAGGGTGGCCAGGCCGTGTCGGCCGAGGTCCGCATCGAGGACGTGATCGATCCCGACGACGTCAACTGGTATCGCGAGCTCGCCGGCGGCGTGACGCTGGTGAACCAGCTGCACGGCTCCGCAAACGCGATCGGCGGCCAGAGCTGCACCACGAAGGTGCGCTTTGGCGTGCTGCACCCCGACGAGATGCGGCTCTCAGGCGCGCTGCCGGGCATCAAGTGGGCGCTCGGCGAGAACCCGCGCCGCGCGAACGGCACGGCCCCGAACCCGCGCTACCCGAACACGCGTATGGGCGTCGAGGCGCTGATCCGCGACCGCCTCGCCGCGGCCGCGACCTACCGCGCCGAGCACGATGCCTTCGCGGCGCTCACGCCAGCCGCGCGCAGGAAGGCGCTGCCGCCACGCGTCGACCTCGAACTGCAGGCGATCGCGGAGATCCTCGCCGGCACACGAGTGATCCACTGCCACAGCTATCGGCAGGACGAGATCTTCATGCTGTGCAGCGTGGCCAAGCAGTACGGCTTCAAGATCGGCACGTTCCAGCACGTGCTCGAGGGCTACAAGGTCGCCGACGCGATCAAGGCGAACGCGCTCGGCGCGTCGTCGTTCAGCGACTGGTGGGCATACAAGATGGAGGTGCAGGACGCGATCCCCGACAACGGCGCGATCCTGCACGAGGCCGGCGTCGTGGTGTCGTTCAACAGCGACAGCAACGAACACGCGCGGCGGCTCAACAGCGAGGCCGGCAAGGCGGTCAAGTATGGCGGCATAGCACCGGAGCAGGCGCTCGCGTTCGTGACCGCGAACCCGGCGAAGCAGCTCGGGATCTTTGCGCGCACGGGCTCGCTGACGGCCGGCAAGGACGCCGACGTCGCACTGTGGTCCGCCGACCCGCTCGGCTACGAGGCCGTGTGCGAGATGACGTGGGTCGACGGGCGGCTCATGTTCTCGCGCCAGCGCGACGCGGAGCTGCGGCTTGCGATCCAGAAGGAACGGCAACGCCTGCTGCAGAGAGCGCTCGCGGGCGGCAAGGGCCGCACCGCGCGCGAAGGCGATCCGAAGGACGCCTACTGGGCCGCCGAGGATCTCAGCGACGACTACTGCTGCCGCAACTGCGAAGGAGGCCGCTGATGTCCAGGTTCTCCCCCATCGTCGCGGTGATGCTGCCGCTGTTCGCAACTCCGCTCGCGAGCCAGGACCTGCTGCCGAAGGGCGCGCCGCAGCGCGGACCGGTCGTGCTGCAGAACGCCGTGCTGCACACGGTCACCGGCGGTGTGCTGGAAGGCGGCACGTTGTGGTTCGACGGCGGCGTGATCCGCGGGGTGTTGCCCGCCGGCGAGCAGCCCGCGCTGCCGCCCGGGTCTTCGCCGCGCGTGATCGACCTGCAGGGCAAACACGTCTTCCCGGGTCTGATCGCGGGCGCGAGCTCGCTGGGCCTCGTCGAGCTCGGCATGGTCCGGCAGTCCGTCGACACGGACGAACTCGGCGAGCTGTCGGCCGAGGCGCTCGCGATGGTCGCCGTCAACCCCGACTCGGCGCACCTGCCGGTCACGCGCAGCAACGGCGTGCTCGCGACCGTGGCGTTCCCGATCGGCGGCCTGTTGCCGGGGCGCGCGTCGGCGTTCCAGCTCGACGGCTGGACCAACGCCGACCTGACGGTGCGCGCCGACGTCGGGCCGGTCGTCTCGTGGCCGGCGCAGCCGGGCGGCATCGAACGCGGGCGGCGCGGCCCGCGCGGCGGCGGCCCGCCGGCCGCCGAGGCCGCGGACGCGACGAAGAAGGCGCGGCAGCGCATCGACGATGCGTTCGTCGCGGCGCGCGCCTGGCTCACGGCAAAGACAGCCGAGCCGACGCTGCCGGTCGACATCCGACACGAAGCGCTCGCGCCGGCGCTGCGGCGCGAGGTGCCGGTGTTCGTGCTCGCCGACGATCTCGAGCAGATCGAGTCGGCCGTCGCGTGGTGCCAGGAACGCGCGCTGCGCTGCGTGATCGTCGGGGGCCGCGATGCCGCGGAATGCGCCGGCGCGCTGAAGGCCGCGTCGGTGCCGGTCGTGGTCACCGGCGTGCACAAGCTGCCGCGCCGCGACGACAGCGCCTACGACGAGCCGTTCACGCTGCCGAAACGCCTGCAGGATCTCGGCGTGCCGTTCTGCATCGCGAGCGGCGGCGAGGCGGCGAACGAACGCAACCTGCCGTATCACGCGGCGACAGCCGCGGCGTTCGGCCTCGACCGCGAGCGCGCGCTCGCCGCGATCACGCACGACGCGGCTGTGATCTTCGGCATTGCGGACCGGCTCGGCTCGCTCGCGGCCGGCAAGGACGCGACGCTGTTCGTCGCCGACGGGCATCCGTTCGAGCTCCAGACGAAGATCGAGCTCGCGTTCGTGCAGGGCCGGCAGATCGACCTTCGCAACAAGCACACCGAGCTCGCGAAGAAGTATCGGGAGCGTTACCGGCAGCTCGAAGGCAAGTGACGCGCGGCGCCGTCGTCCTGCCGGCGCCTCGGGAGCGGAACGCTACCGTTCGAAGTGCGACACCACGCTGTTCGTGAGCGTGATCTCGCCGGTGCCGGGGTCGAAGCGCGCGACCTGCCAGTGCACCTCGCTGCCGGCGAGCAGCGGGTTGCTCGGCACGGGGTATCGATAGCCGTGCACGCGGCCCCGGTTTCCGGAGACGCGGAAGGATTCCAACCTGCCACCACCTCGCGATAGAGTCGCGGCATGGCCGAAGCGAAGAAGAGCCCCACCGCGAAGAAGCCGACCGGCGCGAAGAAGCCCGCCGGCGAGAAGAAGCCCCGCGTCTCCAAGAAGCCGAAGGCCGCGCCGCAGTCTGCCGGCATCGCCGCAACGGAGGCGGTCGGCGGCAGCCCGCCGTCGGAGATCACGTCGCTCGAGAAGCGCATCACCGACATCGGCGGCGCCGTGATCGGCCCGTACCGCGAGCCACTGGGCGGCAACTGGTGCGTCTTCGCGATGCTGCCGATCGACCAGGTCGAGCCGACGCCGTATCAGCGCGAGCTGTCGAAGACGCACGCCGATCGCCTCGCGATGGTCATCCCGAAGGTCGGCCGCTTCCTCGATCCGATCGTCACCGTGCCGACGCCCGACGGCTTCCGCTCGCCCAACGGCATGCACCGCCTGAACGCGATGCGCACGCTCGGCGCCAAGGCGATCACCGCGCTCGTCGTGCCCGAACCCGAGGTCGCGTTCCGCATCCTCGCGCTGAACACCGAGAAGGCCCACAACCTGCGCGACAAGTCGCTCGAGGTCGTGCGCATGGTGCGTGCGCTCGTCGGCGACGGCAAGAACGGCAAGCGACCCTACAACGAGTTCCAGCTCGAGCTCGAGTCGCCCGCGTTCCTAACGATCGGCGTCTGCTACGAGCAGAACGGCCGCTACTCGGGCGGCGCGTATCTCTCGGTCGTCAACAAGTGCGAGGAGTGGAGCGACAAGCCGCTGAAGGACGTGCTGCCGGTCAGCGAGAAGCGCAGCAAGCGCCTGCTCGAGCTCGACGAACTGGTCAACGCGGCGGTGCAGCGGCTCAAGGAGCAGGGCTTCCAGAGCGGCTACCTGAAACCGGTCGTGGTCGCGCGCATCAACCCGCTGCGCTGGATCAAGGCCAAACCCGGCCAGCCGATCCGCGGCGAGTTCGACAAGACCATCGACAAGATGATCGAGGGTGCGAAGTCCTTCGACGCCTCGAAGGTGAAGGCTACCGACATCGCTGCCGCTGCCGCGAGCGGCGGCTCCGCGGAGGAGTGAGCCCCCCACGACGAGCCGCAGCGTGGATCGCCGAGACGCCGATGAATGCGCGCCAGAGCGGGGTCTCGCGCGGCCAGCTCACGCGCGCCCTTGCCGACGAGCGCTCGGGTCAGGGATCGAGTCATCTGCTTTGCCCGCTACCATAGCTGTACCGATGGCTTCCTCGACGACGCAGCGCCGCGGCCCCGGCCTCTCGCGACCACGGCGTGCGGCCGTGTTGCTCGCGACGCTGCTCGTGGTTGCGCTCGGCACCGGCGCGGTCTGGTGGTGGTCGCCCGCACCACCGCCGCCAGCGAACGCGACGACCATCTCGGATGCGGCAGCCGCCGGCGAAGCGCAGGCGACGACTAGCGAGCCCTTGCCGCCCGAATTGCCGGCGCGCAGCGAGGCCGCGACGCGCACAGCGGTCGTCGGCAGGGCAATCGACTACGGCGGCGGGCCGCTCGCAGGCTTCCGTGTCGTTCTGCAGCGAATGGATCCCAAGCCGGTGCCGATCGCGCCGCTCGCGATGCAGCTCGAACGGACAACACAACACGGTCGCTACCCACCCTTGCGCACCGAGACGGACGATGCGGGCCGCTTCGCGTTCGAATCGCTCGACGCCGGCAACTACCGCTGCCACATCTCCGATCTCGAGCGGCACGCGGAGGAGTTCGCACTCGGTACCGGTGAGGTACGCGAGCTCACGCTGCACAGCCCGCTCGTCGCGCTGACCCTGACCTTTTCCCGCCGCGGCGAGGTCGTGCAGGACTGCCTCGTCGAAGTCAACGACGGCAAGGAGCCGCGCACACTGCGCTCCGACAAGACAGGCGTGACGCGCTTGTTCGCCGCGCCAGGCCGTTGCGAGCTGACCGTGCGTCTCGATCGGCGTATGCACCACAGCCCGAGCCGCGGTCCGTGCATCAGCCGTCATGTTCTGCTCGTCCCCGACGGCGTGCCGGCGTTGCAGTGGGGCTGCGAGATCGGCGGCACGGAGCTCGTGCTCGAGGTCGAGGATCCACATGGCCAGGCGTCGCGGTTGCACGCTTGAACGCGCTCGCCGGCAACGGCTCCTTGGCGACGAACTGCGGCGGCGCCGGGAGTGCACCCGCTTTCAGCACGGCATCGGGGTTCTCGGCCGCCTGTCGCGTGAAGGACGCGTTGATCCGGCAGTATCGGCGCGGCAGCTGCGCGTCTGCGCCGATGGCGCTGCAGCCGATGCATGAGTGCCCCGATTCCGCCAGCGGTTGCATCGACGCCCCGCATCTTCGCTCAAACGACCAGTTCTCGTGTGCAACCGGACACCTCCGCAACACTGTCAGGAGTGTCTCCGGTCTCAGCCAGGGAGCTGTCAGCCATGTCCCTGGGCCGACCTGTCAGGGGATGTACCCGGTCTGGACCGGGCCGTACCCTCGCACGCCGCTTGACACTCGGAACCAGGATGATAATATCTGCTGAATCAGATGACCGCTCTCCCCGTTCCCCCAACGGCCCGGCGCCCGAAGAACCGTCGCCCGAAGAAGTCGCCGCAGCAGGGCGTGTTGCCGTTCCGCCAAAACGGCGGCCGCAGACCAGGTGCGGGCAGGAAGCCCAAGGGTGAGAAGGCGGGTGTCAGCCACGCGCCGCGAGCACTGCTCGCGGCGCGATTCCCGGCGCATGTGACCCTGAAGCTGCTGAAGGGCTTGCCGCGCTTGCGCAGCAAGAACGAGTACTCGGCGTTGCGCGCGGCCTTTGTCGCCGGATGCACTGGCATAGCCCGTGCATCCGGCGGCGGCAGCTTCCGCCTCTGTCACTACGCGGTGCTCAACGACCACCTGCACCTGCTCGTCGAGGCGCGCGACCGCCAGGCGCTCTCGCGCGGCCTGCAGGGCCTCGCCATCCGGATCGCCAAAGCCTTGAACAGGCTCTGGCGACGCCGCGGCACCGTGTTCGCCGACCGCTACCACGACCGCATCCTCAAGACGCCGCGCGAGGTCCGCAACGCACTGCGCTACGTGCTCGGCAACGGCAAGAAGCACGCAGCCGAGGGTCGTGAGGTCCACGTGCACGCCGTCGTCGATACCTTCACCTCGGCGCCGTGGTTCGACGGCTTCCGCGAACGCGTCACCGTTCGCGGTCTCGACGCCATCGAGCGTCCGATCACCGACGCTCGATCGTGGATGTTGACGATCGGCTGGCGGCGGCACGGGCTGCTTTCCGTGCACGATCTACCCGCTACCGGCTAGAGTCGACGCAGACTCACCGGAGCTTCGCGAACCACGGCGCGAGCACGAGCGCCACGACGCACGTGACCTTGATCAGGATGCTGAGCGCCGGACCGGACGTGTCCTTGTACGGGTCGCCGACCGTGTCGCCGACGACGGCCGCCTTGTGCGGGTCCGAACGCTTGCCGCCGTGCGCGCCGCCCTCGATGTGCTTCTTCGCGTTGTCCCAGGCGCCGCCGGCGTTCGCCATCATCAGCGCCAGCAGCGCGCCGCACACCGTGGTGCCCGCGAGCAAGCCGCCGAGTGCCTTCACGCCGAGCACCGCGCCGACCACGAACGGAGCCAGCACCGCGATCAGCCCCGGCAGCACCATCTCGCGCAACGCGGCGCGCGTCGTGATGTCGACGCACCTCGCGCTGTCCGCCTTGGCCTTGCCCTCCATCAACCCCGCGATCTCGCGGAACTGCCGGCGCACTTCCTCGACGACCTTGCCTGCGGCACGCCCGACGGCGGTCATCGTCAGCGCCGCGATCAGGAACGGCACCGTCGCGCCGATGAACAGCCCGACGAGCACGTGCGAGTCCGTGAGGTTCAGGTCGAGGATCTGTCCAGGCGGCGTCACCGCGCTCGCATAGGCAGTGAACAGCGCGAGTGCCGTGAGCACCGCGGAACCGATCGCGAAGCCCTTGCCGATCGCGGCCGTCGTGTTGCCGAGCGCGTCGAGCTCGTCGGTCACCTGGCGGACCTCCGGGCCGAGGTGCGCCATCTCGGCGATGCCGCCCGCGTTGTCGGCGATCGGTCCGTAGGCATCGACCGTCATCGTGATGCCGACCGTGCCGAGCATGCCGACGGCTGCGAGCGCGATGCCGTAGTAGTTCGCGACCTCGAACCCGTACCAGGTGAGGCAGCAGATGATCGCGATCGGCAGCGCGACCGACTGCTTGCCGATCGCGAGGCCCGCGATGATGTTCGTCGCGGGACCGGTCAACGACGCCTCTGCAATGCGCCGCACGGGATGTGACGACGTGTAGTACTCGGTGACGAGGCCGATCGCGACCCCGCCGATCGCGCCGGCGAAGATCGCCCTGAACGGATACAATGCGGCTGCACCGGGCGCCGCCGCGAGCGGCAGCGCTTCGACCGCGAACCACGCGAGGACCAGGAACAGGGCCGCAGCCAACAGCGCGACGGCGCGCAACGCGACGGCCGGCTTGCCGCGGGCGAGCCACTTCATCGAGACCATCGCGAGCACCGTGCTGCCCAGCCCCGCCACGGCGAGCACGAGGGGCAGCGCGATCGCGTTCGCGCGCGAAGCCGCCGCGATGGTCGGGCCCGTCGCGGCGATCGCGATCGCGGCGACAATCGCGTCGACATTGCTCTCGAAGATGTCGGCGCCCATGCCCGCCACGTCCCCGACGTTGTCGCCGACGTTGTCGGCGATGGTCCCGGGGTTGCGCGGGTCGTCTTCGGGAATACCGGCTTCGATCTTGCCGACGAGATCCGCACCGACGTCGGCTGCTTTCGTGTAGATGCCGCCGCCGACGCGCGCGAACAGCGCGATGGAGCTCGCGCCCATCGCGTAGCTGCTCACGATCTCGCTGTAGGGCACGAAGCTCTGCTCCTCGTGGACGCCCAGGTCGACGAGAAGCCAGGTCAAGACGCCGAGACCGAGCAGTCCGAGCGCGGCGACCGCGAGGCCCATGACGGCGCCACCCTCGAACGCGACGATCAGCGCGAGCTTGCGCCCACCCTGTCTCGCCGCCTCGGCCGTGCGCACGTTCGCGCGCGTCGCCGAGTGCATGCCGAGGAAGCCAGCGACGACCGAGCACAGACCGCCGAACACGAAGGACCCGGCGCTCTCCCAGCCGATCGCCCATCCGAGCAGCGCAGCCACGCCGAGCATGATCGGCAGCAACACCGTGTACTGCCGCTTCAGGAACGCCATCGCGCCGGCGGCGATCAGGTTGCCGATCGCCTGGGCATTCGCCTCGCCGGGCGAGTGCTGCGACATCCGCCAGTAGAGAACCAGCGCTGCCGCCAGGCCCGCTATGGCGATGAAAGGGATGTACGGGACGAGATCTAGCACGTGGGTTGGGTTTTGGAGCGGCGAAGTAATAGCGGCGCCACGTTCCACCAGGAAGCGCAATGGGGGGATTCGTCGCCCCTGGCCGGCGGCGCACAGCAATGCATCGGAGTGGACGGCCGCCGGTCTTGATGTGCTTGCGCCAGCGACCGGGCACGCGCGCCGCGAACGGCCGCGTTGCCTGCTCGTGTCGCGGTCCGCGGCCGCGCCTTGCGCGGCGCATCGGTGTGATCGGATCGGGCAAGGCGGCCTTGTCGCTCGCTCTGCTCGCCAGTGCCGCGATCGGCCCTGCGCAGCCCGCAGCCGTGGAACCCGCGCGCATGCTGCAGCGGTTGCGCGACGACGCGCGCGATGCGGCGTGCGACGTCCTGATCGCGGCGCTCGATGGAGCCTTCGCAGCGCGTCACGTTTCCGACGAAGAGCTGATCGCGCCCGACCACAAGCAAGTCGTCCATCCGGCCGATCCGGTGCTCTCCGGCAGCCATCTGTCGACTCCCACGCTCGCAGCGGCGTGTCTGGCCGCGAGGAAGTACACGGCGGCGCTGCCCAGGATCCGGGAGCTCGCGAAGAACGCCGCGGAAAGCGATGCGGAGCTGCTGCGCGTCGCGATCGCGCAGCTCGAGCGAGTGCAGTGAAGGGCTGGCGCGCCGCCGGGAACGTCGGCGGCGACTGGCGCCGCGCCGTGTTTCCGCGGCTACGATGGTCGCTCTCCACAGACGAGGTACCCACATGGTAACGAGACGCATCGGTGTGATCGGTTCGGGCACGGTTGGCGAGACGCTCGCGAACGGCTTCCTCAAGCACGGCTACGAAGTGCAGCGCGCGAGCCGCGACCCGAAGAAGCTCGCGGGCTGGAAGGAGAAGGCCGGGACGCGCGCTTCGATCGGGACGAACGCCGAGACGGCGCGCTTCGGCGAGATGATCGTGCTCGCGGTCAAGGGCGACGCGGCCGAGAGCGCGGTCAAGGCCTGCGGCACCGACGCGCTCGGCGACAAGGTCGTGATCGACGCGTGCAACCCGATCGCCGAGACGCCGCCGGAGCAGGGCGTGCTGAAGTTCTTCACGGGGCCGAACGAGTCGCTGATGGAGCGGCTGCAGAAGCTCGCGCCGCGCGCGCGCTTCGTGAAGGCGTTCTCCTCGGTCGGTGCGGCGCTCATGGTCAACCCCGACTTCGGCGGCACGCGTCCCACGATGTTCCTGTGCGGCAACGATCCGAAGGCGCGCATCGCGGTGCGCGAAATCCTCGACCAGTTCGGCTGGGAGACCGAGGATCTCGGCGGCGCGGCGGCCGCGCGCGCGATCGAGCCGCTGTGCATGCTGTGGTGCATCCCGGGCTTCCTGCACAACCAGTGGAGCCACGCGTTCAAGCTGTTGCGCAAGCGGTAACGCGGCCGGCCGGGCATGCGGGGGAACCGGGGCGCTGGTTCGATTTGACGAACTGCGCGCCAGCTCTCTAGAACCGTGGCCATGGACGCCACGGTCGCCGCGATCCAGCAGTACTACCCACAGGTCTTCCACGCCTGCCACGTGCGGCACGAGCGCCGCCGTTCGAACGCGTTCCGGCTGTCGGAGCGCGACAGCTCGATCCTCGCGCACGTCGGCGCCGACTGGACCATCACGGCGCGCGATCTCGGCCGCCACTTCGGCCTCGGCGCGCCGACGCTGTCCGACGCGCTGCGGCGGCTCGAACGACTCGGCTACGTCGCGCGCGAACCGCGCAACGGCCGTTCGCCGGCGCGCCCGCTGCGGCTGACGGCGCTGGGCCGCGAGGCGCTCGCCGCGACGTCGGTGCTCGACACGGGCCGGCTCACCGCACTGCTCGAACACCTCACCACGCGCGAACGCGAGACCGCCGTCGCCGGCCTGCGGCTGCTCGCGCGCGGCGCGCGTTCGCTCGCCAACGAGGAGTGTCGCCCATGACATGGTTGTGGATCGCGCTGGCCGTCGTCGCGGGCCTCGTCGTGCTGATCGCCGTCACCGGTGCCCTGCTGCCCAAAGCACACGCCGCCGCGCGGCGCATCACGCTGCGGCAACCGGCGGCAACCGTGTTCGCGGCACTCGCGGACCGCGCCGCGATGCCGCAGTGGCGCAAGGACCTGGGGTCGGTGCAGGAACTGCCCGCGAAGAACGGCAAACGCTGCTGGCGCGAGGTCTCGGGCTTCGGGCCGATGGACCTCATGGTCGAACGCGAACTGCCGGACCGCGAGATCGTGCTGCGCATCGTCACCGAGGGCTCGCCGTTCGGCGGCACGTGGACGTTCCTGCTCGCGCCGAAGGGCGGCGGCACCGAGGTCGCGATCACCGAGAACGGCGAGGTCTACAACGTGTTCTTCCGCGCGCTGTCGCGCTTCGTGTTCGGCCACCGCGCCACGATCGACGGCTTCCTGAAGGCGCTCGGCGCGAAGTTCGGCGAGCAGGTCGTGCCGGTCGACGCCGAGCCGGCGCCAGTCCCGTCGTGAAGGCGCGCCTGATCGGTCAACTTCTTCTGCTCGGACTGCGGCCGTCGATTCACAGCGATGCGAGCAGTGCCTGCGCCTTCTTCGCCGCCTCGGTACCGGCGTGCTTCGCGATGAACCTCGTCAGGTCGTCGCGCAGGTCCCGCCGCCTCGACGTGTTCGGCTTCGCGCGCAACGCGTCATAGGCCTTCTGCAGGGGCTGCAGTTCCTTGGCCGCAGCCGCCTCGCGCTTGGTCGCGGGATCGTCGCGCAGCCTCTTCAGCAGCTGCGCCGCCTTGTCGCCGACTGCAGTGCCGGCGAACCGGCTCTGCATCTTTTCGAGCAACTCCGCGCGCCCGGCGGCGTCAGGCTCCACGAGCGCGATTGCCTCGAGTTGCCGCTCCGCGTGCGCCGTCTCGACGTCGAGCTGCCATCGCACGCGCGCGACCGCGGCGGCGACGTCGGGAGCCAGCGGCTTCTCACTCATTCGGCCGAGCAAGCCATGTGCCTCGCCGAGCCGGTCGGCGCGCAGCGACTCGACCAGCGGGCCCGAGCCCGGCGTGTTCGCCAGCAGCGACTCCGCGTCGATCCGTTCGAGACGCCAGCTCGACAGCGCGAGCACCGCGAATGCGGTGGTGACGACGCGTCCACCCGCCTCCCCCCACACGTCGTTGGGATCCCACGAACCGGCGGCGCTCTTCTCCTTGCGTTGCGTGCTCAGCAGCGCCTTCTGCAGCGCCGCGTCCCACTTCCTCGCCGCGGCGGTGCCCGCCATCATCGCCATGCACATGCTGCCGTGGAACCAGTAGTACGTGTCCCCGCCGCCCTCGTCCCACGTCGGCAGCTTGGCCACGATCGTGTTCGCTGCGGCGCGCGCGAGCGCCGACTCGGGAACCAGGCCGCTGATCAGGCGCGCGTGCAGCCCCGCCGCCGTCCCGGCCTCGCCGCGAGCGGCCGGGAAGCGCTGCCAGCTGCCCACCGGACGTGACGATGGCTCGCCGCGGTTCAAATAGCCGCAACTGCCCGTCGGATCGGTGACCTGGTCGAGCCATGCCAGCGCGCCGCCGGAGTCGGCCGGCGGAACCGAGAAGCCTGCGTACGCCGCCTCGGCGAGGGCGGCCATGCACCACGAAGTGACCGACGTGTCGGCCTCCGGCTTGCCCGCCTCATAGCGCCACCCGTGCGCAGGGTGGCGATGCTGCGCGAGGTAGCGCAGCGCCGACTCGGCCGCGGCGCGATACGTCGTGTCGTTCAGCAGCACGCTGGCCTCCGTCAACGCCAGCGTCGCTATCGCCTGGCCGTAGATGAAATCGGACGATGCGTTGTCGACGCGGCCATCCTTGCCGATCGACTTCGCGAGCCAGTACGCACCCTTGTGGATCGCTTCGGCCAACACGGTGTCGCCTTGCGCGAGGATCGCGAGTAGCGCGAGGGCCGTGGCGCCGACGTCGTGCTGCCCGGCGCCAGGACCCGTGCACGCGTCGGCCGGCGGATCGTGCTTCATGAACTTGTCGCAGTCCCATCTGCCATCGGCGTCCTGATGCGCCGACAGCCAGCCGACGCCGGCACGCACGGCCTGCAGCACGTTCGGATTCTTGCACGCATCGCGGCGTGCGGCGCGTCCCTCCAGCAACGATGGTGCGGCAGCTTTCGACGGCGGCGCGCCGGCCGGTGCTGGAGCATCCTGCGCGAGCGGTGCCGTCAGCAGCGCGAACGACGAGAACAAGCAGAGAGCCGGTGTCCGGAGGTCGGGCATGGGCGGCGGTACGCGCAAGGATACCCGTTGCCGACCGCGGATCCGGCGGCCGTCGCGCTACTTCTTCGCGGCTGGCGGCCGCGACTACTTCACGTCGACCGTGACCGGCTCGCTGCCGACAACGACCGTCGCGGGCTCGAACACGACGTTCGCGCCACCGCTGCCGCGCGAGCATACCCGCACCACGGGCGCGTTCTCCGTACGTGCAGCGGGACGGCACGTTGGCCGTCCCGCTGCCGCTACTGAACATCGCCGCGATCGGGCTCCTGCCCGTCGCAACGGCCTGGCATTACCAGACGCCGACGGAGCTCGTGACGCCGTTGCTGGTCGTCGCGCCGAAGGCGTTCTGGCCGGTTGGCAGCGAGTTCGGCGTGAACAGCGCCGCCGACTGCGACCAGAGCGTGGTGCCGGTCGGCAGCCCGGGCGGCCAGTTGAACGTGACCGACTGCGTGGCACTGGCGCCCACCATCGACTGCACGAAGTCGAGCGACGCCACGTTCAGGGCACAGCCCGGGGCGCCCAGGAAGCCGAGGTCGATGCCCGGAGGCGGGATCTGGCCGACGCTCAGGATGTGCAGCGCGACATACAGCCCCGACGACGGCGCGAACTCGGGGATGTTGCTCGTGGTGTAGGTCGTGGTCGACGGCGACACCGGCGTCGGCGACGCGCTCAGGGCCAGTGACACCAACTGAATCGTACCGACGGTGATCGGCAGGGCCGTGGCGAACGCAATGTTGCCCGGATCGCTCGACGCACCGGCAGGCGAGTAGCCGACCAGGTGCGGCTCCCCGGCGGGCAGCGTGTGGCCGTTCGCCGAGACCGACACGTGCGCGATCGTGATGGAGCCGGTCGCGGAGTCGAACTGGAACTGCATCGTGCTGGCGTCCGCGACGGTCGTGCCGCTGAAGTTGTAGACCCCGTCCCAGGTGATCGTGGCGAGCGCGGGGTTCACCTGTTCGAACTTGACCTGGCCGCTGCCGACGGCCGCCGGGTTGTAGTCGTGCCACGCGTACCAGGCCGTCTGCGTGTTGGCCAGCATGGTGGCGACGGTCGGGATGTAGCCCACGCCGTTGCCGCCAGCCACCGACACGAAGCCGTTCGAGCAGACCATGAGCGTGGCCGCAGTGCCACCCGGGTACGGGAACGGGATGGTCAGCGCCGGCGTCGCCACTTGCGAGTCGTCGGTCAACACGAGCGGGATCGCCGCGCCCGTGGGCGGGACGTACGTGCCGCTGTTGAGGACGACGTAGCCGCTGGGCGTCGGGAACAGCGTGATCGCCGTGCCGTTCAGCGTGGCCGCCGACACCGCCGGCGGCGTGGTCAGCTGGTAGAACGAGTTGCTGGTCGTGTAGCAGCCGCTGCCATACGTCGTGTGCGACCCGGCACAGTTCGAAGCGACCCAGACGTAGCCGAGGCCTGCGGGGACGAGCTGCAGCGTCTTGCCGGTCAAGTCGAAGGTCAGGCCGACGTTGTTGAACAGTTCGTAGTTCGTGGTCGTCGCCGAGACGTTCGGCGTCGAGAAGTCGGCGGTCGGCGGCACGGGCGCGCCGCCACCTTCGGACATGCCGACCAGGTAGTCACCGGTCGTCGCGATGATGCAGCGCCCGTCGTAGGCGAACAGGATTTCACCGGTGGAGAGCAGCTGCATCTGGAAGGTGAACGTCGGTGCCGCTGTGCCGTACTCGACCACGTTCTCCCACGTGATCACAGCCTTGCCCGGCATCGCGTTGAACTTCACGCTGCCTGGCGCGATCACGTTCAGGTCGCTCCAGTAGGCGCAGATCTTCGGCGAGCCGGCGACCAACGACGCCGTCGTGCCGGTGCAGCAGAGCGCGCCGCCGGCTGCCGGGACGCCGGCGTTCGACAGATAGACGAAGCCATTCGTGCACGGGTGCACGTTCGTGTATGTGGTGCCACCGAACGGGAACGCGAAGCCGAGCGCCTGCATCGGCAGCACGACGTCGTCGCCGGTACCGACGGAGACGCCCGTGGCCGGTTCGTAGCACTGGGCCGGCAAGGTCAGGGAAATGCCGAGCACCGTGACAGCGCTGATGGCGAGATGACAGAGTTTGAGCATGGTGATTGTGGAACTGCTGAGTAACGGACCCGCAGCAGCGGGTCGGGGACAGAGGCATCAGAATGCCAGTGATTGGCGACGTTGCAAGGCGCGAGTCGGCCATGTTGAAAAGCGACCGCTCGCACTTGCGCGGGAAAGAAAGAGCGACGCCGCAATGTGCGGACGAACGGGTGACGATCGCGCGCTCGCGGGCACAGCGGCGGCGGCACCGGGGAACCGCGTTCGCGGCGAGCGAGTCAGGCGAGGACGTGGTCCTTTGCGGTCACCCGGCAGAGCGTTGGGCGGGCGGCGGCTACGAGCCGCAGTGAGCACCGGCTTGCGGGCACGGCTCGGAGGCGATCTACTCCTGTGATCTAGTCAACTAGACCACTAGAGCACGCCCAGATGTTCCTGCGCATCGACCCCAACAACGGCATCCCGCTCGGCGTGCAGATCTGCGCCGGCCTGCGGCTCGCGGTCGCGACACAGCGGCTGCACGCCGGCGATCGGCTGCCGTCGGCGCGGGACCTCGCGGGCGAGCTGCGCGTGAACTTCCACACCGTGCGCAAGGCGTTCGCGGATCTCGAGGCCGAGGGTGTGCTCGAGACGCGGCGTGGCCTCGGCACGTTCGTCGCCACAGCACAGCGCGCGGGCCGCGCGGAGCTGAAGCGGGTCGTGCGCGAGCACGTCGGCGGATTGCTGGGGCAACTCGCCGGCGGCGACGTCGATCACGACGAAGTGCGCGCGCTGTGGCTCGAGGAGTGGGAGCGGCGAACGGCCGCGTCGCGGAGGAAGCCATGAACCAACACCAGCAGCTCGATCCGATCGTGCAGTGGGACGGCGTCGGCAAACGCCGCGGCAAGCGGCAGGCGCTCGAGGACTTCTCGCTCGCGGTCGCGCCCGGCCGCGTGCTCGGCCTGATCGGCCCGAACGGCGCCGGCAAGACCACGGCGATCGAGCTGCTGCTCGGCATGCCGGAGCTGCTCGCGGACCTCGTCGCCGAACGCGAACGCGAGTCGCGGCCGGCGGCATGATCGCGTAGGCTGCGCCGCTGCCCGTGTCACACCCACGCACCACCGAGCTGCTGCAGCATCTGGAACAGAACCGCGCGATCCTGCGCGAAGCGCTCGACGCGGCGCCGTTGCCGTTGCGCGAGCGCCAGCCGGCGCCGGAACGGTGGTCCGTCGCCGAAGTGCTGGAGCACCTCGCGATCGTCGAACAGCAGATCGGGGTGTTGCTGCAGCGTGGGCTGCGGCGCGCGACGGCCGGCGGGCCGCTGCCGCCCGACATCGACCACACCCCGGTCGTGCCGACGATCGACGCGGCGCGGCTGCTCGACCGCGAGCAGCGCATGCAAGCGCGGCAGCCCGTGCTGCCGTCGCGCGGCCTTTTGGCTGAGCAGGCATGGCGGGAGCTCGGCGCCTCGCGCGTGGTCCTGCGTTACGTCGTGCTCGCCGCGGACGGGCTCGACACGACGTCGATCAAAGCACCGCATCCGGTCTTCGGCGAGCTGACGTTCCACCAGTGGGTCGCGTTCGTCGGCTTCCACGAAGCGCGGCACGCGGCGCAGATCCGTTCGACGACGGCGGCGCTGCAGCGCTGAGCGCTGCGCGGCTTCCTACCTGTGCTCGAGCCCAGGCTGCACGCTCAGCCACGTGGTCGCGACCTGGATCGCGGCGGCGACGAGGAACACGGCGAGCCGAGTAGGCCAGCGCGAGGAATCACGCGCAAGGAAAGCTGCGCCGATGCCCACCGCCGACCCGAGGCCGATCGCCACCGTCAGCGCGATCTCGGCGACAGAGAACGTGCCGGTGACCACCTTCGTGATGCCGAGCAGGTAGAGCCAGATCAGCACCATGATGCACAGCCAGAACGCCAGCATCGCCATCGCCGCGAAGCGCGACCAGCCAAACCGTGCGAGCCGGAACCCGAGGACGACCACCATGGGCGAGACCTGGACGGCATGCCGCAGCGGCGTGTGGCTGACCACGCCGACGAGCAACAGCGACACGATCACGGCGACGAGTGCCCAGGCCAGTGTCCTCTCGGCGCGGTTCATGTCCCTTCTCCGGGTTCTGTTCGCATGGTTCGCAACTCCGGCAGGATCATCAGAAGCACTCCGCGGAACAAGCGCAGCGTGGCCGACCCAGAAGAAGTGCCCGGCCGGCGAGTCCGCGCGAGTCACAGGCCGCACGCCGCCGGCATCGCGGTTGCATGGCGCGCGCGGTCGCCACCCCCGTGCAGCAGAACGAACCCATGAACATGTTCGCCGCGAACCGTCTGCTCGTCGTCCTTGCGTGGTGCGCAGCGGCGCTGCCGGCGCAGAAGGCGACACCGCGTTTCTTCCTGCCCGACGTGCCATACGACTATGCGCCCCTCGCGGCGCCGGGGCTCGCAGCGCACTTCTCGCTACCGGGTCGTAACGGAACCATTCCGAACGGTGGCTGCGGACCCCTTTCGAGCACGCCGCCAGCGCCACCCCCACCCGATCGCACGAACGAACTGGCCACGCTCGGGCGCGTGCTGTTCCACGATCCGCTGTTGTCGCGCAACCAGACGCGCTCGTGCGCGAGCTGCCACCAGCAGTCGCGCGCATTCGCCGATGGCCACGCGCACAGTCGCGGCTTCGGCGGCCGCTCGACGCGCCGCAACTCGATGTCGATCGCGAATCTCGGCCAGTTCGTCCGCGGCTTCTTCTGGGACGCGCGCGCCGAGACGCTCGAGAAGATGGTCGTGATGCCGATCCAGGATCCGATCGAGATGGGCATGGACCTGCCCGGCGTCCTCGCGCGGCTGCGGACCGAACCCGGCTACGCGGAGTTGTTCGCGCGCGCGTTCGGCGATCCGGCGATCGACGAACGTCGCCTCGCCGAGGCGCTCGCGCAGTTCGTGCGTTCGATCGTGTCGCTGCGCAGCAGCTACGACGAGGGGCTCGCGGCGACCGGCGACGTCGACAAGGACTTCCCGAACTTCACGGCCGCCGAGAACCGCGGCAAGAAGTTGTTCTTCGGCGACGCTGGGACGCGCCCACAGTCGTGCGCAGCCTGCCACGTCGAGCGCGTTTTCGCCTGGTGCGGCAACAGCTTCTTCATCGACCCGGTGTCGCTGCAGACCGACTGCTGCCGCAACAACGGTGTCGACCTCGGTCGTGCGTCGGACGACGCCGGCCTCGGCAACGTGACCGGCAAGGCCGAAGACCGTGGCAAGTTCCGCGCGCCGTCGCTGCGCAACGTCGAGCTGACCGGGCCCTACATGCACGACGGTCGCTTCGCGACGCTCGAACAGGTGATGCAGTTCTATTCCGACCGCGTGCTCGCCCACCCGAACCTCGACGAAGTGCTGCGCCACGACGCGGGCAAGTCGGGATGGGGACAGCCGGCCGGGACGCCGGCGCCGGTCGATCTGACCATGGGCATGGCACCGGCGCAGCGGCTCGGCGTGCCGCTGAGCAGTCGCGAACGCGCCGACCTGGTCGCGTTCCTGAAGACGCTCACGGACTGGGAGCTCGTGCGCGACCCGCGCTTCGCCGACCCGTTCGTGCGGCGGCGCGCGCCGTAGGTGGCCCGCCTCACCGCGCCGGTCGCACCGCCGCAAGAATCTGCCGGAGCGCCCCGAGGTGATAGGCGGTGTGCGCAACCGTGGAGACCGCGGCGGCAGCGCCCATGTCGTCCCAGCTCGTTCGCGCGGCGACGACCTTCTTCCACTGTTCGGCTTCGCGGCCGAGACCGTCGCGCAGCTTCCGCCACTGGTCTTCGGTGACCGTGGTGCGCTGCCAGCTGCCGTTCCAATCGGCGCCCGCCCACGGATTCGGCTCGCCCGCCGCCCATCGGTTCAGGATGCCGATCCCGAACTGGACGTGATCGACGTGCGCGGCGATGGACTTCTGTGCGGGCGACGGCTGCGTGGACGCCGCCTTCGCGTCGATCGTGTCGAGCTGGCGCAGCAGACCGGGATCGCCGGGATTGAGCACGAACGCCTCCTGCCCCGGCGGGCCGTTGAAGACCTCCGTCAGCATGTTGGACAACACGCGCTGGAAGACCGAGTCAGTGGGGTTCATCGACGGCTCCTGTCAGCAAGGTCGGGCGCGAGATCGTACCCGACTTCCTCGGCGCTGCGGCTACCTGAGCCGGGTGACCACCACGAACCGAAGCAAGGCACCGCGAACGCACCGGGCACAGCACCCGGGCCACGCGACGGCTGGCGGGCGACGTGCGGGTTGTTAGCATCCGCCGTTCTGCCTCTGCCCTGACGAAGTCGGGGCGCACCCCCGGAGAACTCCCTATGCCCGTCAAGACCAAGTCACGTCCCCGCGCCAAGACCGCCACCAAGAACGCCGCCCCGGCGAAGAACGGCAAGAAGCCGATCGGCAAGCCGTCGCTGAGCAGGCTCGCCTACGCCATCGTCTTCACCACCGACATGAAGCGCGGCGTCGCGTTCTACCAGGACACGCTCGGCATCCCGCTGCGCTTTGCGACCGACGAGTGGACCGAGTTCGAGATGCAGGGGCTGTCGCTGGCGCTGCACGAGGTCGACCGCATGCCGAAGAACCTCGACCAGGCCCCGATCGCCGAGCTGTGCTTCGAGTCCGCGGACGTCCGCACGACGCGCGAGCAGCTGAAGGGCAGCGGCGTCGAGATCAGCGAGCTGCGCTCGGTGTGCGAGATGGGCAACGACGTCGGCGTCACCGCGACCTTCCGCGACCCGGACGGCAACCACCTCAGCATCTTCGGCATGGTGCCGAAGGCGCAGTGGACCGGCCCCGCCGATTGCTGATCGGCGAGCGACGGCGCGACAGCAGCGGCGCCCGCGCTAGTCGATGACGACGACATCGGACGCGCCCAGCGGGATCTCGCGCAGCGTGCCCTTCAAGTTGTGCCCGTCGAACACGGCGATCGCGCGCGTGCCGTCCGGCGCGAACACGCGCAGCGGCTCGGCCGAGTGGATGTCGTAGCCCAGGTCGCGCTGGCCACCCGGACCGATCAGGACCACGCCGCGGTTGGCGCACGCCGCGACCGGCCGCAGCTCGATCGTGCGGCCGCCGGCTGGGCGCAAGCGCAGCTCGTCGACGCCGTCGGTAATCGTCCACCAGGCCAGCGTGCGCGGATGCCGCCCGGCACCACTGATCACGCCGTTGACGACTTGTCCCCGCGCGACGGGAATCGGGTACTGATTGTCGTGGCTCAGCTGCCTCAGCGGGAACTCGCGGGGCCCGGCCACCAGCGCGCGCCAGGGTCCTTCGATCTCCACGCGCAGCGACACCCACCGCACTTCCGCGGCGGCGCGCACCACGAAGCGGTGCTGCGGCGCATCGACGACCTCGGCGCGGGCCGGCACCGCGAACAGATCCCAGTACAGCTGCCAGGTTCCGTCGAGCGTCTCGCCGGGCAACAGCGCGCGCCGGAACTCACTGGTCTTGAAGATCGGGCAGTACCCGGTCCCGAACAGACCACCCTCGCCCCACGAGACTCGGGTCCAGCGCCGGTCGGGCGGCAGCTCGTCGAAACCGAGCACGCTGCCGGACCACAGCTGCAGCTGCGGCCACTCGGCGTCGACATCGAGGGACTCGCCGGCGCGGACCTGGCACTCGCGCGCGATCGGCAGACCGCGATCGAACGCGGACCACGACACCGTGTAGGTCCCCGGCGCGAGCTCGAACGACACCTCGTCGCTGGCCGGCTGCCGCGCACCGTGCTGTCCCAGGAAGGACACGCAGATTGCAAACTTGCCGGCGACGTCCGCCGCCGGCGGCGTCCCGCGCACGCGCACACGCAGCGTCCCCACCGGCTGCGCCCTCTCCTCGCGCGGTAGCCAGACGACGTCGCGGTCCGACGGCAGCGTGCTGCAACGCACCTCCTGCGACTCGGCGGGCGACCTGCCGAAGCGAAGCGTCGGCGGCAGCTGCTCACGACAGAACACGTGCAGCCGCGTGAGGCCGGACACAGGCTGGCCGGCGTCGTTCCACGCGACGGTCTCCTGCGGCTCGTTCGCCGCGTCGCGAATGCCGATCCCGAGCAGCGCACCCGGGGGATGCAGCAGGACCTCGTCGCCGCGGGGCTCGAGGCGCAGCGGGTGGCCTGACACGGTCCACTCGGCCCCTTCGACGGGGACCAGCTCGCAGGACCCGTCCGGGTCCGGCTTCGCGGTGTCGCTGCACTCCAGCTCGCCCGCGCCCCAGCGGCGAAACACACTGAGCTCCGCGAGCAGGCCGGACGAGGGCCCGACCAGGCGGTAGCGCTGCGGGCGCAGCGCAGCGAAGTCGAACAGCAGCCGGCGCTGCTCGCGCGCTTGCAACGCCGGCTCGCGGCCGGACAGATACAGACTGCGCGATCCCTGCACGAGCCACGCCTGCCAGGCGAACGCGACGCCCTCGACGAACGGCACATCGTAGGCCGCCACGGGTTCCGGCGCCTTCGCGCGGGCGTGGTCGCCGCGATCGGAGCTCAGCTGCACCCACAGCTTCGCGCGTGCCGCGTCCAGCACGCCGGTCGCTTCGATCCGCAGCGCGGTCAGCGGCCGGAGGACCACCTGCACCAGGCTGCGCTGCGCCAGTGCTTCGGCCGCATCGAGCTCCGCCGGCTCGTGGCCCGGGGCAGTGAACAGGATCCGGCCGGTGGCCGGCACCTCGAGCGACAACGCCAGGCGGTTGACCAGCGTCCGGTCGGCGAGCACGGCATTGCCAGCGGTCACCTGCAGCGGCCCGACGTAGTGGGTCGGCCGGTCGCCGAGCTTGCGCATGATGCGGACCTGCAGCGACCGCGTCGCCGTGTCGCCCGCGACCTCGACGCGCGCGCCTGCGGCCGCGACGGCGCCGGCCGCGTCGCGCTCGTCCCCGGTGCGCGCCGGAGCCGCCGGGCTGACGTCGTTGCGCGCCTCGGCAGCGGGCGGGGACGGTCCCGGCGCCACGAGACCCGCCGTCAGAACCATGGCCGAGGCGGCGACCAGCACCACGACGGCGACGACGACCCGCGCGCCTCGTTGACTCGTTCGCATGCAGGCTGGATCGACGGAATCGTGCCCGCTTCCTGAACGGACCGTCAGATGGAATCCATCACCCGAGACACGGTCAGAGCGCCCCTGCTTTGTGCACCAGCGACCACGGTGGCTGCGCGAGAGCACGCTCCGCGTTCTGCTTTCCGCCCATGTTCATGATGTAGCCGGAGCGGCCATCGGTGATGAGCCGGAAGCCGTTCCACATCAGACGGTAGTCGCGGTGCTCTCGCCGGAGTCCATCGAACCACTCTGCATCCGCGCGGTCGAAATCGAAATACACGGTCCAGATCCCTTCCACGACGACCTGACCGAGGCGGGCATGGGTCACGCGCGGGCAACGGTCGAGCGGCGCGGACCACGGGTCCTCGTCGAACTCGTCGGCGCCAGGCCGCAGGACCTGCACGAGGATCCGCGGCGAGGCGGCCTCGGGCGCGGCCGCGCACGACGCGAGTCCGCACCACGCGAGCACAGTCAGGCGAACGAGCATGGCCGCATGAAATCGCACGCATGCGCCGCGTTCAACCACGTGCGGGGGCGGTCAGCCGCCATTCGTCGCGAGCGCGTTCCGGGATTCTGCCATCGGCGAGCTCACCGCGCGTCAACGAGTGAGTGTGATCGGCGGCAGTTCCTTGCCCGCCGCGACGGTCACCGTCGCGGCGACGGGCGCCAGCGCCGCCATCGAGCCGAGTGAGAGCGTGTACTCGCCGGGCGCGACGTCGCCGAACGCGAACGCGCCGTTGGCGTCGGTGCGCACCTGCCGCTCGCCCGCGTAGAGGCGCAGCAGCGACCCCCACGCCGACGGCATCGTGCCGAGCCAGTCGGCGTCGGCGTTCACGCCTTGCAGGCAGACCTCGACGCCGGCCGCCGGCGAACCGTCGCCATTGTGCACGAGCCCGCGCACCACCTGCGGCGCGCGCAGCTTGACGCTGCCGAAGTCGATCTGGCCGTCGGCCGCCGCGCGAGGCAGCCAGTAGACGACGCTCGCGAAGCCGGCGCAGCGCACCATCAGCAGACCGTCGGTGCGGCGCGGGAAGCCGTCACAGGCGAACTCGCCGTCGGCGGTGGTGCGGCACGCGCGCCATGGCACGTGACTGCCGGCGGCGGCGAGCGCGGCGACATACGCGTTCGCGATCGGCTTGCCGTCGGCGTCGACGACGCGACCGACGACACGCACGCCGCGCTGCAGCGCGAGGTCGAGCACGCCGGGCGGCGCCTTGGGGTTGATATTGACGAACAGGACAGCATAGCCGGGCGCGTCGGCGTGCAGGAACATCCCGTACTCGCTGCCGAAGCCGCGCATCACGTAGCGGCCCGCGACATCGCTGCGCACGCCTTTGTCGAACCGGGAGCCGAGGCCGATGCGTGCGCCGGCAATCGGCTCGCCGGTCTCGGCGTCGGTGACGGTGCCAGTGAGATCGGGGCCGGGCTTGCACGACCACTCGACCGTGCACTGCTCGCCGGGTGCCAGCGTACCTTCGGGCCACATCGGCTGCGTCGCGACCTCTGGTTCGATGTCGCACCTGAACGGCCCCGACGGCAGGCGTTCGAAGCGGAAGCGGCCTTCGTCGTCCGTGCGACTCGCGAACAGCGTAACCATCGTCTTCGGATTCCACGCGCGCAACGCGCACGGCGTGCCCTTGCCGGTCTCGGTGTTCACGCACTGGCCGGCGAGCAAGCACGCGGCTTCGAGCTGCACGGTCTGGTTCTCGCCCGGCACCACGGACTCGCTGACCCAGAGCGCGAACGGCGGCACGTCGACCTCGACGCGCAGCGCAAGACCGAGCGGCACCTGCAGGCCGAAGCGGCCCGCCTTGTCGGTCTTGGTGCGCGCGACGTCGACCCACTCGTCGCGCAACGCGACGTCGCAGCAGCGGAACAACCGGCCTTCGCAGCGCACGACGCGTACGGAAGCACCCGGCACCGGCTTGCCGTCGGGACCGAGCACGGTGCCGACGAGCGGCGCGGTCGGGGCCTGGGCGAACAGCGACGCGGCGAACACGAACGGCAGCAGGGACGCAGATGCGTGCACGGCGAACCTCGGGCCAGCGGTGGGAGAGCCGCGGTGGACTACCTGCGGCGGCGGTGCAGGTTACCTCGTCAGCCGCTCTTCGTCGCGAGCGCGTTCCGCTCCGGCGCCTCGGCGTGATGGATGCGGACGAGCAGGCCGCGCATCAGCTTGTTGAGCACCGGCTGCCGGTGCCGCACCCAGACGTGCAGCGGCCGCGGTTTGGCGCCGAGCATGGCCTTCGGCTCGAGCGCGGTGCGGCCGAGCGAGACGCGGCGGGCGCCGAGCGCGATGCCGTCCTCGATCGTGCAGTGCAACAGACGCAGATACAGCGGCAGCTCCGCGGCGGCCTCGCGGTCGAAGCCGATGTGGTAGCCGATCGCGGTGTCTTCGTCCTCGCGCAGCGTGACGACGAACCCGAGCAGCCGATCGTCGCGCGCGATGACCGCGAAGCGGCCACGGTCGCCGGCGCTGCGCGCGAGCGCGTGCCAATAGTCGACGCCGAGCGTCACCGGCCGCAGCGCCGCGTTGCCGTGCACGGCGAGGTAGAGCTCTTGCAGCCGCGGTGCGTGTGCTGCGACGTCGTCGAGCCGGCGAACGGTCAAGCGCGCGGCGTCGATCGGCTCGAGCACGCTCTTGCGCACGTTCTTGCGATACTTCGCCGCGAGCGCCGCGAGGTAGTCCGCGTGGCTCGTCCAGCCTTCGCCGAGCGTCAGCACCATGTCGGGCTCCGTCTCGACCGGGCGGAAGCCGAGCTCGCGCAGCAGCGCGCTCTGCGCGAGCTCGCCATCGGCGAGGTCCTTGACGAGCACGAAGTCCGTGCGCCCCGTGTGCTTCTCGGCGCGCCGCACGCGGTAGGCGGCCTCGCCGATCCCGTGCCAGACGTCGCGGTCCGCTTCGAGCCCGGGCCGGATCGCGATGCCGTGGTTGCCGTAGGTCAGCAGGTTGCCCACGACGAGAACGCGCGTCGCGAGCCGCTCGACGACGCCACCCACCGCGCGCGCGACGAGCCCGCGCAGCCCGGCCTTCGGGCTCGGCTTGCCGAGTGTTCTGCCGTCGATCGCGACGAGCTGCATCGCGAGCGCCGCGACGGGCTCGGCCGCGCGATACAACAGGGCGAACCGCAGGTCGACGTTCGCCGGCCGCACCGCGTGCAGCTCGCGCAGGTAGCTGCGCTGCAGGAACAGCCCGCGGTGCGCGGTCACCGCGTCCCAGTGCGCGCCGTTCAGGAAGTCGACTTCGTCGGCGATCGCGAAGCGAACCGGCGCGGGCTGCCGGCGAAACCGTGCGCGCGCGAGGGCGCCAGCGAGAGGGTTCTTCATGCGGCGTTCGTCATTGAACACCGCGATCGCGGACCTGGGTAGAGACGGGCCGCCTGCAGCGGCTGGGAGAAGCCGCAGGGGCTGGCGGCGCATCCGCCGGAGGCTTCGGCGCCGGCGGACGCGATCAGCGGCGGAACGGATGCAGGAACTGCTTCACGTATCCGCCCGGCACCGGATCACCGCTGATGCCATACCCCGCGGGCCAGCGCCCGTCGGCGGGCATGTGATGCGTCCCGAACAGGCGATCGAGCAGCGGGAAGTGCACCGCGAAGTTCACGTCGATCGCTTCCTTCTCGATGCCGTGGTGCCAGTGGTGGAACCGCGGCGTGACGAGGACCTTCTCGACGAAGCCGAACCTCGCGCCGAGGTTGCTGTGCACGAACGTCGCGTAGAGGTAGACGACGAAGATGTAGGTGTGCACCGCGCCCTGGCCGAACCCGAGCACGATCATCGGGATCACGGTCGCTCCGCGCAGCACCAGGATCTCGAGGAAGTGCATGCGCGCGCCGGCCATCCAGTCCATGCTCTTCGCCGAGTGGTGCACGGAGTGGAACCGCCACAGCGCCGGGATGCGGTGGAACAGCCGGTGCACCCAGTACTGGACGAGGTCCGTGAGGAACATGATCGCGACGAGCTGCACGGCGAACGGCAGCTCCGCGACAGCCGCGCGGAACTGGCTCCACGACGCGACCGCGAGCAACGTGTTCGCTGGCAGGAACGACAGGAAGGTCAGCAGCTGCACGAGCATGCTGCTGACGAGGTAGTAGAAGAGGTCCTGGCGCCACTCGGCCCGGAAGATGCCCTGTTCGCGTCTGCGTGGCAGCAGCGTCTCGATCGGGACGAAAACGAGGCCCGTGAACAGGAGCCGCAGCACGAAGAAGTCGAGGCCGAGGTAGAGCGGTGTCGCATCGGGCGCGAGTGCTTCCGCGGACGATCCGCCGAGCAGCACCGCGAGCAGCGTCGCGGCCATGCCGGCCGTGCCGAGCGTCTTGCCGGCGCGCAGCAACAGGCTCAGCAGCGAGAACCCGAACGCGAGCACGAGCAGCGCGAACATCGCGGTCCGGAACGCCGGGTGCGCGAACAGTGCTTTGCCCTCGGCCATCGTGAACACGCCCGGGAAGCGCAGCATGACGACGCTGCAGAGCCCCGCGACGCCGAACACGATGCCGAGCACGCCGCTGAGCCAGCCGCTGCCGAACCGGCGCAGCGCGGGCGGCGCCTCGAGCTCTCGGCGCAGTTCGAGACGGGCTGCGTGCAGGCGGTTCCTCGGCGGGGCGCTGGTCACGGTCTACTTGATCGGAACACGCGCTGGCAGGAACTGAGCGGAATCGGCGCGCGCGCCAACCCGAGGCTACTGCGCTGCGCGCAGGACCAGGCGGATCGGCGTGACGCGATCGTTGGGTCCGACTTCGACGCGCACGCGCGACTGCTCACAGCCGAGTGCAAACGGCGTGAGGTCTACGAAGCCCGTCGGCAGCAGGATCAGCTTGCTGCGCCAGGCTGGCAGCGAGTAGCTGCCAGCGCGTTCGTCCTGATTCCACTGCAGCCTGAACTTCGGTGGCACGCCACCCGACGGGAACGTCACCGCTACCTCGCAGAGGCTCACGTTCTCGGGCAACCTGGCCTCGATCCTCGAGGTCGCGTTTGCCACGACCTCGATCGGGATCGGCGTGAACAGGTACTCTCGGCCTGATTGCCCACTTCGGTGGACTCGATCGGTGGGCGCAGGCGTTCTGATTTGGCAGTAATCCCAGCCAGCGCCTGGGATGAACGGAGCCGGTTCTCATCACGCCCCCGTACGACGTCGCCACTTCGTTCGCATCGCGATCGCAGCTCCAACCCCACCGCCCGCGTCGCAACCCCGTTCAAGGTGTGACCGTCCTAGGCCGATAGGACGGTGGTGCACCTGCGCGTCGATCCACACAGCCTCTGCCCGCCGAGCCAGCAACTCGTCGCCGGCGTGCTGGACGCGATCGCGCGCGGCGAGCTGCGCCCCGGCGACAAGCTGCCGCCGGTGCGCGCGCTCGCGGCGGCCGTGCTGGTCAACCCGAACACGGTCGGCAAGGCCTGGCGCGACCTCGAGCACCTCGGCGTCACCGAAGGACGCAACGGGTCGGGCGTGTTCGTGACCGCGCGCGGCCCCGAGGTCGCGCGCGCGACGCGGCTCGCCGAGACGCTCGACGAACTGCAGCAGGCGGTGCAGCGCGCGCTGCGCGCCGGGCACAGCAAGACGACATTGAGGACGGCGATCGACGCGCTGCTGCGCTTTGACGCCGCGGGAGTGAAGGGATGAACGACGTGTTGACGGTGAAGGGACTCGAACTCGGCTTCCGCCGGAAGGCCGTGCTGCGCGGCCTCGACCTGCAGCTCGCCCCGGGCAAGGTGACGGTGCTGCTCGGCGCCAACGGCGCCGGCAAGAGCACGCTGCTGCGCGTGCTGCTCGGCGTGCTGCGGCCGGCGGCCGGCAGCGTGCGGCTGTTCGGTCTCGACCCGCTGCGCGCGCACCGCGCGGTGCTGCAGCGGATCGGCTACGTGCCGGACACACCCGACGTGTATCCGTGGATGACGCCCGCGGAGCTGTTCGTGTTCCTGCGCCCCCACTACCCGACCTGGAACGCAGAGCGCTGCTTTCAGCTGTGCGAGCGGCTCGCGGTGCCGCTGCAGACGAAGTTCGCGGCGCTGTCGCGCGGCCAGGGCATGAAGACGATGCTCGTCGCGGCGCTGGCCAGCGAGCCGGAGGTGCTGCTGCTCGACGAGCCGTTCGCGGGTCTCGACCCGCTCGTGCGCGAAGAGGTGCTGCAGTGTGTGGTCGCCGAGCTGCGCGACGGCGAACGCACGGTGCTGTGCGCGACGCACGAGCTCGAGATCGCCTCTCGCATCGCCGACCGCATCGCCGTGATGCACGACGGCCGCATCGTGCGGCACGGCGGGCTGGCCGAGGTGCTCGGCGCCGACGGCGAAGCAACCCAGATCCCGAGCGGGCTGCACCGGCTGCTGGCCGAGGCGACCGCGGCGGCGCCGATCGCGCCGGAGGTGGCGGTATGAACCTCGCTCTGGCCTGGTGTGGCAAGGAATGGCGCGCGCAGCGCGGCTTCCTGCTCGGGTACGCAGCCTTGATGTTCGCGACCGTCGCCGCGGTGCTGACGATCGCGCACTGGCGCAACGTGTTCCTGCAGGATCAGAGCCGGCTCGCCGCGGCGGTGCTGGTGTTCGGCGTGACCGGCGCGATCGGCTGCGTGTTCGCGGCCGCGCACGCGGTCCGCGGCGAAAGCGTCGGCCGCGACGACCAGCTGTGGCGCCGGCTGCCCGGTGCGCTGCTGCCGGCGTTCGCCGGCAAGCTGCTGTTCGTCGCGCTGCTGCTGCCGGGTCTCGTGCTGGCCGGCTTCGCGGTCGGACAGCTCTACGTCGCCGCGATGGGCTTCGACTTCGCGAGCGCGCTCGCGATCGCCGACCTCGTCGCCGTCTACCCCGACGCGTTCTTCACCGGCTGCTCGCTGCTGCCGTGGGTGTTCGCGGTCGCCTGCTGGATGCCCGGCGCGCGGCTCGCGATCGGCGCCACCGCGCTGCTGGTGGCCGGCCTCGCGACCGCGGTCAGCGGCGTGCTCGCCCCGGCGCGCGGGCTCGCCGACACGCTGGCGGGGACAATGCTGTGGTCCTGGACGCTCGGTCTCGGCCTCGCCGTCGCGGGCGTGTCGTGCGTGATCGGCCGGCGCGGCGGCAGCCACGCGCGCTCGGCGAAGCTCGGCGCCGCGACTGCGTTCGTCGGTCTGGTGCCGTGCGCAGCGTGGCTGGGGTCCTGGCTGCTCGCCTACTGGTGGCCGGACGCCCAGCGACTCCTGTACTTCAACGGCGTCGGCGTGACTGCCGACGGCCGCTATGCCGTGATCCAGGGCCCCGCGAGATACCGTTGGCCGGACTTCGCCGTGCGCATCGACCTGAAGACGGGCGAAGCCACGCAGTTGTCTGCTCCCGGAGAGCAAACGACCACGACCTGTGACCTTCCCGCCGAGGCGGCGATCCGCGCCGGCTTCGCCGTCATCTGGGATGTCGCCACGGGGGTCGTCCGGGTCGTCGAACTGGCGACCTTGACCTCCTCGGCCACGACGATGGACGAACGCCACATGCCCGTGGACCTCCCCGCAGCGCTCGCGGCGACGAGAAGGTCGATGTCGCCGCTGCGGCAGCCCGGCAACCTGCCGGCCTGGTTCGAAGGCGGCGAATTGTGCCTGCAGATGGCCGACGGGACAGTCGCGCGCGAACCGCTCGTGCCGCGGCACGGCTTCTGCCGGCCGGCGGGCCACGGCTTCGTGCACATGAATGCTGATCGCCAACCGGGCGCGGCTTGGCACGGCTACGACCTGGCGACGCGTCGGCGCTTCGCGCTGCCAGCCGATGTGTCGTCGAGGTGCATCGCAGTCGCGGGGACGTGGCTGCTGTGGCCACAGGGCCGTGATCGACCGTGGCAGCGCTTCGATCCGTCGACGGGCCAGGCGACCCCGATCCCGGCGCTTCCGTACCACAGCGATTGTCTCGGCCTGCTCGACGACGCGACCGCCGTGTTCTGCAACCCGCGGGCCAACCAGACGCCCGTGATCGGGCTCTACCGACCGCAGAGCGACGAGTTCGTCGAGTTGCAGCTACCGTCGCATCGGTTCGTGCAGGAAGAACGATGGAATGCGTCGCGCGGTCAGGGCGACGCGGTCTACGGGCAGCGCGACCCGCGCGGCCGCATGCTGCTGTATCTGAGCCGCCAGAAGCCCGGCAACCTGATCATCGCCGTCGACCCGGCCACGCACGCCTGCGAGGTGCTGCTGAAGACCGAACTGCTGGCGCAGATCCTCGCGTTCCCGAGTGACACCGAAGCGGTCTGCTGCGAGGACTACCGGTTCTTCGTGCGCTACGACCTGCGCAGCGGCGCGCGCACGGTCATCTACCCGCGGGAAGCGCAGTGACTCCGCGCAGCTGAGGGTGCATGGCAGCTTGGTTCGCGCGCGAGCAGCGAACCCAACGCGGCTTCGAGCGGCGCCGGATCGGCCCACGGCAGCTTGTCGGCGATGCGACCGGACCGATCGATCAGGAACGCGGGACTCGGCAGGTCCGAGAACAGCGCGCGCGACGTGTCGTCCATGCCGTCGACGTAGATCGGCAGCGTCACTTCGAGCTCGTCGCGGATGCGGCACGCGAGCGCAACCCGTTCGGCGAACGTGCGCGGCTGCGCCACGTCCGCGAACGCCATGCGGCCGGCGTGTGGCTCCCTCTGTTCGATCACCGCGAACACGACGTCGTTCGACGACTCGTATTTCTTCGCGAGCTGCCGCAGACCTGCGGCCGCGCGGCGGAACGGTGGTCACGTGAAGCCCGCCTTGATCACGACCACGACGCGGCCGCGCCACGCGGACAGCGAACGAACCGTTCCGTCGAGGCCCGTGAGCACGAGGTCGGGCGCCATGGTGCCGACCGCCGGTGCCGCGGCGCGGAACTGTGCGCGGTCGTAGAGATCCTCGGCGCGCTTCTCCATCTGTGCTCTGGCAGCGCCGGCCAGCAGCGAAAGCGCGAACGGGACGAGCAGACTGGTTGCAGCGTTCATCGGTCGGAGCTCCGGGTTTCGGCCAGGTCACGCGCGACGCGGAACCCGATGTCGTCGGTGCGAACGTCGGGCCGCTGCCGCATGCGGAAGGAGTTGCGCAGATACATGCCGTCGAGCACGAACGAGCCGCCGCGCAGCACCTGGAACTCGGCCGGCGCCCCGTGTGCCTGCTTTCGGTCCTGCCACGCATCGCTGGTCCACTCGAACGCGTTGCCGGTCATGTCCCAGAGGCCGAAGCCGTTCGCAGCGAAGCGGGCCTTCGCCCGCAGCGAGCCCGACTCCTGGTTCGCCGCGCCGCGGCGGTAGAGGTTGCCATAGGCGAACACGAACGAAGCGGGCCCGCGCGCCGCCTTCTCCCACTCGACCTCACTCGGTAGCCGGTGCCGCACGCCGGTCGCGTGTGTGCGCCACTCGCAGTAGGCCAACGCGCCGGCGAGGCTGACCGTGACCACCGGCAGGTCCGGCACGTCGGTCGACCACTTCCCGTTCGTGTCGCGTGTGCAGCGGAACTTCTTCGAGTCGAACGCGCACCAGCCCGCGTCGACCTCGCCGACCGCGTCGAGGAACACGGCGAACTCGGCGTTGCTGACCTCGGACCGCGCGAGCAGGAACGCCGGCACGTCGACGATGCGGACCGGCCGTTCGTCTTCCTGGCCGATGCCGAGCGTGTCGCCGATCACGGCCGGGCCCGCGGGGACGAAGCCGAAGTCCTGCCCGGTGCGCGCGTTCGGCGGCGGCGGCGTCACGACGACACGCAACGTCGCGTGACCGGGCAGCGCGTTCGGAAACAACGGCGCCGCGATCTCGAGGTCCCCGTCCGGCATGTGGGCGCGCAGCACGTAGGCGCCCGGCACGACGTCCAGCTCGTGCGCCGCCGCGTCGCCGAGTTCGGCCAGGGGCCTGACCTCGTCGCCGTCGACGACCGCGAGCGACAGCGGCAGGCGGGCCGGGTTGGCGACGTGCAGGTGCGCGGTCCCGGCAGCGGGTCCGAGCGGAGCCGATCGGCAAGCGGCGGCCGCGAGGCACGCCGCGAGCAGCAGGGCGGCGTAGCGGAGCGGGATGGTCATGCGCCGCGAGAGACCCGTGACGGCGCCGGACCTTACCGGAATGCGCGGCTTCTGGCGCGCAGGGTCAGGAACGGCTCGCAGTCATCCCCGCGCGACCAGCCCGATTCTCGGATCGCCCTGTCCGGCTCGCGCACCGTGCGCGAGCCGCAGGCCGCTCATCGGGTGATCACCCGTGTGACGGCCGCTGCGTGCCGAACTACCACCGACATGAGAGCCTCGCACTCGTCGTGCGCCGCAGCGGTGGCGCTGTTGATCGGCGGCCAGGTCGCCGGCCAGATCTCGTGGCAGC
>DASRJH010000285.1:0-5278 GCA_035649575.1 Planctomycetota bacterium
TCCCGTGGCGACGGTGCCCTCGATCGACGCCTACCTCGAAGCCGGCGAGATCGCGAGCGACGCGCTGCTGCAGACCGGGACGGAGTCGGAGGCTTCCGAGCACGTCCGGCGCGTGCTGCTCGACGCGCGCGCGACCGCGAAGTCGCTCGCGTCGGTGAAGCCCGGCAAGTCCGCGAAGCCGTATCCCGCTGCGCCACTCGGCACGGAATTGAAACTGATCGCGCAGCTCATCCGCGCCGACCTGGACACTTCGGTCTTCTACGCGATCCAGAACGGCTACGACTCGCACTCGCTGCAGGACCCGGGCCAGGGCAGCCGCCTGCAGGTGCTCGGCGATGCGCTGCTCGCGTTCCTCGACGAGATGCGCGAGGCCGGCCGCGCCAGCTCCGTGCTCGTGCTCGTGTGGAGCGAGTTCGGCCGCCGCGTGCAGGAGAATGCTTCGCGCGGCACCGACCACGGCACCGCGGGACCCGTGTTCCTCGCCGGCGCGCCCGTGCGGGCGGGTGTGTACGGCCAGACCCCGAGCCTGACCGATCTCGACGACGGCAACCTGAAGATGACGGTCGACTTCCGCCGCGTCTACGCGAGCGTGCTGCGCGACTGGATGGGACTCGACGCGCAGACGGTCCTCGACTCGGCGCTCGAGCCGTTGCCGCTGATCCGCAGTTGATCGCGGGATTGCTGTAACGTCGGCCGCCTGCCGGGCAATTGGTGCCGCATGGACACGGTCGAACAACTCTTCGCGCGCTTTGCCCGCCAAGGCGACGTCGACGCGCTGTCCGAAGTATTCGACCGCACAGCGCAAGCACTGCTGCGGCTCGCGGTGCAGATCTGCGGGCGCGAGGCCGAGGCGGAGGACCTGCTGCAGGCGACGTTCCTCGTCGCGATCGAGAAGGCGCGCGCGTTCGATCCCGCGCGTTCGCTGACCGCATGGCTCGTCGGCATCCTGCAGAAGCAGGGCAAGAGCCTGCGCCGGCGCATGCGCCGGGAGCTGCCCGCGGCACACGTGTCGCGAGTTGACGACCCGGGCGAACGCGTGGCCGCCGGCGAGGTGCGCGAGGCCGTCGAGAGTGCGCTGCGGCAGGTCGACGAACCGTACCGGCAGCCGCTGCACCTGCGCCTGCTCGACGGCCTGTCGAGCGTGGAGATCGCCCAGCACCTCGGCCGCACGCCGGGGGCCGTGCGCGTGCAGCTGCACCGCGGGCTCGCCCGGATCCGCCGGCTGCTGCCGACGGGGCTCGCCATCGGCGTGGCCGCGCACGCGCGCGGGCTCGCGGCGGTGCGCAGCGAGGTTCTTGCCGCGGCGAACGCGCCGGCGGCAGTCGGCGCCGGGGTCTTGCTCAGTGGAGGACTGCTCGTGAAGAAGCTCATCGGGGCGCTCGTCGCCGTGTGCCTGGCTCTGGCCCTCGTGCATTGGTGGCAGCAACCGCCGACGCTCGACCCCGTCGAGGCCCGCGGCGCGAGCAGCGGCGCCGCTGCGGCGGTCGTGAGCTCGCCTCAGGAACCGGCAGCCGACAGCCAACGCGTGGTCGCAGCGGCCAGCGAACAGACGGCCACAGCTCGCGACGACAGCCCCGGCAACCTGCGCGTGCTGTTGACCTACGCGGACAACGGCGCGCCCGCCGCGGACGTGCCGGTGGTCGTCGACGAGCGGTTCGGTTTCCTGCGGCCAAAGCGCGTCCTGCGCACGAACGTCAGCGGCGAGGCCCTGTTCGCCGTGATCGTGCCGCGCGCCGTGACGGTGAGCACGATCGACACCGGCAGCTGGCGCGAGGTCGACGTGCGACCCGGCGTCGAGACCGTCGTGAACATGCAGGTGAGGCGGGGCTACCGTCTCCTCGGTCGTGTCGTCGACGAGCACGGTGCGCCAGTCCCGGGCGCGCACATCTACGAGCGTCCGCCGTCCACCTCGGAGTACTCGCGCACGGCCGTGAGCGACGGCAACGGCCGCTTCGAGCTGTTCCCGGTAGGCGACTACGCCTTCGTGGGGGCACGCGCCTCGGGTGGGCGGCGTTCGCAGATCGTGGGCGGCGTCCCGGATTCCGATCGAACGATCCGCATCGAGCTCGTCGTGCACCCACTCGGCGCCGACCTTGCGGGCCGCGTCGTCGACGAGAAGGGTCTTCCGCTCGCAGCGCGCCTCACGGTCAAGGCGCCGCCGGGCGACGAATACGAACTCACCAAGGACGGGCAGTACCTGATCGCCGACGGCGACGTCACGGCACGAACGGCGGTGGACGGTCGCTTCGAACTGCTCGGCTTGCGCGCGGGCTCCGTGCAGGTGCAGGTCGCGAGCGCGGACCATGGCCGCACCGAGCGCGTGTTCGAGCTCGCGGCCGGGCAATGGCACGAGGTGACGATCAAGCTCGCCGCGGGGGTCGCCGTGTTCGGGAAGATCACGGATCCCGAGGGGCGCGCGATCGCAGGAGCCTACGCCTACACCAGCGGCGGCGGGTTCGACCCTGCGTTCGCGACGGGGACCGGCGACTACCGCCTGCCGGGCCTGACCGCCGGTTCGCAGCAGGTCAGCTTCGACGCGCCAGGACATCGCGAGCAGATACGAACGCTGATGCTCCCACGAGGTGCGGACGTGCCGTGCGACGTCACGCTCGTGCCCGAGCCGAGGATCACCGGCACGGTGGTCGATGCGACGGGTGCACCGGTGCGCTGCCGCATCGAACTGATCTCGGCAGGCGCGGGCGTCTTCGGCGACAAGAGAGGGCGGACCGATGCGGAGGGTCGCTTCTCGATCCCGTCACCGGAAGGCGGGCAATGGCAGTTGCGCATCGAGGAGGACGGTGCGCAATCGTCTGTCTGGGGTCTCGGTGGCAGCGTGTTCCCGTCGGGCACCAAGGACCTCGTGGTCACGCTCGGCGAGAACGAACATGCATCGGCGTGGCTGCTCGGCCGGCTCGCCGACGATCGCGGGGAGCCCGTGCGCTTCGCGAGTCTCAGGATCGCGAGCGGAGACTGGACCCCGCAGGCCGGCACGACGGACGTCGCCGACGGCTCGTTCCGCATCGGCCCGTTGCCGCCCGCGGAGTACCGCGTCCTCGTGAATCCTCGCGCGGGCGGACTCGCGCAAGCGACGCTCGGTCCGTTCGCGCTCGCGCCGCGCGAGGTCCGCGATCTGGGGACGGTGCGGCTCGGCAGTGCCGGCCGGCTGCTCGTGCACAAGGTGGTTCGCGACGGCGGCACGGTCTCGGAGTTCCATGCGCACCTCGAGGACGACGGCGGCACGAACACCTACCTGACCACGGAAGCCGAGCGCGAGCCCGGTCAGGGGATCGCGCCGGGGCAGTATCGACTGCACGCGTGGGGCGACGGGTTCATGAGCTGCACGGCGCCGGTCTCGATCAAGAGCGGCGAGACGGCGCGCGTCGAGCTGTCGCTCGAGCCCGCCGAGCGCCGGGCGGTGCGCTATCCGGTTCCGCCGCCGTCGGGCTGGAGCGCGGTCAAGCGTGCCACGGTCGAGGTCTGGCGCAGCGGAGAACTCGTGGACAGCAGCGAGCTCGAACCCGCGATCGAGCCGCAGCAGACGCGTTACCTCGCGCTCGGCATCGGCGAGTACGTCGTGCGCCTCGTCGCCAATGGTGGTCCCCGCTACGAAGGAAACTTCGTGATCGCCAAGCTCGTGCACAAGGGACCGAGGATCGACGTCGCGGTGTCCGAGGTGCGCTGACTCGGGCCCGGCGAGTGGCAATGCCCCGCTGCCACTCGCGCCCCCACCCACGGCCGGATCCCAGCCGCTGGTGCCAGCACGCCGTGATACGTCACCGGATGCCGCCGCGGTCGCGGCACCAGCGCGACCAACCGCTCGATCAACACCTGCGGCTCGAGCACCACGCTCGGCAAGCAAGGGCAGGGGCGCTGATCGCGTTCGCCCGGCAACCGCGGCCACCAGCGCGTGCAGTCCGGCTCGCGGTCACGTCGTCGCGCCGCCGCAGCTCGAACCGGCGCCCGCGGTGCAGCCGAAGCAGTGGCGGTCGGTGACGATGCGCCGCGCCTCGAGACGCGCCAGGTCGAAGTCGCGGACGTGCCGGCGTGCTTCGGCGTCGACGCCGAGGTCGAGCATCTGGTTGAAGTCGCAGTCGTAGAGCCGGCCGTCCCAGCCGATCGACAGCGTGTTGCGACACATCACGCCCGGCACCGCCGCCGGATTGAACGCCGCGACGAGCCGTTCGAGATACTCGGAGAGGTTGCCCGACTGTTGCAGCCACTCGAGGAAGCGGCCGATCGGCATGTTGGTGATCGTGTGCACCGCGTCGAACACGATGCGGTGGTTGCGCATGAGCTCGCGACGCCACTCGACCTCGAGGGCTGCCTGGTTGGCCGGCAGGAACGCGCCGACGGGGTTCGTCACGAGCACGAGGCGCAGCCCGCTGCGGCCGTCGCCGTAGCCGAGCGCGTTGAGGCGCTGCAGCGCTCGGATCGACTTCTCGTGCACGCCGTCGCCGCGCTGGCGATCGGTGCTCAGCGCACGGTGGTGCGGCAACGAGCAGATGATCTCGACGCGGTGGCGGGCCAGGAACTCGGGCAGGTCGCGATGAGGCGCGGTCTCGAGGATCGTCAGGTTGCAGCGGTCCATCACGTGACGGCCCATCGCCGTGACCTGCTCGACCAACCAGCGGAAGTGCGGATTCATCTCGGGCGCGCCGCCCGTGATGTCGACCGTCGGGATCGCGGTAGAAGCCAACGCCGCAAGGCACTGTTCCATCGTCTCGCGGCTCATCACTTCGCTGCGGTCGGGCCCGGCGTCGACGTGGCAATGCCGGCACGTCTGGTTGCACAGCTTGCCGAGGTTCAGCTGGAAAACGCCGATCCGCGATGGGCGCAGCGGCGGCAGACCCGCAGCCTGCAGCGCGCCGGCGAACTCGCGCGGCAGCGCGAGCTGACGCAGCGTGCGCAGCTGCACGGCGGGCGACGCGAACGGCGAGCCGCGGGCCGACAGCGAGGTCGTGGGCGGGTTGGCCATCGTCCTACATTCCGAGTTGCCCGGCGCGGTTGCGCATCTGCACGCCATGCACGAGCGAAGCGCCACCCCGGATCGCCGCTGCGACGTGCACCGCTTCGGTCATCTGGTCGAGGTCGGAACCCTTCTCGAGCGCGTCGCGGCTGTAGGCGTCGATGCAGTAGGGGCACTGCACGGCGTGCGCGACCGCGAGCGCTATCAGGGACTTCTCGCGCGCCGACAAGGCGCCTTCGGCGAACACGGCGCCATACCAGTCGAAGAATTTCTGCGCGAGGTCCGGGCGGTTCCTGCCGAGCTCGGGGAAGC
>DASRJH010000286.1:0-27004 GCA_035649575.1 Planctomycetota bacterium
GGCTGCCGGAGCGGTGCTCGCCACGGCGGCGATCCTGTGGTGGAGCTGGCCGCCGGCCGACGTCGCGCCGCGCACGCACGACGCTGTTGCAACGGCGTCGCCTGCGCCCGCGGCGCTCGCCGCGCGGCGTACGGACACGCCAGCGCAGGATCCCGTCGCGCCTGTCGCCACGCTGCGATCCGCAGCGGAGCCTGCGCAAACAGCGCCCGAGACGAAGGAACCGGCCGCCGCCGGTCCGATGGACGTCGCGATCCTGGTCGTCGACAACAAGGGCGAAGCCGTCCGCGATGCGACCGTGAGCGTGTTCGAACACGCGTTCCGGATCGAGCCCGACGGCTCGAAGAAGCCGACCGACGATCGCGCGGATGGACCGCCGCGCGGCAGCTGGCGAACGGACGATCTGGGGCGGACCCGCGTGACGTTCGCAGACGGCTGCCTGGTCAGTGCCAGCAAGCAGGGCGTCGGCTGGTCCGGCGACATGGAACTGAAGCCCTCCGAGTGGCGCGTCCCCGACGAGCTGCGTCTCGTACTGCTGCCGCTCGCGTCCGTGCGCGGCCGCGTGCTGGCGGCCGACGGCCTCCCGGTCGCCGGCGCGCTGGTCGACGGCCATCAGCAGTACGGGTGGCTCGGGCTGCGACACGAGCGGTTCACCGGCAATACGCCGCGCGTTACGGCTGACGGCGAAGGCCGTTTCGCCGTCGAGGTGCGCTCCGGCGAAGACGTGTCGCTGACCGCGCAGCACGGCGGCAAGTTCGTCCGCCAATACGTGCGCGCGCTGCAGCCGGGAGCCGAGACGGACGTCACGCTGCGGTTTCCCGGTGCATTCGGCGTGCGTGGTGTCCTGCTCGGTGAGGACGGGCGGCCGTTGGCCGGCAGCGTGCGCTTGCTCGGCGTAGGCAAGCCGGAGCCGCGAGTACACCTGCAGGGGAAGTCCGATGCCGAGGGCCGCTTCGAGTTCCTGCTCGCCGAAGCAGGCACGTTCGTGCTCGTCGGCGGCGTCGCGGGGCAGACGTCGGCGCGCGCGGACATCGTGCTCGAGGCAGCGCGCCCACACGCGGAAGTGACGCTGCGTACGACGCCGTTCGCCGACGTCGACGGCAAGGTCGTCGACGAGCACGGCGAACCGATCGCCGGTGCATGGGTCGCGTTGGGCTACGTCGTCGAACGCGACGCCGTGCACGAGCAGCGCAGCGATCTGCACGGCATCCTGCCCCGCGGTCCCGCGGACGCAGAGGGCCTGTTCCGCTTCCGCGCGCCCGCGGGTTATCGCTACCGCGTCGTCGCGCGCGCGCTTCCGGACTCGACCGACCTGTGGGTGAAGGGGCCGGAGTTCGCGATCCCCGCGAGCGACCTCGTCGTCGTCATTCGCGAAGCCGACAGGCAGGGCTTCGTCGTCACGGGACGCATCGTGGCTGCAAGCGACGGCTCACCGCTGCGCGGCGTCACCATCGAGCGGGTCGAGACCTCGGAACACGGCGCCAGCTCGGGCAATGAGGGCAAGAGCGACGACGGCACGTTCCGCATCGGCCCGTTCGCGACGGGCAAGCGCTACTCGTTCGCGTTTGGCGCCGAGGGCTTCGCCCGCACGGTCATCGGGCCGTTCGACGCGACGGTGCGCACCGAGGAGGTCGTCGTGCGTTTGCCGCGCTGCGGCACGGTGCGCTGCCGCGTGCTGCGCGCCGACGGGACGCCCGCGGCGAGCGCATTCGTGAGCCTCGCAGCGGAGCCGCGGGTCGACTTCGGTCGCGCATGGCAAGGCGAGGCCGACCAGGACGGCTGCATCGAGTTCACGGACGTCGTGCCCGGCGCTTACAAGGTGTATGCGCGCGCAACCGCGCGTGTCGCGGCCGGAGCAGTCGGCGACACGGTCGTTCGCCCGCAGCAGACGAGCACGGTCAAGATCGTGCTGCAGAACTGATGCTCTGCCTCCGGTGTCCGCTCACTTGCGTGCGCCGGACGCGTCGACCCGCCTTCGTGAACGGATGATAGCAGGTGCTGACCGCGCGTCGCGGCGACCCGGCCCACCTGGCGCACGCGATTCGCGTCAGGTGCCCGTGATGTAGTGCCCGAGCTGGTCGATCGTCGACTGCTGGTCGTCGATGACGGCCTTCACGACGTCGCCGATCGAAATCACGCCGGCCAGCTCGCCGTGGTTCATCACGAGCAGGTGCCGGCACCGGTGCTCCGTCATGAGCGACATGCACCGATAAACGCAAGCGTCGGGCGTCACGTCGATCACGGGCGCATTCATGACATCGCGCACGATCGTTTGCCGTGAAGTGCGCCCCATGAGCACGACCTTGCGCGCGTAGTCGCGCTCCGAGAACACGCCGAGCGGGGTGTTGCCCTCGAGCACGACGAGGGCGCCGCAGTTGTGCGCCGCCATCTCACGCAGCGCGTCGAGCACGGTCGCATCCGGCGCGATATGAAAAACATCACGCCCCTTTTGCCGGAGGATTGACAGCACGGTGATCATTGGTCGAATCCGTGAGAGTTCGGGCCGCGAGAACGAGGATGCCCCAGTCTACTGCGTATCGGGAACCGTGGGCACCGGCGAGCCTACTACCGCGACCTTGGACGCGGGAGGCCCGTTGCCATCGGGGAAGGGCCGACCTCGGCTTCGATGGCCCGGCTCCAGCGGCACGCCCGTTGCCCTGTGGCCCCGCCGAGGTCCCCCATGCGGCAGCTCCTGTTCACGACGATCGCCCTGTTCGCTCTGTCTGCCATGTGCGGCGCCGCTGTCGCAACCGCGCAGGATCCCGCCGCCGCGTGCGCGACGGCCATCCTGCAGCAGGACCCCGCCGCGGCGGCTCGCGCGGCGGGCGAACCAGCCTCGCCGGCGACACGCGCGCGTCTGCAAGCAGCCCTGCTTCCGTTGGTACAGCGCCCCGCGGCGATGCTCGCGGTGGCGCAGGCGTTCGCGGGTGAGGCGGAAGCCGACCAGGCGCTGCTCGCGGGCAGCGCCGCGACGCTGCTGCTGCTCGGCCGCGCGGACGCCATCCCGGGTCTGCAGGTCTGGACCGACGTGGCCGACGAGGACTGCCGTTACGCGATCGAAACCGACGACCTCGTAGCCGTGGTGCTCGCGCTGCGCGCGGCCGTCCTGACGCGCCAGCAGCGTGGCGGCAATGCAGGGCTGTTCGCCGAAGCGGCCAGCCAGCTCGAGGTCGCGACGGTGTCGCGCTTCGGCCTGTGGCCGGCGCGTGTCACGCGCTTCTCCGCATGGGAACGCCCGAAGGGCCTCGCCGAGGAACTGCACCTGCGTGTGCTGCCGTGCCCGCCGGGCCGCGTCACCTGGACCCAGCTCGCCGACCTCGGTGCGACGGCCGCGCCCGCGTGGCAAGCAACCCTGTCGCCGCGCGGCGACGTCACCCTGCCGCCGCTGCCGCCCGGCAACTGGCTGCTCGAGGTGCGTTCCGCGACACCACCGTGGCGCGGCGTGCGCACGATAGAGGTCAGCGAGCTCGACGGCATCGCGCTCGCGGCCGGCGGCGCGCTCGTGCTCGCCGCGTTCGATCGCAACGGCCCCGCCGCCGCGACCTGGCAGCTGCGCGCCGGCCAGCGTCGCCTCGACGGCGGCAGCCTGCGCGCGGCGCCGGCGGTGGTCGCTTGGCCACCAGGATCCGAGCACGAACCCAGCAAGCGCGAGGTGTCGCTGCACGGCGAGGCCGGCGACGCCTGGCTCGATCTCGCGGAGGAACGCGCCGGCGAAGTCCGGCGCAGGGACTGGGTCATGCACGGCATGGTCGACCGTCCGCTCTACCGACCGGGCGAGACGGTGCAGGGACGCGTCGTGCTGCGCGCGTGCTCGTGGAGCGGCGACGGCGCCACCGCGGTGCCGAGCACGACGATCGCCGCGGACCAGCCGCTGCGCGTCGTCGTCGACCTCGGCGTCGTCGGCAGGCACGAGCTCGCGGGCCGCACCGATGCGCACGGCGTGTTCGCGTTCACGTTCGCGGTGCCGGCCGAGGTGCAGCCGGACACCTGGTTCGACTTCTCCGCCGTGGTGCCGACCGCCGATCGCAAAGGCGAAGAACAGATCGGCCTCGGCTCGTTGTGCGGCGCCGCCGCGTTCCGCCGCCAGGCCGTGCGGCTGCGGGCCAGCGGTCCCGAAGAAGTGCCGCCCGGAACCGACGCCGTCGAAGTCGTCGCGACCGTCGAGTGGGCCTCGGGCGGACCCGTGGGCGGCGTCGACGTGCGTGTGCACGTGCAAGCCGACGGCGCTCGCGATCTCGAGGAGAACCACGAACTGCGCACCGGCGACGACGGCCGCGTCGTCGTGCGCGCCCCGTTCGCGTCGATCGGCGCGGGGCGGCTGAAGTTCGACTTCGAGGCGACGGGACCCGACGGCCACGTCGAACGCGACTCGCATTGGTGCAGCGTCGTTGCTCCGGACCACGAACCGGCGGCCGACGACGACGATCCATGGCGATCCCGCCTCTCCGTCGCACTCGGCCCGGCCGTGGTCGGCGCGCCGTGTCGCGTCACGGTGCGCGGCGGAGCGCCGCATCAGCACGGCGTGCTGGTCGCCGGCCGCGGCACGAGCGCGCGCGCGCAGGCCGTGCAGTTCGACGCCGCCGGCCTGCTCACCGCCGACGTTCCGGTGCTGCGGCTCGACTGGCCCGCACTCGACGTGACCGTGGCGACGCGCAGGCACCACGACGACGCACGCGTGCCGGTGGCGCTGCGGACCGTGCGCGCGCCGGCGATCGACGTGCCGGCCAACGCGGCGCCCGGCAGCGACCTCGCGATCCGGGTCGTCGCCGACGCGCCGCAGACCGTCGTCACGGTCGCCGTCGTCGATGAGCGCATCTTCGCGCTGGGACGCGACCGCACACCCGACCCCGACGACGCACTGCGCCCCGCGATGCCGTGGTGGGGGTGGGGTGCAGGCTGGGCGCCGCCGGACGCGACGCCGCAGGAACTCGTGACTTCGCTGCTGCGACGCGGCCGTGTGCCGCCGATCGACAGCTACATGCGCGACCTGTCGCGCAGCACCTGGGCGGGTGGCAGCCCCGGCCCCGCCGATAGCCTCCCCGGCGGCTTGCGCGCCGACTTCCGCCCGACGGCCACCTTCGTCACGGTCGTCACGGACCAGGACGGCGCCGCGACGGTGCGCTTCCGCCTGCCGTCCGACCTGACGCGCTGGCGCCTCACCGCGGTCGGCATCGATCCGCAGGGCAACGGCTTCGTCGCCACGCGCACGCTCGCGTCGAGCCAGCCGCTCGCCGCCGAACCGGTGTTGCCGCGCGGCGTGCGCGCCGGCGACGCGTTCGCGTTGCCGATCAACATCGATCGGGCCGCGAACGCCACCGCGCCGGACGACAGCGTCGCGCTGACCGCGGCACTGACCGGCGAAACGATGCAGGTCGTCGACGTGCCGGCCACGCTGACGGTGCCGGCCGGTCGCGCCGTGTGCACGGCTGCGAACGTGCGCGCGACGGCCGCGGGGACCGCGAAGCTCGCGCTCGGCGTCGCGCTCGGCGAGCACACGGACCGTTCCGAACGCGAACTCGCCGTCGGCCGCGATGCGATCGTGCGCCCGCTGCACGCCGCCGCGCTCGGCACCGGCGAGGTCGCCGTTCCGCTGCCCGCGGGAACGTCGCCCGACGCGGGACTCACCGTCGACGTGCTGCTCGGCGGTGCCGCGGCCTGGCGCCAGCTCGAAGCCGGCCTCGCCTCCTACCCGCACGGCTGCGTCGAGCAGACGCTGTCGCGTCTCGTGCCGTACTTCGCGGCCGTGCGGGCCGCGAAGGCGCGCGGCGAGACGTTGCCGCCGATGGACGCCGACTTCCGCAAGCGTCTGTATGGCGGCCTGCAGCGGCTGCGCGATCTGCAACACTACCGCGACGGCTTCGCATTCTGGCCCAGCGGCGAGGTCGACGCCGGCATGACCGCGCTCGCGTTGCACGGACTCGCGCTGCTGCGCGACGCCGGCTGCGACCCGGCCACGGCCGGCCTGCGCTTCGACCCGAACAACGGGACGCTGCGGACCGACACGCGGCTGCTGACCGCGTCCGAGCCGAAGATCGACGCCGCGTTCGTGCAGTCGGCTGAGCTCGCGGTCGCCATCGCTCGCTGGCTGCCGGCCGACTCGTGGCGGCAGCGGATCGCGCGCTCGCTGCTCGCGCACCTGCCGGCCCTGCCGCCCGGTCTGTGTGCGCGGCTCGGGCTCACGCTGCATGCTCTCGGCGACGTCGACGGCGCGAGCAAGTGCCTCGGACGACTCGCCGCCGCGGACGCGCCGGCCCTTCCGGCGGACGGATTCCCCGGCGAGGACCCGCTCGCGGTGCAGGCGTTGTTGCTCGAGCTCGCGGCGGCCCTCGGCGTCGACGCGGCACAGACCGAGACACGCGCCGCCAACCTGCTGCTCGCGTGCCTGCAGGGCCGCGGCTCGACCTACGCGCACGCGATGGCACTCGCCGCGCTCTCACGCGTGTTGCCGCGCACGCCCGACGCAAGCACCACGGTCGAGGTGCGGTGCGGCGACGCGGTGCGAACGTTCGAGCTCGGCGGCGAGGCCCTCGACGTCGCCCACTGGCGCGTGCCGCGCGCGGCGCCGGTGACCGTGCGCGGCCCGGCCGGCACGACGTTGCTCGTGCGCATCGCGACCGAACGCACCGAACCCGCGCCCGGCCACGCCGCGTGGCAGGCGCCGATCTGCGTCGAACGCGAGCTCTGCGCGCCGCGGGTGCGCGGCACGAAGTGGCCGCGCGACGACGGCGGCGAGCTCGAGCCGCTCGCCGGTCCACCGCGCGCCGGTCATCCGCTGATGCTGCGCGTGCGCGTGCAGTCGCCGGTCGCGATGCGCTTCGTCGTCGTCGAGTGCCCGCTGCCCGCGGGCTTCGAGTTGACCGTCCGGCCTGACCACGTCGATCGCTACGACGATCGCCTCGTGTTCACCTGCGACCTCGCCGCCGGTAAGCCGTGCACGCGCGCGTTCGAGCTCGTGCCGACAATCGCGGGCCGCGTGCTGTGGCCGCCGGCGACTGCCGCGCCGATGTATGTCGCCGACCTGGACGGCGGCACGGCCGGCGGGTTCGTGACCGTCGTCGCGCCGCCGGCCGGCGGCGTGCCGTCGCGGATTGCCTGCTTCACCAATCTTCCGCCCCCACCACCTCCACGCGAAGTCGATCCACTCGAAGAGTTCGAGGACGCATTGGACGACGCGTGGGACGCCGACGAACACGACGAAGCCACGCGCCGCAGCAAGGTCGAAGCGCTGCTCGCCAACGTTCCACCCGTTCCCGACCGCGAGCGCGAACGCTGGCTCCGGCGCCTCACCTACCTGGTGACCCACCTCGACGCACCGCGTCTCGACGCTGCGCAGCCGGAAGCGGAGTGGCGACTGCCCGCGTTCGCGCGGCTGCAGGCCCTGCTGTGCGAAGCGACGTTCGCCGCGTTCGCGGTGCCGGCGGATTCGCGAACCGAGGCCGCCGAGTGGCAATGCCGGGCGCTCGCCAGCGCGATCGCGGCCTGGCCCCACGACGCGAACCAGGAACGGGCCCTGGCCCGCGTGCTCGCGCGGGCACGAGCGACGGCGCCGGTGTGTCTCGACGACGTGCTGGGCTGCGTGAGCACACCGGTGCACGAAGCCGCGCTGTGTTTCGAGCTGCGCGCCTGTCTCGCCGATCCGGACCGCAACGTGCGTTGGCGGGCGTTCGCGGCGCTGCCGGCACAGGAACGCGCGAACCTGCCGCCGGCGCTCGTGATCGGCGCGCAGCACGAGCAGTTCGACGAGGGTGTGATCACGCTGCTCGCGACGAGCGACGCCGGCCGCGCCGAGCTGCGTGCGCGGTTGCGCGACCCCGACTTCGTGCTGCCGCAGCGCGCTCGGCTCGCCACCGAGCTGCCGGCGGAGTTGTGGCGCGAGCTGACGCTGCCGGTGCTCGAGGCGATCGCAGGCGTCGCGCACGACGACGACGAGCGGTTCGGGCCGACCGGGCTCGCCAATCTCCTCGCGGAGGGACCGTTCGCGGTCGCCGACCTGCAGCGCGCGATGGCTACGGCGGTGATGCCCGCGTGGCGCGCGATCGTGGCGAGGAGCCTGCGCCAACGCGCTGTGACCACGGCGGCGCCCGCGGTGATCCCGGGCGATGCGCGGTGGCCGTTCTGGTGTCGGGCCCTCGCGCTCGGTCCGGACGACGCCACGGCCGCGCAGGCGGTGCTCGACGACCTCGCGCGTCAGCCGAGCGCGGGCGAGCTCGACGTCGAACCGGAGCTGCTCGCCGCGTTCGCGGCGGCACCGATCGTCTCCGCCGGCACACCGGCACAGTTGTACGCGTCGCGCGCCGCGATGACCGAGACGACGTGGCTCGCGGCGTGGACGCGGCTCGACGCCAACGCGCGCGTCGCGCTGCTGGACCTGTTCAAGAAACGGATCGGCACCACGTTCGTGCCGGCGACCGCTGCCGAGGCCGAGGCGATCTGGCGATTTCTGCGTCGCGGCGGCGAGGTCGACGGTGCCGTCGACAGCATGACTCGCTCGGCGGCCGGCGTCGCGTGCCTGCGGGGACACCTGCTCGCTGGCGAGGGCGGCACCAGCGCGCAGGCGATCCGCGCCGAGTTCGCCGAGAAGCTCGCACTCGACGCCACGACGCTGCAACCCGTCCCGGGCAAGGAGTGGCAGGCTCTGCTGACGCGCGTGCGGCGCTGCGGCCTCGACGGCGAGTGGACCGCGGACGAACTCGCTCGGCTCAGCGCGGTGCAGACGTTGCGCGGCGTGGGTCCGGCGGCGGGCCGCTGAGCGGCCGCCGCCTTGGCAGCGGGTACGTTCGTGGATCGACCCGTTCTTTTGCGGGCATGACTCCACCGCGCCGATGAACAAGAACTTGCCGCGCTGACGCCGGGCGGTGTCCCGCTACTTCTCCCACTCGGGCGGCAGCCGAAGTTCGAGCGTCGTTGTCTTACCCGCGGCGACCGTCGCCTGGCCGAGCTCGATCCAGTGCCCCGCGAACGGGTCGCCGCCGGCGTGCTCGGCCCGCACCTGCCTTCGTGCATCGCGCGACGATAAGCGCCGCGGCAAGAGCCGCAGCGTCACGCTCTGCGGCCGCAGCAGGACCTTCATCCTGCCGTCGGCATCCGTCGTGGCGTCGAGCAATTCGACGTTCGCAGCAGGGCTGCCGTCCGGAGTCAGCAGCCGCACGCTCAGCTCGCCGAGCACGAACTCGAAGGTCGCCGACACCACCTCTCCGCGCACCATGTCGACGGCCGGCGTGGCGACCGAATCGCCGGGGCCGTGCAGCTCGTAGCGACCAGCGCGGTTCACGAGATCGAAACGGCCATTCGCATCTGTCCCGACGATCATCGACTCCTGCTGCTCCTTGCCGTCTGGACCGACTCGCGTCACGCGGACCGAGAACGACCGATCCGGCCAGGGCTCGCCATTGCGCAGCACGAGCCCGCGGATCGTGCCCGTCACGAGCGCACTGAGGTCCGTCGCGATCTCCTTCGACACGCCATCTGCGAGCACGCACTCCGCCAGCAGGGCGTCCTGCGACATCGTCATCGACGCACTCTTCACCCAGAAACCCAGATACACCTGCCACTGACCGTCGGGAAGGCCCGAGACGTCGAACGATCCGTCGTCGTTGATCGCGAACGGCTGGCGGTCGCCCGCGCCGCGGCTCCAGGGCGGCACCAACTCCTTGTCGCGGCGCAGTTGGATGAACGGACGACGAGCCGCAGGGAACGGTTCGCCGGCGGCGACGCCCGCGAGCCGATGCAGTGCGTCGACCGCGGCCGCCGGCGCAATCGTCCCGTGCACGCGCGCTCCCGTCACCACCGTGACGACGAGATCCGCGGCCGTGTCGAACCGCACGTCGGTGCGTTCGACCGCGACGTGACCGGGACCGAGCACGCGCAAACCGAGATCGCGGTTGCCGGGACCCGACACCAGCAGCGTGCCGTCCGCATCGGTCATGGCGTCGACGAGCGCGAGGATGCGCGGCGCCGTCGAGTTGGTGACGAACCAGTTGCGGGGCGCCAGCACCTGATGCACCGAGCCAAACGAGTTGCCGAGCATCTCGCACAGCTGCACGCGCGTGCCGGCGACCGGCGTCCCGTCGCGGCGCTGCACGCGCAACCGCCGCGACGGCTGCGCGCCGATACGCAGCTCGAGCCGCGCCGGCGAACCGTCGAAGACAACAGGCTCGATCGTCGCGGGCAGCCCGCGCGAGGCCGCGAACTGCGCGATGACGAGGTACTCGCCGGATTCGAGGTTCGCGATCGTCGCGACGCCGTTCGCGTCGCTGCGAGTTCGCGCGGCGTGGATACCATCCGACGACGGCGAGCCGAGTGCATGCAGCCGCAGCGTGCACCCCTCGAGCGGCCGGCCCCCTCGATCCCGCACGAGCATCGTCAGGTCGGGCGCACCTCGCTTCAGCTGCACGCGGACGTCGCGCGTACCCCAGCAGAGCTCGTCGCCATGCTGCGCTGGCTTGTAGCCCTCCGCTCGGACGGCGATCCGGACGGGCCGCGTCGCGTCGCCCGAGTTGCAGCGCAGCTCGAACGTGCCGTCCTGCTTGCCGTACTTGGCAACGGGCTCGCCGACGCCGTTCGTCGTGATCAGCGGATAACGCACCGGCATGCCGGCCCCGTCGACGACCGTTCCCGTGATCGTCGGCACGTCGTCGCGCGTGACGACGACGCGCACACCGCTGGCGCTGTCCGCGGTGAGCACGAGGGGCACCGGCGACTTCACGACGTAGTCGTCGGTCACGCGCAGCGTGTAGCTGCCGTGCGCGAGCGACGCGTCGAACGTGAACGTGCCGTCGGCCGCGGTGCGCCCACCCGCGAACGAACAGGGCTCGAACCCTTTCGACCTCACCTGCGACACGGCGTTCGCATCCAAACGCACGTCGCCGACCGGCTGCCCAGCTGCGTCGACGATGCGCCCGCGCAACGCAACGCCAGGCAACATCGTCAGGTCGCCGACGTCGAGCACCGCACCCGGTTCGATGGCGGACCAGCGGAACCCGCCCTTCGCCCAGCCGTCGCCTTGCACGTCCAACGCGAACTGGAACGGCGGCGGCGGCTCGATCGCGAACTCGAAGCGGCCGTCGGCAGTCGTCGATGCCGCGTGTTCGACGCAGTCGATCCCGTGCTCGAGGATCCAGTCCTCGTCGCGCCAACCGCCGTTGTGCCAGCCGAGGAGCCGCACCGAGCACGCCGCGATCGCAGCGCCGTTCGCGTCGACGCAGCGCCCGCGCACGACCGCGAGCTTCGGGGCGTTCGCCGCGCCGGCCGCAGCGGTGCGGTCGTTCTCGATGCGCGCATCCGGGTGGCTCGCGCCGACGTCGGCCGACGCGCTCGCGGCCAGCGGCCTCGCGTCGCGGCTCGCTTCGGTAGGCGTCGCTGCGGTCGCATCGGGCCACCACACCAGCGCCGCGATCACGGCCGCCGCGAACGCAGCCACGGTCACCTTCGTCCACGTCACCATCAGCACGCCTCCTGCGATCGCCGCCGCTGCTGCCGTCGTTCCGTCGCGTCCGAACCCGAATGTGGCGGCGAGGCCAGCGCGCCAGTCGCTTCCTTCGCGGTCCCCCAGCTGCTCGCGCAGTGTTGCAAGGCCACGCTGCAACCGGCTCTTCACGGTCGCCGGCGGCACGCCGCTCACCGCAGCGATGTCGCGCGGCGCGCGACCTTCGAAGAAGCGCTGCCAGATCACGTCGCGATACGGAGCATCCAAAGCGTCGACGGCGGCGATCAGCCGGTGCGCGAGATCGGCGCGCGCAATCCGTTCCGCGTGATCCTCCGCCGCCAGCTTCGCCCGCGCCGCCGCGCGCTCCTCGTGGCGCACGCGCCGTGACTCGGAACGGCGCAGCCGGAACGCCACGTTGCGCAGGATCGCGGCGAGCCAGCCGCCGATGCGTTCCTGATGGCGCGGCGGACTGCCGAGCACACGGGCCCAGGTCTCCTGCACCGCGTCGTCGGCGTCCGCATCATCGCGCAGCAGCACGCGCGCGAGCTCGCGCAGCGCGCCGCCGTGGCGCTGGATCTGCAACAGGACGTCGAAGGGCGGAGGCATCGTTCGCAAACGTACCAATCCCGGCCGTCGCGGAACGGACGCACCCGCCCTGCCGCGAGTCACCGAAGGCCCGGCGCTTCTCCGCCGGTCGCGCGCCGCAGGGCGCGGCAAGGTCCTGGGCCGGTTTGCCCGCGGCGCTCGGCGCCGCGGGCGACCCAGCTCAGAACGAGCAGCGCGTGGCAGCGGCTGCACTCGATCCCGAGTGAGACCGCACGCGCTGACGATCGTTGCTGCGGCCTGCGTTCCCCCACGATGAGCGCAGCCTCCTTGCGGCCTTCGCGGCAGCGGCGGACGATGGCCGAGCTTCTCAGTGATCCGGGAGGCAGCTTGGAAGCCTCTGCCCTTTCGCAAGCTCAACGCGACGTCCGCCGAGCGCGAAAGAACGCGCCTTCCAAGCGCGGTTCGTTCGTTCGCGGCGACCGAGGTTTCCCCCATGCACATGACCGTGGTTGCAGGTGCGTTGGCCCTGGTGTCGTCCGCCACGATGCCGGCGCAGGCCGTCCCCGCGAAGGGCGACGTGCGCCTCGTCGGCCGCATCGTCTCGGTGCTGCACGAGGGCGTGCCCGCGGCCGAGGTGTGGGTCACCGACGTGAACGGCAACCGGCTCGGGCGCACGGTCGCCGACGGCGACGGCTACTACCAGCTCGGGAAGCTGCCACCCGTGCGGCTGCGGGTCCACGCGCGCGGAGGCGACAAGGTCCAGGGCAGCATCGCCGTCGCGGCGAGCGGACTCGTGCGCGAGGCGACGCTGATGCTCGAGGACGGCGATCCGGTTCGCGGCACCGTGGAGCTGCCGGACGGCACACGCGCGGCGGGAGCCGCGGTGGTGGTGACGTGCGAGACGCAGTTCGAGCCGCCGTTCGACTGGTGGGCCGAGACGACGGCAGACGCGAACGGCGCGTGGTCGGTGCCGCTCGCGCCGATGCGGCCGCTGATCGTGCGTGCGTTCGTTGCGGGCCGACCGATCGCCGAGCAGGTCGAGCGCAGCCGCCGGCAGAACGTGCAAGTGTTGATCCCGCTCGGCGAGCTGGCGACGCGGTCCGTGAAGGTCACCGGCGGCCCGGCCGGCAACGCGATGCGCGTCGTGTGCGACCTCGGCACCGACCGATTGCGCAACGGCTATCGCTTGCCCGCAGCCACGACCGAGACGACCGTCGACGCCAGTGGCGCCGCGACGGTGTGGGATCTGAAGATCAGCTACGAAGTGCGGGTCATCGCCCCGGGATGGCAGAGCATGCCCGTCTGCGTCCGCTGCGTGCCCGGCACCGCGCGCGAGTTGTCTTTCGCGTTGACGGCCGTGCCGGTGGAGCAACTCGCGCCGAGCACGCGCATGACCGGCAAGCTCGTCGACGAGCTCGGGGCGCCGATCGCGGATGTCACGATCATGAGCCGCTACGAAAGCGATCCCGAACGCGTCGCCGTCGCGACCTCGGCCGCCGATGGCGTGTTCGAGATCGACGTGCCGGTGAACGAGAAGGTGCTGTGCCAGTTCGGGCTGTCGTCGCGTGAGTGGCGGCTCGGCCATCCGCGCGCGGCGTTGGGCAACGACGGCGTGACGTGGTTCACGGTTCCGGCGAACGGATTGCAGCCGCTGCGTCTCGACGCGACGCGCGCTGGCGCCGTCACGGCGACGCTGCTCGGGCCCGGCAAAGTGCCGGTCATGGCTACGCGCGTCGAGCTCGCGCCGGCTGGAGACAAGACGGCGGTGATCACGGCGACCGACGCCGCGGGACGGCTCGACATCGCTGGGTTGCCGCCCGGCAGCTACCTGCTCTCCGTCGGTACGGGCGGCCGGATGTGCAAGATCTCGGTCGACGTTCCCGCCGGCGCCAGCGCTGCGGTCGGCGCGCTCGAGTGGGAGCCCACAGGCGAAGTGCGTGGCGTCGTCAACGACGCCAGCGGCAAACCGGTGGCCTCGACGATGCTGTTCGTGATGGCGCCACAACGGAAGCAGCGAAAGCTCGCGGCGATGCAATTCCTCCAGGTGACCACCGGAGTTGTGCCCGTGCTCACCGATCGCCAAGGCCGGTATCGCATCCCGTACACCCCGGCTGGGGAGTGGATCCTGGTGCCGCGACCGGACCCCGCTCGCGCGGGTTTGGCGCCGAACCTGGTGGATGTCACGGTCGAGGAGCGCAAGGTGACGACGGTGGACCTGACCACCGATCGCTAGCGCGCGAGGCATCGATCCCCTGCCCGAAGTGGCGCTCCATCAGTCTGCACGCGGACTCACCGCGGCGGCTTCGCGGCCGGCCAATCGGGGCCGACCCAGGCAGGGGACCACCTGTCGAGCTCCAGCGGCGCATTGTTGCCGCCGGCCGTGAACAACCCGCGCAGCTCGCCGTCAGCGAAGAACGCCATGCGCGCGGACTCGGGTTGCTCGGGGTAACCCGCGTAGTGCGGTCGCACCCAGTAGTCGACTCTCCAGCCGTGCCGGTAGCCGATCGAGTGCGCGCGGCCATCATCGCTCGTCGGTTCCCAATGCCAGCGCGCAACGCGATCCGGAACCGGCGTTCCGAACCTGAACTCGGACGCCTGCTCGATGCGGTAGCGCGAGTCGAACACGGCGTCTTGGCGCTGCCGCACGATCTGCTCGAAGTCGGCGGGTGGCCGTGGGCCGGGATCCTTGGGTTTCTGGGCTCCACAGGCTCCGAACAGCAGGGCAATCACCGCGATGCGTAGGGACGGCACGACCGACACATCGACCATCCGCCGGCCTGGCTGCAGCGCCGGCGACGAAGTTGCGCGCACACACCGTGGTCACTCCCGGGGGCCTCCTTGCGGCGGTCGCTGGAGCGGCGGACGATTGCGGAGCCTCCAGGTGGTCCGGGAGGCAGCCTCGAAGCCCTTCGCCCGCGACACAGCGGGAACGCGAGCCGCGCATGTCGGTCGGACTCCGCAACCCACAAGCCCTGCTGTTCGCGACCGTGGTGCTGGTCGCGAGCGCCCTCGTCGCCTGGTACGTGACGACCGGCAGCGAGCCGCCGGAGCCGATGAAGGGCGAGCGCCCTCTCGACCCTGCGCCGCAGCACCTGCCGCACCCGAGCGAAGTGCGCGCCGCCCGCGACAAGGATACGGCCACGGCACCATCCCGCGTGGACGCGACACCGCACGCAACCGAGTCCCCTGCCGCCGTGGACGCGAGTACGGCGCGGGAGCAGCCCCGGCTCTGGATCGGCGATGAGTTCGACGCCGTGAGCCTCTGGTTGGGCTACCAAGAAAAGCAGTTCGCCAACCCGTGGCAGCTCGAGGGCAGCGGCACGTTGCGCGCGAGCTATCCCGACGGCACGCCGATGGTCGAGGGCCAATTCGTGGATGGCCAACCGGACGGTCCGTGGACACGCTGGCACGCGGACGGGCGGCTGATGTCGACGGTCACGTATCAGCGCGGCGTTCCGCACGGCGAGTTCGTGAAGTACCACTCGAACGGCCTGATCGCCGAGCGGCAGATGTTCGACGCCGGCCGGCTCGAGGGCCAGTCAATCGCCTGGCACGAGAACGGACAGATCAAGGAGCAGGGCAACTGGTCGGGCGGCAAGCGCAATGGCACGTGGCGGTGGTTCGACGAGTCGGGCCAGGGGGTGCGCGAGGAACAGTGGCACGACGGTGCGCGCGTGGGCCCGGTCAAGATGTTCGACGTCGCCGCCAACCCGGCGGCGGAACAGGAGCGCGAACGCCGCGCCGCCATGGACGGCCGCTACAGCGGACTGCTGCGGCGCATCGCGGCGCCCGACGACCGCCAGAGCTACAGCGACTTCCGCGACTACGGCTACTACCAGGCGATCGCCGAGTACCAGGGCGAGAAGGACGTGCCTGCGGGGTACTGGGTGTACGTCTACCCCTACTGGTACATCTGGGGCGAGCGCCGCTGAGCGCTGCGAACCGCGCCCGTCCGGGCGGCAGAGACATGCAGCGACAGATCACCTTGCAGACGCGCGGCCGAGGGCTGCACGAGATCACCGCCGAGGTCCGCGAGGCCGTGACCGCGAGCGGACTGCGGCAGGGGCTTTGCACGGTGTTCGTGCAGCACACGAGCTGCAGCCTGGTGATCCAGGAGAACGCCGATCCGACCGCGGCGAGCGACCTCGAACGGTGGCTCGACCGAGCGGTACCCGATGGCGAGCCGTTCTACTCGCACACGGCCGAAGGTCCCGACGACATGCCGTCGCACGTCAAGGCGATGCTGCTGCCGACGTCGGTCTCGATCCCGGTGCTCGACGCGTCGCTCGCGCTCGGCCGCTGGCAGGGCATCTACGTGTTCGAGCACAGGCAGCGCGGCAGTGCGCGCCAGATCGTCGTGCAGGTCGGGTGAGACCTCTCGCGACCTGCATCCGATCCCACGCTGCAGTCCACTCCGCAGTAGCATGGGCAGTCTGCCGGAGGATCGATGCACGCCCAGTGGCTCCTTTTGCTCCTCGTCACCTCGTTCGGGACTGCGGTTGCCCAGCAACCGGCGAGCGAACCGCCGAAACCGGCCGGCGACGGCGCCGCGCGGCGGCCGTTCACCCGCTGCGTCGAACGCGACGACGGCGGGCAGCTCGACGTGCTGATCGCGACCTACAGCAAAGGCGACGCGACGCTGACTCTGCACGGCGCGGTTCACGTCGCCGATCCGGAGCACTACCGCGATCTGCAGCAGCGGTTCACCACGTTCGACGCGCTGCTGTACGAACTCGTCGCCGAAGCCGGTCTCCGGCCGTATCCCGAGATGGAGCACGACGACAGTCACATCCTGTCGCTGCTTCAGGGTGGCATGGCGCGCGGCCTGGGCCTCGTCGAGCAGATGACCCACGTCGACTACCGGCGCCCGAACTTCGTGCACGCCGACCTGACTGACGAGCAGTGGGAAGAGGCGCTCGAGAAGGCCGGCAGCAACCTCCTTTTCGAGATGATGAGCGCCGTGCCGTCACTCGACGCGGACCGCGACGCGGAGAGCAAGCTGCGCAAGCAGGACTTCGTCGCCGCGGCGCGGCGCGGCACCGCGGCGCAGGAAATGCGCATCGCGTTCGCGCGCGTAATCGCGGAGCCGGAGGCCGAGCGACGTCATCCGACCGTGATCATCGAAGCGCGCAACGAGCGCTGTCTCGATGTGCTGCAGGAGCAGCTCGCGGCCGGCAAGAAGAAGCTCGGCATCTACTACGGCGCCGCCCACATGGAACACATCGAGCGGCGGCTGCTCGAGGACCTCGGCTGGCAGCGCACCGGCGAAGAGTGGGTGACGGCGTGGGACAACCGCGCCTCGCGCTTTCCACCGGTCGAGAAGGGGCTGCAGCAGAAGCGCTACCGCGCGCGGCAGGACGTCGACGCGCTGACGGACGCGCTGCGCACATGGACGAAGGTGAACGCCGGGCAGGCACCGTCGTGGGATCTGCTGCGCAAGGCGCAGCAGGATGGCAGGCTGCCGGGGTGCGCCGACGGGGTCGACCCGTGGGGCAGGGCGTACGAGCTCGGTGTGCAGAAGAGTTGGTGCGAGGTGCGTTGCCTCGGCAGCGACGGTGCCACCGACGACGACATCGTCGGCGATCGCGTGCGCACCGGGGCGCCCGGCTGGTTGGAGCGCCTGTTCGGAGCGGACGACGCTCGCGACGAGCCACGGCAGCACGTCGCGAAGACCAGGGTCGAGCAATGCGACGAGCAGCGGCGCGAGTACGACGCGGCGGTCGCGCGTGCGAGGGCGAGGAAAAGCAACTCGCGGGTCGGTGACTGGCTCGACACCGTGGTCGAACGCGTGCTCGAACAGCAGGCGCTCGCGCTCGCGCGCACGCAGGTGCTCGTCGTCCTCATGGCGGCCGAGCAGTACCGCTTGCGTCACCGGCGTGTGCCCGAACTGCGCGAGCTCGGCGACGCCGCGAGGCTTCGCGACGACCCTTGGGGCAACGGGGTTCGCATCGTCGTCACGGCGTCCGGCGACATCGACGTGCGCAGCAACGGTCCAGACGGCAAACCGGGCACCGCGGACGACGTCGTCGCCGACACCAAGCGGAAGTGACAGCGGCGCCGTCGGCGTCCCGGATTGCAAGGGGCAGACAGCCGGGTGCAGGCATGGGCTCGGGTTGACGCGAGGTGCCAGGCAGGGCAGAAGTGTGCTCGTCGTCGGGCTTCCGGGTCGCGGAGGAACCATTGCGCGAGCGACCCTGCAACGGTCGGGCTGGTTGCGGCATAACTGGGGCGTGGCACCCGAACGCGACTTCGCTGTGTGGCTCGACCGGCGCGATGCCGAGGCACTCGCGCGTGTGTTCGACGCGACCGGCGGCAAGCTACTGCTGCTCGCGGCACACCTCGCCGGCGACGGCGCACAGGCGCAGGATCTCGTGCAGGCGACGTTCGTCGCGGCGATGGCGCGCGGCTCGACGTGGGACCGCGGCCGGCCGCTGTGGCCGTGGCTCGCCGCGATCCTGCACAACGAAGCGCGCATGCAGGCCCGGGGCGCGCGGCGCCGGCGCGAAGTCGCGTTGCACGACCAGCCCGAGGCGGCGCACGACGACGACGATCCGCAGCGACTCGTCGCCTCCCAGGAAGTGCTCGCCGCGGTGCTCGCGGCGGTCGACGCGCTGCCGCTGCCGTATCGCCAGGTGCTGCGCCTGCGGCTCGTACACGGCCTGCGGCCGGTCGACATCGCGCGCTCGCTCGAGGTGCCCGTCGGCACTGTGCGCGCGCAGCTGCATCGCGGGCTCGAACAGCTGCGCACGGCGCTGCCGCTCGGCGTCGCGTTGCTCGTGAGCGCGCTGCTGACCGGCGAAAACGCACTGCTCGCGCAGACGAAGGAACAGGTCCTCGAGCACGCGGGGCGTGGCAGCGGCGCCGCCGCCGCGGGAACGGCGATCGCCGCGGGATGGTGGACGATGCACGGGAAGACGATCGGTGCTCTGTTCGCGGGCTGCGCGTTGCTCGCGCTGCTCGGCTTCGGTCTCGGCGTGCCGGAGTCGTGGTGGATGCGCCCGGTGGACGCGCCGCCGGCGCAGGCGGCGCGCGCGGAGCTGCCGGTCGCGATGCCGGACGCGCCCGAGCCACCCGCAGAACCCGACCGACGCGCCGCGGTCGCCGCGAACGACGCGGTGTGGCCGTTGATCGTCACCGTGCAGACACACGACGGCACGCCCGTGCCGGATGCGGCCGTGACCGTGTGGACGTCGCTGCCGAGCAGCGTGTTCTGGAATCGCGACGCGAGCGAGTTCCGCGGCGACGACGTCGCAGGCGGCACCACCGGAGCCGACGGCGTGTTCCGGGCTTCCCTCGACGGCCTGCGCGAGCGTTCGGCACTCGCAAACCGCACGACGCACTTGTGGATCGAAGCGAGCTGGCCACACGGCGAGCCACAGCAGGAGATCGTCGAGCTGCCGCGCACGCGCCGGCCACAGCAGGTGACGGCGACGATCGAGCTGCGCCGGTGTCGCAAGCTGCTGTCGGGCCGCGTCGTCGACGGCGCGGGTGTCGCAGTTGCTCGAGCGCAGGTCGGCACGGCAACCACCGCGTACGCCGGCGTCGGCAATGGTGCGCAGTCGCGCGCCGACGGCACGTTCTTCGTCGGTTGGGACGGCGACGGCGAGAGTTGGCCCGACCTGCTCGCGATCGCGTCACCCGCGCACGGCACCGCGACGATCGCGTTGCCGCGGTGGAGCGCAGAGCCGCGCGCGGTCGATCTCGGCACGATCGTGCTGCAGCCCGGCGACGTCGTGCACGGCTGCGCCGTGCTCGGCGACGGCAGCGCGCTCGCGGGCATCCAGCTGAACCTGCAGGCGATCGATCCGTCGCTCGGCGAGGACGTGGTGGCGGCCCACCGCTGGCTGATGAACCAAGGTCGCAAGCACACGTCGCTCGAGCTGCACGAACGCCGCGTGGTGTGGTACGGCGCGCAGACGAATACTCTCGCCGACGGGTCGTTCCGCTTCTCGGGCCTGCAACCGGATGGCGTCTACCTGTTGTTCATGGACTCGGTCGGCCCGTGTCCGGACCGCGTCGTGCGGCCCGGCGGTGATCCGGTCGAATTGCGCATCGAGAAGCAGCTGCTCGCGATCGACGTGTTCGACGAGCACGGCGCACCGGTCCCCGGCGCCCAGGTGCGCCTCGCCGGCTACGACCCGACCGGCACGCGGCCGTCGTACGAGAAGTGGCCCGGCTTCCCCGAGACGGGTCAGGCCAGCAGCAACTGGTTGCCGAGCGCTTCCCCGGATGGGCGGCGGATCTTCCTCGCGCCGTTCGGGTGGGTCTTTCGCGTGACGGTCGCCGGCGATTGCGTGCGGCCGATCGCGGTGCGCCACGATGTGCTGCCCGGCGTGTATCGCGCGACGTGCCGCGTCGACGTGCGGTACGAAGCGCGTTTCGGCAAGTTGCACATCCGCGCCGTCGACGAGAACGGCGCGGCGATCGGGTTCGGCGCGCTGCTGAAGGCGCTCGACCGCGAGCAACAGGAAAACGCGATGGGCCTCGTGATGCCGCCGGAGGGACTTACGTGGGATCTGCCCGCGGGCCGCTGGCGCGTCGAGGCCGCGCTCGGCAAGCGGGTTTGGGTCTCGTTGTTCAGCGACGGCGGCTACGCGCGCGGCTTCCAGGAACACCTCGTCACGATCGAAGACGGCAAGACGACGGAGCTGACGCTCAAAGCACCGCCGGCCGGGCTCGTCGCGTTCGAAGTCACGAGCAACAAGGCGGCGATCGCCGCGTGGCGCACGCTGCGCATCGAGGAAGCGGGGCGCGACGTCACCGTGCTGCCGCGCGATCCGAACGATCCGCGCCCCGGAATCCGCGACAGCACGCAGATCACGCGCTTCTACACGAAGCAGGCGCTCGCGCCGGGCCAGCACTCGTTCCTGCTGCAGGCCGACGGCTACCAGGCCGCGACCTGCGAAGTGGACGTCGTCGCCGACAAGTTGACCTACGTGACCGTCGAGTTGTTCCCCCGCTGAGTGCGTGACGGTCGCCGCGCGCGGGGCCGAAGCTCGGGTCGCTGCGTCACGCGTCAGTGTGGCGCGGGCAACCGCTCGGCGAGCAGTTCCGCGATGCGGCGGTTACCCCGGGGGGTCATGTGCTGCTGCCGTTGGTTGAGCATGTCGAGGTCGGGCGCGGAAGCGAACGCGGGCGAGAGATCCCACGTCTCGATGCCGGCGGCCATCAGCTGACGCACCAGCGGCAAGCAGCGCTCTCCGCCCGGGAACTCCTCGAGCAGGTCGCGCATCGGGATCAGCACGACGACCGGCCGCGTGCCACGGACGGCGGCTTCTGCAGCGAACTGTCGACAGATCGCGAGCGTGATGTCGTTCGCGGTCGGGTCGGTGCCGCGATACATCGCCATGCGTTCGTCGCGGCGAGCCAGCATCGTCAACGTGGAGGCAAGCAGACGCAGGGTCCGCACGTGATACCAGGCACGCCACTCGACCTCGTCGGCGCGCATCCAGTGGTCGGAACGCAGCAATTCGACGCGCAACGGATCCGCGATCGCCACTCGACGCTGCTCCGGCGTCATGCAAGGCAGACCGATCACCCTGAGCCGACCATCGGTCAACACGAACCGCGGCTTCGCGCGGCTCACCCCCATCGGTGCCAGGTAGAAGCCGTCGAGACTGAGGTTGCGGCAGATGTCCTCCGGCCAGATGCACAGCAAGGACACCGTCGAGTCGAGCTTCGCCGACTCGCGCCGCCAGCGCAGGAATGCCTGATCGGTGCCGAACGCCGGGACGCCGAAGTTCACCGCCTCGACGTCGCCGCGCAGGGGCTGCAGCTGCGCCTGCCACGTTTCCTCGTCGCTGACATCGTCACAGTGAGTGAACGAATCGCCGAAGGTCAGGACCCGCACCTTTCCAGGAGGCACCTGCCGAGAGTATCCCGAGGGCGGGCCACCGCGCGCGGCGTGCGCGTTGGAGCGGGCCTGCTGACCGTGCGCGTTCGGCGCAACACACCAACCGAGCTCCGGGTCCTCGACGATGTAGCTGCCTTCCCACCCCGGAGCCGACGTGCCAGGAGCAGGAGGCTCGGGACGGAATGGCAGCAGCACGATCCGGCTGATGCGACTGAGGCCATTCCTCTGCGGCATGGTCGCGACGCGCGCGCCGATCTCCACCAGCAGCAGGCAGGCCGAGATCGTGATCGCCGCGATGGTCAGTTTCACGCGCAGCCGGGTCCTCGTTCGCGCACGCACGGGCTGAAGCGTTCCGATCATGGTCGGCGGCCTTGCAAGCGGAGTCATCAGCCACGGCGGAGTGGCCTCCGCTCGAAGCAGGATCCACGCTCCGGGCGAGCTCGTAGACGCGTGCCTCGATGCTCGGAATGTGCGTGGGATGCGCGACGGCCGCCTTCAGGTCGTTACCCGAGGGTCTTGCCCTCCTCTTCGCTACACGAATCCCTCGTTGCGCCAACAAGGCGAGGCTGCGCGGATGCCGTTCGTGCGGGCGCATCCGCCGCGCGCCGTCAGTAACCCCATCAGTAACCTCATCAGTAACCTCATCAGTAACCAAGGTCGAGTTCGAGGCCGTTGCTTGCGCTCAGGCCAGTCGCGTCGAGCCGGATCACCTGCACGAACAGACGCAGGCCGAGCAGCGCAGGTTGGTTCAGGTTCAGCGGCGTCGTCGACACACCCGCCACGTCGCCGGCCAGCGGCAGCAGGATCGGTTGCGGCGACAGCGACACCAGCACGTCGATGCCGAGCACCGGCGTGTTGCCAGGCGCCAATCCGATTGCCCCGAAGCCGGTCCAAGCCATGGCAGGCGTAGCGATCGCCGTGGCCGCGCCCTGCTGCGGCGTCGTCGGCTGCCAGGACAACGCGAGCGGCGCGGGTCCCGAGCCTTGGCCGTATGTCACGCCGCCGACGAGGAACTCGTTCGGCTCGTCAGTCGCGGGATAGAGGAACGTCGTCAGCCGGTCGAGGCGCGAGGCGAAGGCGGGCAGCACGTGCTGCTGGCCCGGCGCGTAGTAGTAACGCAGCTCGCGTTCGAGGCCGTAGGGCTCGGCGCGGCTGATCCAGTTCGTGCGCACGGCCTCGGTCGAGTCGTAGTTGTCGTCGCCCGAGTCGAGATACCAGCGGACACCTCCGCGCAACGACTCGGTGGTCACGCGCTGCGGGAAACTCTGCACCCAGAAGGAAGGCGAGTAGCAACCGACGCGGCTGAACCAGGCGCTGTAGTCCCAGCCGAAGTAGGCCGCAGCGATGCCGCCGAAGCTGAGGCCGGCGACGAACGTGTGTTCGCGATCGACGAGGGTGCGGTAGCTCGCGTCTATGACCGGCTTCAGCTCCTGCAGCACGAAGGCCGCGTAGTTGTTCGCGGCGCCGGGAATCCAGCCGCTGCCGTAGTCGTATCCGGACCCCGGCGGCAGGTAGTCGCGCGCGCGGCGGTTCTCGATGGTCGTCGGAACGTTCGAGCCCCAGTCGATGGCGACCATGATGCACTCGCCCACCGCGCCGTTGCGCACCAGCTGCGCGACCGTGCTCGCGCCGAGGTCGAGCACCTGATTGGCGGCGTAGTAGTAGGGGCTGCCGGTGTCCCACATCCACGGCCCGTCGTGCCAGTAGAGCACTGGATACCGGCGCGAGGTGTGCACGTCGTAGCCGCGCGGCAGGATCACGCGATAGGGGCGTGATTCGCCGAGGATCGTCGACTGGATCGCCGGCAGGTTGCCGACCGCGTAGTCGCGGCGCAGCGGCGTCACCGACGCGGCCGGCAGGTAGGTGAACAGCTCGCCGTCCTGCATGAAGACGGCGTCGAGAAGCGTGATCCACGAGCCGACGGCCGGCATGCGCAGCGTGCCCGTAACGTCGGTCAGGTAGAAGTCGATCGCCTTCAGCCGGCTGCCGACCCAGCCTTCGTACAGGCGTTCGCCCGCGGTGCGGCCGGCGCCGATGTCGGTGAGTGCGGTCTGTTGCCAGACGCCATTGTCCTGCCGCCAGTGGAGCTGTGCGCCTGGCAACGCCGCCGCGGCGAGCACGCGCTTGCTCGCCGGTGCGAGCACGCAGGCCGCGGTCGTCGCCGCGGTCGGCCCGTTCAGCAGCGTGCCGTGAGAGGGATTGCCGACCAGCGCCATCGTGTTCGACCGCCGGTAGAACGAGTAGGTGTAGGCACGATTCGCGGGCAGGCGCACGGTGAGCAGCCACGTGCCGGTCGAAGGCTGGGACATGCGCATCGACCGGCTCAGGCTGTTCGCGCCGAGCTCGTCGAGGTTGCCCAGCAGGTAGACGCTCTCACCGCTGGCAACGGTGGCGTTCCACTGGAAGGTCACGTCCTGATAGCGCTGGGCCAACAGCGACGCGGTGAGGATCGAGGACAACAGCAGCGGCAGTGCGCGCATGGCTCGTCTCCATTGGGAATACAGGCGCCGTCTCCTCGGCGCCGGCTCCATTCATGATAAGCAAGTCCTGCCGAGGCGCCAACGTGGAGTGTCTCGCGCTCACCTAGGCCTGAGGCGCGGTCGTGCCGGCGCGAGTCCGCAACCGCAGCTGCCCGCAGGCGGCCTGCGCGTCGGCGCCCGATGAATCGCGGATCGTCGCGAGGATGCCACGCGCCTTCACCGCCCTCGCGATCTCGACGATGCGTTCGCGCGGCGGTGCCTGGAACGGCAGACCTTCGACGCGGTTGTAGACGATGAAGTTCACGTAGCAGCGCACGCCAGTGAGCAGCGCGCACAGCTGTTCGACGTCCTGATCGCCGTCGTTGACGCCGTCGAGCAGCGTCCACTCGAACTGCACGGGCGTGCCGACGTCGCGCCCATACACATCGGCCGCTGCGACGATGTCGCGCAGCGTTTCCTTGTGCGCGCGCGGCAGCAGTTCGCGCCTTCGCTCGTCATTGGCCACGTGCAGCGACACCGCGAGGCACGGGCGCACGGGCCAGAGACGCATGCGCTCGAACACCTTCACCCCACCGACCGTCGAGAACGTCTGCCGTCGCGGCGAGATCAGCACCTCGTCCTTGATGCGCGCGACTGCCGTCATCACGTTGTCGAGGTTGTGCGACGGCTCGCCCATGCCCATGAACACGACGCGGTTGATCGGCATGACGCGGCGCGCGTGCACGACCTGCTCGACGATCTCGTCGGCCGTCAGATTGCGTTCGACGCCGAACAGCCCCGAGGCGCAGAACCGACACCCGACGGCGCAACCGACCTGCGTCGACACGCAACACGCGCCGATCGGCATCGCGACCGTCTCGACCTGCTTCTCGTCACGCAGAGAGAGCAGCAGCTTCACGGTGCCGTCGCTGGCACGCGCCTCGCCGACGACCTTCGTCACGAGCCCAGCCCGAAGCCACGTCGCGAGCACTTCGCTCTCGGGCTGCGACAACCGCAGACCCTGCTGGTCGAACACGGCCTCCGTCGGCAGCCGGCCCGAGGCGACGATGCGCCGCGCGAGCAGCGCCTTCTTCGGCGGCAGCACGGTCGCAAGTCCTGACAAGCCCGAGTGCACCACGGTCGCCGGCGTTGCCGACGGGCGCGCGTCGACAGGAGGCAAGGGCGTGGGCTCGGTGTCCATGCGGGAAGGGCAGGCATCCTAGCGGCGCGCCCCACTCTGCCGGCCACTCTGCTGGCCACTCTGCCGGCCACTCCGGTAACCACTGCCCGCGCGAAGTCGCCGACGAAGAGATAGGCTGGCCGGATTGACCCGATGAACCCCTCCGCCAACATGCGCATGCCCGTCGGATTCGTCTCGCATGGCGCGCCGACGCTCGCTCTCGACACCGAGCGCGGCGCCGACCTCACGCGCTGGGCGGCCGCCATGCCGCGGCCGTCGGCCGTGCTCGTCGTTTCCGCGCACTGGCTCGACACGCCGCCGACGATCGGCACGCGCGAACGGTGCCCGCTGCTCTACGACTTCTCGGGCTTCCCCGACGAGCTCCACTCGCTGCGCTACGAGGCACCGGCCGCCGCCGATCTCGCCGCGGAGTTGCAAGCTCGCATCCCGTCGCTGCTGCGCGACGACGATCGCGCGTGGGACCACGGCGTCTGGGTGCCGCTGCGCCACATGTTCCCGGCTGCCGACGTGCCGGTGCTCCAGCTCTCGATGCCGTGGCGCTGGCCGGTCCGGCAGATGTTCGCCCTCGGACGAATCCTCGCGCCGCTGCGCGACGAAGGTGTGCTGCTGCTCGCGAGCGGTGGCGCGGTGCACAACCTCGGCCGCCTCGACTGGGACGATGCGTCGCCACCACCACAGTGGGCCGTGAACTTCGAGGGCTGGCTGCGCGAGCTGCTCGTCGCGAACGCGTTCGACGAGATCGTCGGATTCCGCGAGAACGCGCCCGATCTACAGCTCGCGCATCCGACCGACGACCACTTCGTGCCGCTGCTCGTCGCACTCGGCGCCGCTGGCGAACGGCACAACCCGGTCACGTTCCCGATCACCGGCTTCGAGTACGGTTCGCTGAGCCGGCTCGCCGTGCAGTTCGGTTGACAGCCGACGTCCGGCCGCCGCGCCCGGCCAGCCCTGGCTGCACGACAACTCTGCGGTGTGCCTGACGGGGACCGGCGCGGCCGCGTTCGACGCGCGCATCGGCACGTCGCCGTGGGGCGAGCTGTTCCTCGACCTCGCCGGCACGGTCACGACCGTGCTGGTCCCGACAGCCGGCGAATCACGCGCCGTCGTGACGCTGACGATCCCCGAACCTCGCTGCGCTGCGTGGCACGACCTGGATGCAGCAGACGCTGACGCTCGCGCCGGGCGTGGCGATCTGGCTCTCCGCGCCGAGCACGCTGCTCGTGCAGTGAGCCGTCAGCGGGCGGACGGCACCTTCCATTCGCGCGGCAGGGTGTGCTGTAGGAGAGCTTCGCCAGGGGCCTGCACCGTGCGTCGCTCGCCCGGCCTAAAGAGTTTGCTCGTACCTGACATGCAATGTCAGTCGCCATACAGAGAATGTATAGCTGCGTCTTTGGCTCCAGGGCCGGGTCCGGAGGGTGCCATGGCGTAAGTGCCGGCAGAGCAATGGCAAGCGGTTCCTGGCAGGGACGGCACGCGTTTCGCCCAGCCGGGCGCCGACGCGCGCAGACACCTCGTCTGCGGCG
>DASRJH010000287.1:0-49807 GCA_035649575.1 Planctomycetota bacterium
TCATTGGGAATGGCTAGGGATCAGCCGTGGCGACGCTTCACGAGCCGCACCTTCATCGGGAGCTTGTGCGCGACGCGATTGAAGGCGCGCTTCGCGACCTCCTCCGTGATGCCGTCGAGCTCGAACAGCATCGTCCCGGGCTTGACCACGGCGGCCCAGAACTCGACGTCGCCCTTGCCGGTGCCCATTCGCGTCTCGGCCGGCTTCTTGGTGACCGACTTGTGCGGGAACACGCGGATCCAGAGCTTGGCCTCGGGCGCATTCCTCGAGGCAGCCACACGGCCGGCCTCGATGACGCGGGCGGACAGCCATGCCGGCTCGAGCGCCTGCAAGCCGTACTCGCCAAACGCCAGCTCGTTGCCACGCGTGGCCTTGCCGCGGATCTTGCCGCGCATCTGCTTGCGCCACCTCGTTCGCTTGGGCATCAACATCGACATGGCAGTTCGACCTCTGTGTCTCTCGAGTTCGCGGTTGTCTTCGGGTGGACTGGCTTCGGGTTGACTGGCTTCGGGTTGATGGCGTCAGGTCAGCCGGCGGGACGTTCCGCAACGGGACGTACGGGCAAGAGGCCGTTGGTCGTCTCACCGGGGCCGTACTCGCCCTTGAAGATCCAGACCTTGCAGCCGAGCGTGCCGTACTTGGTCGCGCAGATCGCGAAGCCGTAGTCGATCTGGGCGCGCAACGTCGTGCAGGGCACGCGGCCCTTGCGGTAGTTGCCGACGCGCGACATCTCCGCGCCCTGCAGGCGCCCGGCCACGCGGATCTTGATGCCCTTGGCACCCGCCGCCATCGAAGTGTCGGCGACCTTCTTCAGCGCGCGACGGTAGTTGATGCGCTTGCCCAGCTGCTCGGCGATCGCCTCGGCAACGAGGTTGGCCTCCATCTCGGGCCGGTGGATCTCGATGATCTTCATGCGCACCGGCTTGCCGGTGAGCTTCTCGAGCTCCTGGCGGAACTCGTCGACCTTGGTGCCCTTCTTGCCGATCAGCACGCCGGGGCGCGCCGTGTGCACGAACACGGTCACGAGCTCGCCCGTGCGTTCGATCTCGACCCTCGGGATCGCCGCAAACGCCCACTCCTTGCGGATGAACTTGCGGATCTTGTGGTCCTCGATCAGATACTTCGAGAAATCCTTCTTGTTCGCATACCAGCGCGACCGCCATTGCTCGGTCACGGCGATGCGGAAGCCGGTCGGATGGACTTTTTGACCCATGGTTACTCTCCGGCCCCTTCGCCTTCGGCCGCCGTCCCAGCTCCCACCTCGGTCTCGCCCGGGCTGTCGGAGCCGACGGCTTGCGGATCGGCGACGTGGACGTGGATGTGGCAGGTGCGCCGCTTGATGGGCATGGCCCGACCCTGGGGACCCGGCCGCATGCGAAAGCCGCCCGGAAGCTGCGGGCCATCGTGCGCGAAGGTCTTCGAGACGATCAACCGGTTCGCGCGCACGGTCGGATTCTGCAGCGCGTTCGCGATGGCCGACGCGAGCACCTTGTAGATCGCGCGCGAAGCGCGGTGCCGGTCGTGACGCAACTCGTCGAGCGCTTGATTCGCGGTACGACCGCGGATCAGCGCGAGGATGCGGCGAGCGCGGTAGACACCCATGCTCGCGCGACGATGAACAGCTCGGACTTCGAAGGTCATGTTGGCAGTTTCTCCTCGACCTTGCGCGTCGAGTGGCCGCGGAAGGTGCGCGTCGGCGCAAACTCGCCGAGGCGATGGCCGACCATGTCTTCGGTCGCGTAGACCTTGAGGAAGGTGCGCCCGTTGTGCACGTTGAAAGTGTGCCCGACGAATTCGGGCAGGATCACGCTCGCGCGCGACCAGGTCTGGATCGGGTCCTTCGAACCCTTCTTGTTCAACGCCGCGACCTTCTTGAGCAGGCTCGGGTGAACGAACGGACCCTTCTTGATGCTGCGACCCATCGGATGCTCCTCTACTAGCTGCCGCTACCCACGGCGACGTGTTTGCCCGGCGGTCGGCGCCGCAGGATGAACTGGTTGCTGCGCGCCTTGCCGCGACGCGTCTTGCCGCCCTTGCTGAGCAGGCCGGTCGGCGAGCACGGGTGGCGGCCACCGCCTGTGCGCCCTTCGCCGCCGCCCATCGGGTGCGACACCGGGTTCTGCGAGGTGCCGCGGTTGTGCGGGCGACGGCCCAGGTAGCGCGTGCGGCCTGCCTTGCCCCAACGCACGTTCTGCCAGTCGGCGTTGCCGACTTCGCCGATCGTGGCGCGGCACCGGCTCAGGATCTTGCGCATCTCGCCCGATGGCAACACCACGACCGCATAGGCGCCGTCGCGGGCCATCAACTGGCACGAACGGCCCGCGGAGCGCGCCAGCTGGCCGCCGCGTCCGGGCTGCAGCTCGACGTTGTGGACCTGCAGGCCGAGCGGGATCGCCTCGAGCGCCATCGCGTTGCCGACGTCCGGCTCGACGCGCGGACCCGACATCACCTTCGCACCGACGGCCAACCCCTTCGGCGCCAGGATGTATCGCTTCTCGCCGTCGGCGTAGTGCAACAGCGCGAGGTCGGCGCTGCGGTTAGGGTCGTACTCGATCGCCGCTACGACCGCCGGAACGCCGTCCTTGTCGCGCCGGAAATCGACGTTGCGATACATCCTGCGCGCGCCACCGCCGCGAAAGCGGCTCGTGATGTGTCCGACGCAGTTCTTGCCGGTAGCGGCGCGCAGATGCGTCGTGAGGCTCTTCTCGCGTCGCTTGCCGCGCGTCAGGTGGCTGAAGTCCAGCACCGACGAGTTGCGTCGGCCTGCGGACGTTGGTTTGTAGACCTTGATGGGCATGGCGAATCAGAGCCTGATCAGGAGACGTCGATCGTGTCACCCTTCTGCAGGGTGACCACTGCCTTCTTCCAAGGGCGTGTCTCGCCCGGACGGCCGAACATGCGGCGGGTCTTGCCGGGCACGTTGGCGATGTTGACGTTGACGACCTTCACCGAGAACAGCGTCTCGATGGCCTTCTTCACTTCCGGCTTGTTGGCGGACGGAGCGACTTCGAAGCTGAACTGGTTACGCATGCCCTGCATCGCCGAAGACTTCTCCGTGATGACGGGGCGCCGGATGATCGCGTAGAACTGGGCCGGGTTGCTCATCGCAGGCCTCCTTCTTCACCCTTGCTGCGCCGGACCTTCTTCTCCGCGTCGCCCGTCTTCCCAGCAGCCGACTTCCCAGCAACCGAGGTCCCTGCCTCGGCCTGCCTCTGCGTGCCCGGCTGCTCGTCCTTCGCCGCCTTCGGCATGCCCGCGTAACGCTGCTCGAGCGCTGCGAAGGCTGCCGGCGTCAGGACCAGATGGCGGCGCAGCAGGACCTGCCGCGCGTTGAGATCGCCGACGGTCCGCACGTCCACGAGCGGCACGTTGCGCAGCGACAAGCAGAGGTTGTGATCCACGATCTCGGTCACGACCGTGGCGCTGCCGCGCTTCCCGGTCTTGCCGAGGATCCCGAGCTTGCCGAGGATCGCCGCCGCGGCCTTCGTGTTCGGCTTCTCGGCCGGCCAGCCGGAGGCGATGGCGACCTCACCATCGCGGAACTTCGTGTAGAGCGCATTGCGCAGAGCGGCCTGCCGGGCCTTCTTCGGCATTGCGTAGCTGTGATCGCGCGGCGCTGGCGGATGGATGCGGCCGCCACCTCGCCACAGCGGCGATTTCGTCGTGCCCATGCGGGCGCGACCCGTGTGCTTCTGCGGCCACAGCTTCTTGTTGCCCCCGTGCACCATGCCGCGGCTGCGAGCCATCACCGTACCGGCGCGCGCATTGGCCTCGTACATCACGATGGCGTCCTTGAGCGTCCGCCCGAGCACGCGGGTCCCGAACGCGGACTCGTCGACCTGCCGCGACGAGACGGTGTCGCCAATTAGTTCTTTGACCTCTGCCATGTTCGGTGACTGGTTGACGGTGGTGTCCGGGTTCGACGAGAGCGGCCGCGCGCGGCTCAGCAGGCCTTGATGCGAATGTCCACTCCCGCGGGCATGTTCAGTTTGCTGAGCGCATCCACCGTCTTGGTGGTCGGCTCCGAGATGTAGATCAGTCGCTTGTGTGTCCGGATCTCGAACTGCTCGCGACTCTTCTTGTCGATGTGCGGCGAACGCAGCACGGTGTAGCGCTCGATTCGCGTCGGCAGCGGCACCGGCCCGGCGATGCGGGCTCCCGTGCGCTTGCTCGTTTCGACGATGTCCAGCGCAGCCTGGTCGAGAGCCTCGTGGTCGTAGGCCTCCATCCGGATCTGAATTCGCTCTTGCATATGCTTTTGGCCGGGACGTTGACACCGGCCGTTGGATCGCTCGCGCGCCACGACGGCGCTTCGGCTGCGATTCCGCCGAATCACTCCGCGCGGCAAGGGGTTACATCAAGTGATGTGCTCCCTGGAGCGCTGAGGGGGCAGCACGATAGCTAGCGTGGCCCGCAGCGTCAAGCGCAGCGGGCCACAAATCCACGGTAACAACGGACTCGCACCATCATTCGCGCATGCGCGCAAAGCCGGCCGGCTGCAGCGAGACCTGGCCGCGCCCCCGCGTGAGCGACCGCAGCCGGGTGACGTAGCCGAGCATGCGCGCCAGCGGAGCGCGCCCGAGCAGATACGCTCCCAACCGGCCCGACGAGACCCCGGAGACGAGTGCCCCGCGCGAACCGAGGTCCGCGAGGACCGCCGCCGAGGTGTCTTCGGGGCACCACACCTCGATCTGGACCCACGGCTCGAGTTCGACGCGCCCCGCCTGTTCGATCGCGGCCGCCAGCGCCTTGGCCGCCGCCTGCTGCAGCAACGGCTCGACGAGATCACCACCCTCCACGTGCACCTCGAGCAACACGACGGAAGCCCCGTGCACGGGGCCCACCTGGGAGCCGGCCAGCAGCCGGAGCCGCAGCTCTTCCATGGCGGCAGGAGAGCCGACCACGCACGCGGCGTCGCGGAGCACGGCCGGCTCCTCGCTGTCCGACGGCGCGATCGCGACGACACAACGCGCGGTTCGTTCGCGCCCGGCCACGAGCGCTCGGACCTCGGCAGTGCCTTGGCCCGGGCCGCGCACCGTTTCGCGGCGATCGACCTGCGGCCGCGACGGCTGGAACAACAGGTGTGTGCGCTCTCGAACGAGCTCGGCGACGATGTCGAGGTGCAACTCCCCCATGCCTCTCACGACGATGCGATCGTGTTCGTGATCGACGCGCAGCGTGGGGTCGTCGACCGCCAGTTCGCGCAATGCCGCGGCGAGCCTTGCCGCATCTTCGGCCTGCGCGGGCTCGAACGTCGCGGCCAGCACGGGCGCAGGAAAGCTCGGCATCGCCAACACGAGGGGCTCTGACTCGTCGCACACGGTGTCCCCGGTGCGAAGGCCGAGCTCGCCGGGCAGCACGACGATCATCCCGGGCACGGCGACGTCGGTCACCGTGTGCCGATCCGCCTGTACGAGCCACAACTCGCCGATGACGCCGCCTTCGGCGGGGTGCCGGCCGCGACACCAGCGCACGCCGGGTCGGAGCCGGCCGCGGACCACGCGCACGAAGTTCCAGACCTCGTCGCCGTGGTGGACCTTGAACACGAACCCGCAGAACGGGGCGTCGGCGTCGCCAGCCCGATCGGCCGACCACAGGCCCAGTCGCGGCAGTTCGGACAGACTCGGCATCAGCGCCACGACGGCGTCGAGCAACCAGTCGACGCCTCGATTCCAGAGCGCGGCGCCACCGAGCACGGGCACGAGCCTGCCGGCCAGGAACTCGGCGCGCAACGCGGCGCGCAGCCGCGGTGCCGCGACGCGCCGTCCCGCGAGCACGTCGACGAGAATCGACTCGTCCACGTCGGCAGCTGCCTCGACGATGCGCTCGTGTGCCGCGAGGATCTCGGCCTGCAGACGCGGCGCGAGTGCTTGATCGGGTCTGCCCTCGAACCACTGCACGGCACCCGTGACGGCGTCGCCGAGACCCGCGAAGCGACCGGCGCTGTCGACCAGCGGCAGCACGAACGGCAGCGCGCGGCACTCGAACCGCTCCGCGAGCTCGGCCACGACCTCCGCGAAGTCGGCCCCTTCGCGATCGAGCTTGTTGACGAATACGAGTCGCGGCAGGCCTTTCGCGCCAGCCTGCTGCCAGACGGTTTCCGTCTGCGATTCGACGCCGCGCACCGCGTCGACGAGCACGACGACGCCATCGAGCACGTGCAGACAGCGTTCCACTTCGGCCGCGAAGTCGACGTGTCCGGGCGTGTCGACGACCTGGAGCACGTGCTCACCCCAGTCGACGCGCGTCGCGGCCGCGGTGATCGAGATGCCGCGACTGCGTTCGGCCGGCATCCAGTCCATGGTCGCCGTGCCATCGTCGACGCTGCCGACCCAGGTCTGCGCTCCCGTGTCGAACAGGATGCGTTCGGTCAGCGTGGTCTTGCCCGCGTCGATGTGGGCCACGATGCCGATTGTGCGCAGCCGATCCATGGCCGCCACCACACTACTCTTCACTCACCGCGCCCGCACGCACGCGGGCACGATGCGCCGCGCGTGCGACTCGGAGGCTCAGGCCTTCGCCTGTGTCGAACCCATCGTGATGCCGCGCATCTGCATCTTGAGCTCGTCGGGATTGTCGGACGACACGAGTGCATCCTCGAGGCTGATGTTGCCGGCCTGGAACAGCCGGATCAGCGACTGATTGAACGTCATCGTGCCGTAGTAGCCGCCCTCGGCCAGGGCCTTCGGCAGGCTGCGCGTCTGGCCCTGCTCGAGCAGTTCGCGCACCGTCGGCGTGTTGATCAGCAGCTCTACGGCCGGGACCATCGCGGTGCCGTCCTTGTTCTTCACCAGACGCAGCGAACACACGCCCGCCAGGTTGAGTGCGAGTTGCAGGCGGACGAGCTCGTGCTGGTGCGGCGGGAAGAACGTGATGATGCGCTCGACGGTCTGCACGGCGTTGACCGTGTGCAGCGTCGAGAACACGAGGTGGCCGGTCTCTGCTGCCGAGATCGCGGCGGAGACGGTCTCGGAGTCGCGCATCTCACCGATGAAGATCACGTCGGGCGACTGGCGCACGGCCTGGCGCAGCGCAACCGCGAAGTTCGCGACGTCGGGACCCACCTCACGCTGGTTCACGATCGACCGCTTGTCTTCGAAGCGGAATTCGATCGGATCCTCGATCGTGATGATGTGCTTGTTCATCGTACGGTTCACGTACTCGATCATCGCCGCCAGCGTGGTCGACTTGCCCGAGCCCGCGACGCCGGTTGCGAGCACGAGACCGCGCTTCAGCGACGACAGACGCTTGAGCGGCTCGACGGGCAGGTTCAGGTCCTTGAACGACGGGACGTCGCTCTTGATCGCGCGGAAGACCAGACCCAGCTCGCCGCACTGGTGGAACGCATTGCAACGGAAGCGGCCGATGCCGGGCACCGACAACGCGATGTCGGTCGCGCCCGTCGCCTTGAAGTCTTCCTGACCGCGCTCGTTCAGGATCTCGTCGATGTACGAGCGCAGCAGATCCGCCGGCAACTGTTGGTCGCCGAGGAACCGGATCACGCCCGTCACCCGCACGGCGGGACAACCGTTCGCCTTCAGCACGAGGTCCGAAGCGTTCTCCTTGACCATGATGCGAAGGAAGTCGCGCAGTTTCGGAACGCGGGTGGCAGAGTTCTGGCTCGGGCCGGCGGTGTTGCTCGTCACAATGTCCTCCAGACCGCCTATCGGCATCGCGAGGCACGAAGCTTTCCAGAACGCGCGGGTCTGCGCGATTAGACCTGAACGCTGCGCGGAAGCGACGTTAGCATCGACCATACGGCGAGGGTCAGCTCGCGCAGACCGGCTCCCGTGGCACTCGAGATCGCGAGCACTGGCTTGTCGATCGCCCGCGCGAGCGCCTGGGCCCGGTCCTTTGCGGCCTGGTCCTCGACTTTCGTGGCGACCACCATCGTCGGGCGCCGGGCCAGGTCCTCCGAGTGTTTCGCGAGCTCTCCCTGCACGACGCGAAAGGCCGCCTCGGGCTCGGCCATCGCGAGGTCGCCACAGTCGACGAGGTGCAGCAACATTCGCGTGCGCTCGATGTGTTTCAGGAACTTGTCGCCGAGCCCCTTGCCGGCGCTGGCGCCTTCGATGAGACCCGGGATGTCGGCGAGCACGAACGTCGCGTCGCCAGGCCCCTCGGCGATGCCGAGCATCGGCTCGAGTGTCGTGAACGGGTAGCCCGCGATCTTCGGCCGCGCCCTCGTCAGCGTCGCGAGCAACGTCGACTTGCCGGCGTTGGGCAGACCGAGCAGGCCGACGTCGGCGATCAGCTTGAGGCTCAACAGCACGCGCCGCGTCTCACCCTGCACGCCGAGCTCCGCGGTGCGCGGCGTGCGATTCGTCGACGTGGCAAAGCGTGTGTTGCCGCGCCCGCCGTAACCGCCGCGCGCGAGCACCCACGGCCGGTCCGCGGCATCGAGATCGCGCAGCACATTGCCGCGCTCCGCGTCGAGCACGACCGTGCCGACCGGCACCTCGATCACGAGGTCCTCGGCGTCCTTGCCGCCGCAGTTCTGCGGCAGACCCTGGCCGCCGTTCTGGGCCGCGAACTGGCCGCGCCCGGTCAGGTGGTAGAGCGTGTTGCAGTGCGTCGTCGGCAACAGCACCACGTCGCCGCCATCGCCGCCGTCGCCGCCGTTCGGTCCACCGCGCAGCGTCTTCGCATCGCGCAGGAAACAGACACAGCCGTCGCCGCCCTTGCCGGCCTGCACGCTGATCTGGAGCTCGTCGACGAACATGTTGTCTACCTCGCCGACGACGCCGAGACCCTTCGGGTCGCAGTGACTGCCGGCGGTCAGCGCGCCTCGGCGACGTCGACGTGTACCTTGCCGTTCGACTGGAAGCGCACGACGCCATCAGCGACTGCGAACAGCGTGTTGTCACTGCCGCGGCGCACGTTGCGGCCCGCGTGGAACTTCGTGCCGACCTGGCGAACGATGATCGAGCCCGAGGTCACGCGCTGCCCACCGTAGGCCTTCACGCCGCGATACTGCGGGTTGCTGTCGCGGCCGTTCTGCGTCGAACCTTGTCCCTTCTTGTGAGCCATGGTGGATGCTCCCTAGCTGTTGATCGCTTCGATCTGGACTTCGGTGAACTGCGCGCGGAATCCCGTGCGGCGCCTGCTGTTCTTGCGGCGGCGGAACTTGCAGATCACGACCTTCGGACCCTTGACCTGACGCACGACCTTCGCGCTGACCGTGGCGCCCTCGACGAACGGCGTGCCGATGACTCCCTTGCCCTCGCCGCCGACGAGGCAGATCTTGTCGAAGGTCAGCGGGTCACCCTCGGCGACGTCGTTGCGCAGGTGGATCTGGATGCGGTCGCCGGGCTGGACCCGGTACTGCTGATTGCGATCGTCGACAACGGCGTACATGGGGACTTCCGTGTAAGGGGCCGCAAATGGTAGCGAGGTCTTCCGGGGTTTCAAGCCGGCACCTGGACAGGTTCATGCCCAAGCCGCCGCATGCTCGCACCTGCCAGCGCTACCATGCACGGCCCGGTCCTCGCGCCTCACCCTCTCGCACCGCCATGGACACACCTCGCCGCGCGCTGCTGGTCCTGCCCTTCCTCTCACCACTGCTCGCCCAGACCAACTGGACTCTGCTGACGCCGGCCACCTCGCCGCCCGCGTTCACCGCGCACGCGATGGCGCACCACCTGCCGACCGACCGCACGGTGCTCTTCGGCGGCGTCTTCGCGGGCGTGCGCTACAACGAGACCTGGCTGTTCGACACGGTCAACTGGGTGCTCGCGAGTCCGACGAACGTACCGCCGGCGCGCGTCGCGCACTCGATGGCCTACGACCTCGCGCGCGGCCGCATCGTCATGTTCGGCGGCATCCCGGTGGGCGGCGGCTATCTCGGTGACACGTGGGAATGGGACGGCGTCGACTGGCAGCAGATGACGCCAGCCGTGTCGCCGTCGGCGCGGTGGTCGTTCTCAATGGCCTATCACCTGGGCCGCCAGACGGTCGTGTTGTGGGGTGGTTATCACGGGGGCGACCTCAACGACATGTGGGAATGGGACGGCACGAACTGGGCCCCGATCGTCACCACCAACAGTCCGTCGCCGCGGCGCGCGAGTGACATGGCCTACGACCCCGTCACGAACGGGATCGTGCTGTTCAGCGGCTATCTGCAGCCGAGCGACACCTGGCTGTTCGACGGCGTCAATTGGGTGCAGCAGTTCCCGGCAACCTCGCCGTCGCCGCGCTACGACCACTCGATGGTCACCGACTTCGCGCGCGGACGCATCGTGTTGTTCGGCAACGTCGGCCCCGCCGACACGTGGGAGTGGGACGGCGCCCTCGGCAACTGGCTCTATCGCGCGACGCCGACGTTGCCGGCCCCGCGCAACGACACCTACCTCTCGTACGACCTGATCCGCGAACAGGTCATGATGTTCGGCAGCGTCGCGGTGCCCGAGACCTGGCTGTATGCGCCGACGAACCCCGCGAGCTTTTTCACGTCGGGCACCAGCTGCGCTGGCACGCTGAGCGTCGCGCCGACCGTGACGAGCACCGAGCGCCCGTGGCTCGGCCAGACGTTCCACGTCGCGATCCATCCGGTGCCGAACAACACCGTCGCGATCATGATCGTGGGCCTCAGCGACACGATGTCCGGATCCACGCCTCTGCCGATCCCGCTCGCGCTCATCGGCATGCCCGGGTGCACCCTGCAGGTCGACCCAGTCGTCATCGACGCCTTCTTCGCGATCGGTGACACGGCGACCTGGGCGTTCCCCGTGCCCGCCGCAACCTCGCTGCTCGGCGTGCAGGTCTTCGCCCAAGGCGGCGCCATCGATATCGGCGCGAACCCGGCCAACCTCATCCTCGCCAACCACGGCACCGCCACCCTCGGCGGCAAATAGTTGGTCATCGCCGCAACGCGGCGTCCCCATACGGGGCGAAACACCCGCGAGCCGCCGCTGCGGCGATGAGTGCGAACCGCAGCGGCGCGCCGCAGGCGCGCGGCAAGGTCTTGGGCCGGTTGCCACGCGGCGCTCGGCGCCGCAGGCCAACCCGGCCCAAAACCACCTCGGAAGGAGACCCCGCGCCCGTTTCACCGTGACACAGCGCCGTCACCACGAGGCACTGTCAGGCGTACAGTCCGAGCGGCGCGAAGTCGCCGCCGAGCACCCTCCGGGCGTCGATGCGAAGCCAGCCCAGCAGGTCGGCATAGAGCGCGCGGAAGTCCGTGGTCGGCTTGACGTCGCCGTCGATCAGGTCGCGGAGGTCCGGCGGCGTGCCGTGTAGACCGGGCTTCACACCACCACCGAGCACGAACACCGGAGCGGCGGCGCCGTGGTCGGTGCCCTGGCTCGCGTTCTCGGCGAGCCGGCGTCCGAACTCGGAGTGCACCAACACCGTGGTGCGGGCCAAGGCGCCGTGGCCCGCGAGGTCCGCGGCAAAGGCCCCGAGAGCGGTGCCGAGCTGCCGCAACAGACCCGCGTGGGTCGGCAGCTGGCGAGCGTGCGTGTCGAAGCCGCCGAAGCCGACGTGGAACAGCCGCGTGCCGAAGCCCGCAATCGCCATGCGCGCGACGAGCTGCAGGTCGGCGCCGAGCTGCGAGCCCGCGTAGTCGGCCTTCGGTTCGTATCGCTGCAGCTGCGTGCGTAGCTTCTCGGCCATCGCGGCGGCCTGGGCCGCGGTGGCGGCGACGGCAGCGGCTTCTGGCGGAAGGCCAGGCACCTGGTTCGGAGCCAACAGCTCGACCAACGCCGCTCGCCGCTCGTCCGCAGCGCCACCGGTCGTCACGACACCGAGCTGGAAGTCCTCGGCGCGCTCGAGAGTCGGCACGGCAGCGGCGCGGGCCCGCAACAACAACGGCACCTGCAGGCTGCCGACACTCGCCGCGGGCATCGACGCACCACCGGCCGCGAGCAGGTCCGCCGCGCGGCCGAGCCAGCCCGTCGTGTCGGCGGCGACGCGCTGGTGCAAAGGGTCCGCCGTGTGCCAGATGTCGCGGCTGCGGAAGTGCGAACGATCGGGCTCGGCGTAGCCGACGCCGTGCACGACCGCCGCGAGTTGCTGCTTGCAGAGCGCGTGCAGGCCTGCGAGATCGCCATGCAGACCAAAACCCGCGTCGAGCGCCAGCGCACCCTCGCGCACCGACGACAGCCGGAGCCGCGCGCGCGCGTAGGTATCGTCGTGCAACGGCACGACGGTATTGAGGCCGTCGTTGCCACCCTGCAGCTCGAGCACGAGCAGCACGCGGTCGTCGCCGCGCGGCAGCCACAGGCCATCGTGGCCCGCGGGCAGCAGCGAGGCGAACGGCACCGAGGCAGCGGCCTTCAGGAAATCACGGCGCGTGGTCATGCGGGCCTCACAGCAGTTGGAACTCCGGAGTGCAGGCGGTGGCGTGCAGCAGCGCGGCGCCACCGCCCGGGCCAGCCGCCGCACGACGCGCCGCAAACGCGAGCAGACGCGCGCGACTCGCTGCGGTGACGTCGCCATCGAGCAGCAGGTCGACTGCGGCGGCCACGCGCTCGGAGGGTTTGCCGGCAGCGGCGACCAGGTCGTCGGCAGCCGGGCGCAGTTTGCCACGCCGGCCCTCGAGCAGGTCGGCGGCGAAATTGGCGCGCAGCAGCCAGGTCGCCGGATTGAGCCAGGCCATGTCGCGCGGCCAGCCCTCGACCGTCGGCGGTTCGAGCCACGACTCCCCCATCGCACCCATGGCGCGGGCCAGCTCCGCCGGCGCAGCGCGCGCCCCGAGCAACCGCACGAGGCCGAGCACGAACTCCGCCGGGCTCTTGACCTTGCTGCGGTAGACGCGGGCCGAGAAGAACAGCCTGCTCGCGAGCAGCGTCTGCACGGTGCGGCCGAGATGGCGTTGCTGCTGCGTGTAGCAGCGGGCCAGCGCTTCGACTTCCTCGGCCGATGGTTGCGGATGCACGAAGAAACGCAGCAACCGCTCCGCGATCCAGCGCGCCGACTCGGGCCGTGCCGCGGTCATCGACACGACCTGCTCGCCGCCGAACGCAGCGCGCTGTCCGAAGAGCTCCTTGTCGCCGGCATCGTGGTATGCCGCCAGGAAATGGAACTGTCCGTCGATCACGTGCCAGCCCGTGAACGCGCGCGCCGCTTCCACGACGTCGCGCTCGCTGTAGCAACCGCGGCCCAGCGCGAACAGCTCGAACAGTTCGCGCGCGAAGTTCTCGTTCGGGTGGCCCTTCCTGTTCGTGTCGTTGTCGAGCCAGCGCAGCATCGCCGGGTCGCGGCTCACCGCGAGCAGCAAAGCGTCGAACGTGTCGAGGCCCAGGCGGTCGAACATGGCCTGCTGCAGCGCCATCGACCTCGGGTCGAGCAACTTCTTGTTGCTCGTGGCGAAGTGGTCGTGCCACAAGCTGCTCATGCGTTCGCGCAGCGGGTGGTTACTCTGCAGGCAGGCGTGGACGCGGTGGCTGCGCACGTGCTCGATGTCGCCGAACGCGATCGCCTCCTGCAGCAGCTCCGGCCCAGGTGGAACCGCGGCCGCGGGCATCACGGACTCCACGGCGGCGGCGACGCCGGCGCTCACGAGCTCGCGGCGTTGGCGCAGCGAACCGGACCAGCCGGCGCGGCGCAGCAGGTGGCCCGCCTTGCGCAGGTCGAACGGATCTGCGGCGGTCGGCACGAACGGCTGCAGCAGGTCGGTCATGGCTGCCTCCGCAGAGACAATTCGAGCGCCGTGCGGTCGTCACCGGGCACGAGCGCGAGACGCAAGCAGGCGATCTCCGCGGCGAGCACCTGCAGCACCGACCAGAAGCGGTGGCTCTCGCTCCTGCTCTCGCCCTCGTCGAGCATACGCGCGAGCTCGAGGACCTCGCGGCTGCGCGCCAGCGTGCGCGCGAGTGCCGGACCGTAGAGCTCGATCCGGTCACCTGTCAGCGTCTGCGTGCGGCCGGCGGCGACTTCGCCGAGCACCGCGAGTGCCGCCTCGCGCGTGCTGGCGAGACACACGTGGCCCTGCCCGAACAACAGCGTCGGCGACAGCGCCTGCTCGATCGGCGGCGCGCCGGGACCGCGCCACTCCGACAGCTCGCCCGACAGCCCGTGCCACTCGCCTTCCGCACAGCTGTGAATGTGGAACGGCCTCTGATTGCGCTGGCCGCGCTCGGCATTGACGATCAGCGTGAACACCTGCGCGGTGCGCCGCAGCACGGTCTCGACGTCCTTGCCCTGTATCGCGGCGACGAACGCGAACCCCGGCAGCAAGAGCCGCGGTTGCGCGTCGCCGGGGATCGCGGGCGGCGGCTCGATGACGTAGCCGTGGATCGGTTCGGCGAGCCCGCCGATCAGATCGTCGACGAACGAGCTGCGGCCATCGACCTGGTCGGCAATCGACAGGAATGCCTGCGCGCCGAGCTTCTGCTCGGGAGTCAGGAAGCGATCGAGACCCGTGAACAGCGCGTGCAGGCTGCGATCCACGGACATCGCGAGCAACGTGCCCGGCGGCGGTGATGGCATCGTGCGCACGCGGGTGCCGTGCTGCGCCAGCGCGCCGAACGGCGTATCGGCGGTGCTGTGGTCGATCTCGGCGCAGAACCGCAGGCCGTCCTGTGTGCACAGCGCGAGCGTCGCGTGGCGGGCCCGAGCCAGTGCCGCTGCGAGCGCACCGAACAGGAAGCGGCCGCCGCCGTCGAGGTTCTCGCCGAGGTGCTGGCCGCGACCGAACGCCGACCGCAGCCCTTCGAGATCGACGAAGACGCGCACCGCGGCGTCCTCGCAAAAGTGCGAGGGCCACTTCGCGAAGCGGCCCGCGGTGGCGTTCTCGACGCATGCGGCGAGGCTCCTCGAGTCCGCTTCGCGCGTCGCGACGAGCACGTATTCACCGTGGGCCTGCCACGACACAGAACGGGCGTGGCCCCCGAACCAGCGCGCCGCCGCGGCCGCATCGCCAGGCCGCAGGATCAGGAAGACACGCGGCTTGCCGTCGCCGGGCGCGACCCCGATGGCCGCACCGCCGCGTGCGAGCGTGTCCACGAGACGGCGCGGCGCCTCACCGAGCAGCCACGGCAGTGCCAGCAGATACACACTGAGCGTCGCGCGTACTTCGTCGGGCAGTCCGGCCGGCACCGGCGTGAACGCCGCCAACAAGTCGTCGTACAGCGCCACGGGCGCAGGCACCTCCACGACGGCGAGGCAGGCTTCGGGCAACAACGCACGCAGCGGCTGCTGTGCTGACAACGGCAACAGGCCGCTCGCAGCGAACAGCGCGAAGGCGCGCGTTCTCCCCGCGACCTCTGGTCGGAAGGTAGACCGCATGCGCATGGCGGCCCGAGTGTAGCCGCCGTGCTGCGACCTGCTACGCCCTCACGCCGAGTCCCGCCGGGATCGCGATGCGCGCTTCCTGCCCGTCGCCGGTCAGGAACCTGTAGTGCACGACGTCGATCGGGTAGCTCGGCTCGGGCCGGAACACGATCGACTTGCCGACGGCATCCTCGAGCTCGAGGATGCCGCGCCGCTTGTAGTTGACGAGGTAGTCCGCGACCGCCGGCGCGACGAAGACCTGCAGCACCGAATAGCCCTTGAGGTTGACGAGCGCGCGCGCCTCGCGCAGCACGGACAGCGCCTTGCTCTGCACGGTGCGCGACCAGCCAGCACCCTTGCAGTGCGGGCACTGCATGAACACGGTGCGCTTGAGACCCGGGCCGACGCGCTGGCGCGTGATCTCGAGCATGCCGAAGGGGCTGATGCGACCGACCTTGATGCGCGCGCGATCCCCGCGCAGCGCTTCGATGAGCCGCTTCTCGACGCCGCGTCGATGCTTCTCGTGCGACATGTCGATGAAGTCGATGATGATGAGGCCGCCGAGGTCGCGCAGGCGCAGATGCCGGACGATCTCGGGGATCGTGTCGAGGTTCGTGCGGTAGGCGGTCTCGTCCGTATCGCCGCCGACCTTGAACTTGCCCGAGTTCACGTCGATCGCCACGAGCGCTTCGGTCTGGTCGATGACGATCGAGGCTCCGTTCGGCAGGTCCACCCTCGGCTGGTAGAGCACTTCGACCTCTTTCTCGATCCCGAAGTGGTGGAACAGCGGCGTCGTCATCGTGTGCTGCTTGATGCGCTCGGACATGTGCGGCATCAGCTTGTCCGCAAAGTCGCGGATGCGCAGGTAGACGTCTTCGCTGTCGACCACGACGTCGGCGATGTCCGGCGTGAACTGGTCGCGCATCGCCTTGAGCACGAGGTCCGACTCCTGATAGAGCAGGGCCGGGGCGCGCGTCATCTTGAGGCGCTGCGCCACCATCTCCCAGATCTTCTTGAGGTAGTCGCGGTCGCGCTCGAGGTCTTGCAGGCTCTTGTTGATGCCAGCCGTGCGCACGATGAAGCCGATGCCGCCGCTGCCGGTCTCGTCGAGCTCGCGCACGATGCGCTTCAGACGCTTGCGCTCCTGGCCATCCTCGATCTTGCGCGACACGCCGCATTTCGGCAGGCTTGGCATCAGCACGAGGCAACGGCCGGGCAGCGAGACGTAGGTCGTCAGCGTCGGCCCCTTGCTGCCGATGCCCTCCTTGGTGATCTGCACGACGACTTCCTGCCCCTTCCGGAGCAGCTGGTCGATCGTCGGGCGCGGACCACGCGGCTGGCGGTCGCCGCGCCCCGGATCGCGGTGGTCGCGGCGGTGGCGGCGCCGCTCGCGGCGATCGCCGCGATCGCCGCGCCGTGCTGCGCCCCGCTCTGCGTCACTGTCACCCGGCGCGCCGGGCGAGGCCGCTCCGTCCTTGGCGAGGCTGCCTTCGATCGCGGGGCTCACGGCACCGAGCGCCTGCGAGCCCGACTCCTCTGGACGCTGCCCCGTCGACTCCGACAGTGGCCCCGACAGTGGCGGCTCGATGCTCGAATCGCCGACGTCGCCGCTGGCGGCGGCCATGTTGAGCGGGCGCTCGATGCCTTGACCAAAGCCCGAATCGGGGTCGTCGGGCGCGTGCTCCGGCGGAACCTCGTCGTCGGCGGCCGCATCAGGTGCCGGGCTGGCCTCGTCGTCGTGAGCAGCGTCCTCGGGCTCGTCGGCGCGTGCATCCACCTCGGCCGCGTCGTCCGGCTCGTCGGGCACGTCGGGCACGTCGGGCTCGTCGGGCTCGGCAATCGTGACGTTCGATACTTCGCGCACAGCTACGGGGTCACCATCGCCGGCAGGAGTGGCTTTCGCACCTGCGGCCTCGTCGTCGTCGTCTTCGAGGGCCTGCTGCAGCGACTCGGGACCGTCGTCCACGTCGACGCGCGCACGCCCCTCGATCACGTCATCGAGCACGAAGTCGGGACGCCCGTACGCGGGCAACACATCGCTGACGTGCAAGAAGCCGTTCACACGGCCGCCGAACGCAACGAAAGCCGCGCCGATGCTCGGCTCGATGTTGACTACCTTGCCTTTGTAGATGTTACCGAGATAGGCCTCTCGGTTGGCCAGCTCGACGTGCAGCTCCTGCAGCACGCCGTCCTCCACCACTGCGATCCGGCTCTCTTCCGGGTCGATGGCGTTGATGAGCATCCGCTTCAAGGGGTACCTTCTTCTGGGAACGATCGGCGGTGAAGTCGCCGACGGGCACACGAGCGCAATGCGCGCAGCGGCTGCCGTGTCGCAGTCTGCCGTGCTGCAGCGCCAATCGGTGCAGGGTGGTGAACTGAGGGAGCCAAGGCCGGGCCGGTCCCCTTCCCGATCGCGCGCTGTCGTCCGGGCAGCCGGTCGCGATGACCGGTGGGACGCGCGGAGGGTTGGGGAACACGACGAGCATGGCGAATTCGGAAAGCTCCGCGGCGTCGGCCGCTTCCGCATCGGTTGCGAAGGGCCCAGGCCACGCTTCCTGGACACCAGGAAGCGCGCCGATGATACGGCCGACCCCGATCGCGCTCAACGCCGGGGCCGACAAGCCGGGGATCAGCCCGGCGTCGGCCCGTAGCGGAGGGTTACTTGCTGTCCTTGCCGAAGATCGCTTCGCGCTGCGCCGCGAGACCGGCACTGTGGTCGCGGATGCGCTCCTCGAGCACCTTCTTCATCGTCTGCTCCTGGTCCTCGGGGCTGCGCAGGATCGTCGGCGTGATGAACACGAGCAGCGTCGACGTCGTTTCCTCTTTGCTCTTCTCCTTGAACAGGTAGCCGAGCAGCGGAATGTCGCCCAGCAGCGGCAACTGCGTCGTCGTGTCCGACTCGGTCTTGGTCTTCAGACCACCGAGCACGGCCGTCTGGCTGCTGCGCAGCAGCACGGTCGTGGCGATCGTGCTCGAGGCAACTCGCGGCAAGGCGATGGTGCCGCTGCCCGCTTCGGTGCCCGTGCCGATCGTGAACACGTCGAAACCCGCCGGCGCCAACGAGGTGTTGCCGGTGCCCGAGAGCGCCGTGCGCTGCGGGATGACCTCCATGATGACCTTGTCGGTGCCGGGCACGATGTGAGGCGTGGCCAGCAGCTGGAAGCCGATGCTGACCGGCGATTCGTCGCCTTCCTCGAGCGCCAGCGAGAGCCCACCGGCCTGGCCCTGTTCGACGCGGGCCTGCGCATAACGCACGGCTTCACCGACGAAGATCGTCGCCGGCAGGTTGTCGAGCGTCGTGATGTTCGGGGCTTGCACGATCTCAGAACGCGAATCCTTCTTCAGCAGCTTCAGCGTGGCCGTGACTTGCTGGAAGTTGAGCGCACCGAACACGACGTTCGGGATCGTCACCGCAGCACCACCGTTCAAGAGCGGGTCCGTGAACGGGCCAGTACCGCTGTCGTTCGCGATGATCTTGTCGTCCCAGCCACCCTGGCCGAGATTGAACGGGAGTCGCGTCGGGATCTGGCCGAGGCTCATGCTCGCCGACCAGCCCGTGCCACCTGGCGAGATACCGATGTCGAGCACGTCTTCGTTGCTCGTCGTCACGAAGCGGACGTCGAGGTGCACCTGCGCCGGTTCGGTGTCGATCAACTCGACCATGCGGCGAATGCTCTCGACGACCGGCTTCGTGTCCTTGACCACGATCACGTTGCTCTCCTGGACATACTCGAGGCTGCCGACATCCGGCGTGATCATGCGCTTGAGTGTGTCGTAGAGCGTGAAATCGATCTTGCCCTGCGGAAGCGGTGTCTTGGTGCGCTTGTTGTCGACGTACTCCGAAGTGATGTACGGGGTGTAGTAGGACTGCGGGCGCACGAAGCGCAGCTGGATCGATGTGGTCTCGAGATCCTGCTGGATGTTCGCGGCCGGAACGACGCGCAGGATGCCACGGTCCTCCTGCACGACGACGAAGCCGAGCGTCTTGACGGCGGCGTCGAGCGCGTCTCGCCAAGGGATGTTCTTCAATCGCACCGTGATCAGGCCCTTCACCTCGGGGGCGACGACGATGTTGGCACCCGAGATCTTGGCGATGGTGTCGATGACCTTCTGGATGTCCGTGTTCTCGAAGGCGAAGTAGACACGCGGTGGCTTCTCGACCTTGAGCACGCCACCCTCCTGCTCGCTGACCACGCAGCCAGCCTGCTCGGCGACGAGGTTCAACGCCTGGCGCCAGTGAACGTCCTGCATGTCGATCGTGACCGCGGCCTCGATGCCCGGATCCATGATGATGTTGACGTTGGCCTTGCGCCGGATGCTGAGCACCACGTCGCGCAGGTCGCGGTCCTTGAGCTTCAGGGTCAGGCGACTCGCACGATCGCCTTCGGCATCGGTGCGGATGTCATCCTTGCCCTGCGCGTCCTGGCCCTGGCCTTGCTTTGCCGGGGCGGCCGGAGCTTCCTTCGGCGGCTCCTGCTGGGCGGGAGCCATCGCGAGCAACACGCACCACGAGAGTGCGCACAAAACCCCATTCCTGACTGCCTGCATCTTCGATCCTTCTCCCTTGCGGGGATTTCGGGTGATTCGCCTGTCGGACCCGCCTCTCTCCAAAGGCAGGTCCCAATGCCATTCTCTTCATCGAACCGGCGACGCGAGCGGCTTGAGCATTCCGCAGGGAATGTGGCCGCGGCGCCGCCTCACATCGTGCGCACGAGCGTGAGCCCGCGGAACACGAACCAGATCTGGTCTTCCTCGACGAGCTTCACGAGCAGTTCGTCGGAGATGTAGTCGCCTTCCTCGTAGACTTCGCCGTTGAGCAGCACGCCAGACTTCCCGTCGTGGTTCACGACCACGCCTTGGATCTTCAAGTCCATGCCCTTGAAGTCGAGTGCGGTGCTGGCCTTGGCGTGCAACGACTTGGCTTTCACCACGAACTCGTGACGCGGATCTGTCGGCGGCACGTTGAGTCTGCTGGCCACTGTCTCGAAGCGGTTCTTCGCGACCTCGAGTTGTCCACTGCGGCAGTCCGCGTCCATGTCGGCGACGAGTTGTCCGAGCTCCCGGAGCGGCATGGCCCCGTCGGAGCGGCCGGGTTCGACGTTCGCCATCGCGATCTGCGTGCGCAGGTCGGCAAACGGCGTGACGACTTCCCTCGCCCAACGCAGCCGGTACGGTGCGTAGGTGACGCGATCCTGATCCGTCGAGATGTTGGACTCGATCCTCTCGATGCCTTCCTTGATGCCCTTCTCGAGCGCGTATTGCTCGAACAGCGTGATGTCCGTGCGCTTCATGCGCTGGTGCATCTCCCTGAGACGCGAGAGCTCGCCGATGTAGCGCTCGAGCAGAGCACGCTGCTCGGTCGGCGTCGGGCCATCGGTGTGCTGGTCCGCGCGTTCACGCGGATCGACGAAGATGTCGCGGCGACCCTGCTGCCCGGGCCACTCCCACTTGTCGATCCGGATCGCCTCCAAGCGCTTCACGATCTCGTCGCGAAGGGCCTCTCGTTGGACTGCATAGTCCGGGATCTCGACTTCCTTGCCCGTTGCCTGCGCGTTGTACTCGAACGTCTGCAGCGTGAGTCTCACGCTGTGCACGGTGTCGCCACTGCGCGCGTTCTCGTCCTTGCGGACACTGTCGCCACTCGTGATCTGGTAGTCCGTGATGCTGACGAAGCGCTCGTAGTTCTCGATCAGGTTGATGAACTTCAAGAACTGCCACAGCGTGGCGGAGATCTCACACGTGTACTCGATAGGAATGAACCGACTCGTCGCAGCGCCGGGCGGCGTGGGCTTCTGGGTCAGGCTCTTGGAACTGATCTCCGACTGCCGCTCGAACTGGTTCAATTGGCGCAGGAAGTTGGTCAGCTCCTTCGTGTCGGGAAGGATCTTCACGTACTCCTGCAGGTTCTCGCGCAGGATGATGACCTCCTTCTCGATGCTCGGGATCTTCTCGATCTTCGCCTCGGCGATTGCGATCAATTCCTTCTTCTGCGTGATCTGTGCCTCGACTTCCTCGATGAGACCCTCGGCGTAATACACGCCCGCGACTGCCAGCGCGCAGATGGCGAAAGCACCGCTGCCGATGGCGATCAACTGCTTCCTGGTGTTCCAGCTAGCCATGGTCCTTCACCTCACTTGTTGGCAGGGGTCTTCGGGGGAGCCGCGGGCGCTGCCGGCGTCTTGGGCTTCGCCGGTTCGCTGGTTCGCGGGGCGAACTGCAGCGTCAGCGGGAAGCTCATGGACAGCGGCGGTACGCGGTCCAGCGTCTGCACGGTCTTGTAGCTAGGATCCGACTTGAAGCTCAGCTCCTTCCAGAACGGCGCTGCTTCGAGATCGTCGTGGAAGTTGGCGAGGCGTGCCTTGTCTTCGTCCTGCACCATGGCCGGCATCGAGACCGTCGGTCCCTTCTTGAGGTCGCCCTTGACCGCGAGCCCGCCGAACCACGCGAGGTGGCGCTCGGTGTCGCCGTTGTTGTTCGTGACGTCGATCAGCTCGTCGAGGAACTTCGACCACAACCGGCGCGACTTGCCGATGTCCTGGATGGTCTGCACGCGCGTTGCATAGTCCTTCCGGTTGCTCTCGAGCTTGTCGTGGTAGGCGACCCTCTTGTTCCGCTCCTCGAGCTTCGCCTCGACATCGAGCAGAGCCTGCTCGGCGTTGCCGAGGTCGCCGAAGTACACGATGCCGAACCAGCCGATCGCGCCGCTCACGGCGAGGGCTGCCGCGAACGCAGCAGCCAGGACCTTCGTGGGGATGCTGCTCCCGCGCCGGAGATCAACAGGTAGCAGATTGATACGAATCACGTGAGTTTCTCCTCAGGATGCTGCGGCAAGGCCCAACGCCACGGCGAGCTGCGGCGCGAGCTGGTTGAGTGCTTCCACGTCGACGTTGTCGGCGCGGACCTTCAGTCCCTCGATGGGGTTCCAGGTCTTGGTGCGTTTCTCGAAGATCTTCTCGAAGCTCTCCTCGAGGAACGGCAAGAGGGCAGTCCCACCCGTGAGCCACACCTCCTGCACCTCGCCATCGAACTGGTTCTCGAAGAAGTCGAACGACAGATTGATCTCGTTGCCGAGGTCCTCGAGCACCTGGCTGACTGCTTCCTGCACCACGGCGACCTGGTCGCCCGGCGCGCGCTTGATCGCCTCGGCCTGGCTCGGCTCGAGACCGAGCCGCCGCGCGATCGCGTTGGTCAGGTCCTGGCCACCCATGGGCACTTCACGCGCGAAGAAGCTGACGTTGTCGCGCAGGATGTTGATGCTGGCCTTCGCCGCGCCGAGGTCGATCAGCGCCACGGTGCGGCCTGGCTCCTGGATGCCAGGATTGAGGAGGTCGCCGAGCTCCCAGGCATTGCCGAGGGCGAAGCCGTCGACGCCGACCGCCACTGGCTGCAAGCCCAGCTCGACCAACATGCGGCTGTGATCGGCAACCACGCTCTTCTTCGCCGCCACGAGCAGGACCTTCATCTCGGGCTTGCCGCTCTGGTCGGGCAGGACCGCGAGCTTCTGCGCATCGAGCTCGACGTCGTTGACGTCGAACGGAATGTACTTCTCTGCCTCGAGCCGCACCGCTGACAACAGCTTGTCGTCGCTCATCTCGGGCATGCCGATGTAGCGGAAGATGACGTTCTTGCCGCTGACCGCGGTGGCCACGCGCTTGCTGCGGAACTTGGCCGAGCGCATGAGCCCCGCGATGGCCTCCTGACGCACCCCGTCGCCCTCCACGTCGACCTGGGCATAACCCGTGATCACGTGGTCGTACTTGTCACGAGTCAGCTCGACAGCCTTGATGCAACTGCTACCAATGTCGAGACCGACGATGCTCTTGCGCTGCTTCAGCATACTGTGGCGCTCCTATCGGGGGATGCCCGCGTCCGTCCCCCCTATCGGTCGCGACCCGTGCCTGAATTGAGGCACCGCCGACATCCGTGCAAAGCAGCGCACAGAGTCCCTGCCGGAGGCGCCGCGGAATCCCCCTACGGCAGGCTCATTCTTCGCCGAAGTTGGCCGCGACGAGCTCGGAAAGCGCTCGCAGCAGCGGCCCCGCATCGGGACCTTCGGCGACCAGTTCCAGTTCGGACCCCTTCTCGGCGGCCAGCATCATCATCCCCATGATGGACTTGCCATCGACGCGCTCTTCGCTGTCGGTCCTTCGCACCTGGAGTCGCGCCGCGTAGGAGTTGGCCGTCTGGACGAACAAGTGCGCAGGCCGCGCATGCAACCCATGTCGGTTGGTCAGTGTGACGCGCAGGGCGCTCGGTTCCGGCTCGCTCACGGTCACCCCTTCTGTGCCATCTCTCGCAGGAGTTCGCGCATGGCGGCCACGTCCGGCGCAGCCATCAGAAACCGTCGGAAGTCCGCACTGCGAGCCAGGCCGGCAATCCACCGCAGGCACTGCAGGTGCAACTCGGGGTCACCTGCCGGCGATACGAGCAGGAAGAGAACGTGCACTGGCCGCCCATCGATCGCCTGCCACTCGAGACCCTTCTTCGAGCGGGCGAGGACCATCGTCACACGAGGGAGGTCGTCGCCCTTCACGTGGGGCACGGCCACGCCGTTGCCGAGCCCCGTGCTTCCGATCGTCTCGCGTTCCTGGAGCCGCTTGCACAGCATCTTCGCGGTCTTCTCGTCGAACGAACCGGCCGTCCGGGCAGCGGCCACGAGCTCCTTGAGCGCGCTGTCCTTGTTCTTTGCCGCGATTTCAGCAACGAGCACGGCGGAGTCCACCAGCGATCCGATCATCACGGCAGTGTCGGGAAAGCCACGCCCACGTGCAACGCCGGACCGCTCAAGCCGCCTTTCGGGCAGGTTCGCTCAGGAACGTAAGGTCCTGCGCACGACGTCGTCGTAGGTCTCTTCGTCGCCTTCGCTGCCCTTGCCGCCACGAGTCCTGCCGCCCCCTCGGACGGTCTTGCCGTCGGGCACCTTGTGGTCCTTGCGCCTCTCCTTGAGCTTGCGCAGCTGCGACTCCATCTTCTCGGCGACGAGGTCGATCGTCGCCGCGAACGACGCGCCGCGGTCCTTCGCTACCAGCACGGTCCCACGGCGCAGGTGTGCAATGAGTTCGATCTCGGGGTTCTTGTGGGCGTGGTCGGCAACGACCTCGATGCGGACCAGGCGATCTCCGAGGCGCGTGAGGCGCGCCAGTTTCTTGGCCGCGTGCGCCTGCATGCGCTCCGTGATGTGGTCGTGACGCCCCTTGAATTCGATCGTGACCGCAGACTCTGCCATCGATTCACCTACGTTGGTCGGACATGTCGGAGATGCTGGTTATCGTCCGTGAGAAGAACAGCCGGCTCGACCACATGCAAGCGAAGGAATCCCTCGGAGCGCCGAACGCGCCTACCGCCGTTGCCAGCGAGCGGCACTAGAAGCCCCAGAACTTCACTTCGGGCTCGAGATCGATCCCCTGGCGTTGCTTCACACGGCGCTTCACTTCGGTCATCAAGGCGATGAAATCGGCTGCGGAGCCACCGCCGTTGTTCACGAAGTAGTTCGCGTGGACGCCGCTGACCTCCACCGCGCCGACCCGCAAGGTCTTGCAACCCGATGCCTCGATCAAGCGGCCCGCGGCATCGCCGGGTGGGTTGCGGAACACACAACCCACGCTGCGCTGCGTGATCGGTTGCGTCGCGTTGCGTTTCTTCAAGGCTGCCGTGAATCGCTCGAAGATGGCCTTCGGATCGTCGCGATGCAGCTCGAACGTGGCGCGCAGGACGATCGCGTCGCCGAGCTGGCCGTCGCGGTAGACCGGTCGAAGATCCTGCTTGCTGCGCTCGGAGAGCGATCCGTCGGGTTCGACGACGGTCAGCGACACGAGATGCTCGAAGGTCTCCCCGTCCCGTGTGCCGGCGTTCATCGCCACGGCACCCCCCACCTGCGCGGGGATTCCTGTCAGCTTCTCGAGTCCGGCGAGTCCCACTTCTTTGGTGGCCCGCAACAGGCTCGGCAGCGTCACCCCGGCCCCCGCCGTGATGCGCACACCGTCGCACACGATGCGGTTCAGGTTCGTGAGTTGCATCACGGCGCAACGCACGCCTTCGTCGGCCACCACGATGTTGCTGCCGCCGCCGAGCACACGCAGCGGCACGTCGAGCTCGCGGCAAGCGCGCACACAGAGCGCGACGTCCTCGTCGGCGTATGGCTCGACGAACCAATCGGCCGGCCCGCCGATGCGAAGGTGCATGAGCGGCGCGAGTTCGACCCGTTCTCGCACGGAACCGCGCATGGGGCGCAGGGCAAGCCGCAGGTCAGAGCTGCGCAACGATGCCTCCCACGGCTCGATCGACGTCGCCGGCTCCGAGCACCAGCACGACGTCGTCCGGTCGCCGCACGCGCAGGACCACCCCCGGCAGGTCCGCAACGGGGCCACCCGCCGTGCAGTCGCCGCCGAGACGCGCAACGGCCGCGCCCAGGTCCCCGGCCGAAACCGAGGACCGCATCTTTGCGCTCTCGCGCGCTCCGTAGATGTCGGCGATCACGGTGGCATCCGCGGTCGCCAGCACTTCGGCAAACTGCGGCAAGAGGCACAGCGTGCGCTGGAACTGGTGTGGCTGGAACACGGCGAGCAGGCGGGAACCCGGAAAGCGCTTCCTCGCCGCGAGCAGGACGGCGCGGATCTCGGCCGGGTGATGCGCGTAGTCGTTGACGAGCCATCCACCGCGCGGTCCGCGGTGGATCTCGAAGCGGCGCCGCACGCCGGCAAAACTGGCAATGCCCTGGCAGGCTCCGTCGACATCCGCTCCCGCCACGTGCGCGAGCCCGAGCGCGAACAGCGCGTTCTGCATGTTGTGGCGTCCGGACAAGGACAGCTGCACGCGCGCCAGGCGCTGGCCGAGCAACACGGGTGTGAACGCGAACCGGCCGAGATCGTCGCGCACGTCGACGGCGCGGATGTCGGCCCAGAGGCCCGACCCGACCGTCAGGATGCGCACGTCGTTGCGCAGGCTGCTGAGCACGGCGTGCTGTACGCTCTCTTCGACGAGCGCCGTGCCACCGGGTCGCACGCGAGCCAGGTAGCCGGCGAAAGCCTCGACGAGCTCGTCGTTCGACGGATAGCAGTCGAAGTGATCGTGGTCGACGTTCAGGATCGCGGCGCCGAACGGGCGCAGATTGTGGAAGCTGCGGTTGAACTCGCAGGCCTCGACGACGAACTCCGCACCGGTGCCGCCGTGTCCGTTGCCGCCGAGCTCCGGCACTTCGCCGCCGATCAGGTGGGAAGGGTCGAGGCCGGCGCCGCGCAGAGCCGCCACGGTGAGACCCGTCGTGGTCGTCTTGCCGTGCGTGCCGCCGATGGCCAGCGTGCGACGGCCTTCGCTGAGCCGCCCCACGGCCTCGGCGTAGAGCAGACACGTGAAGCCGCGGCGCATGCACTCTTGCACTTCCGCGTCCGCGACCGGGACCGCGGCACTGCGGATCACGTAACCGTCCTCGCCCGTGATGCGCTCGGGGTGGCACCCGACCCAGACTCCGCTGCCCTCCTCGAGGAGCCCGTCGAGGATCGTGCCGTCGCTCGAATCGCTGCCCGAGACGATGCCACCGCACCCGGCGAGCAGGCGCGCCAGCCCGCTCATGCCGGCACCACCGACGCCGACGAAGTGGAAGCGGCGGCTCGCGAAGCTCGTGCCGGCGATGCCGGCGGCCTCGTCGCCGGACTCCATCACGCCCTTCGCCACTTCGTCGATCACGGGGTGGTCTCGTCAGTTGCCGCCGGCGTGGATCCGGCGAGGAGAGGCCTCGTGGCGGCCTCGGCGGAGCCCAGCCCCATGTCGCGCAGGATCGCGCCGGCGGGGTCGAGGGCGTGCAACCGGCGTGCCGCGCGCCCCATGGCTTCGAGCCGCGAACGGTCGGCGAGCAGGCTGCCGAGCAGCCGCGCAAGGCTGTCCGCGGTGAGCACGCTTTCCTCGACGATGGTCGCCGCGCCGACCCGGGCCAGCACCTCCGCGTTGCGCAGTTGCTGCCGATCGCGGTGGTGCGGATAGGGCACGATCACGGCCGCGCGTCCGGCCGCCGTCAATTCGGCGACAGTGGTGCCGCCGCCGCGACAGACGACGAGGTCCGCAGCGCCGAACATGCGGTCGATGTCGAGCGCGACCGGACGGACCTGGGCGACCACGCGCCCGTCACCCGCCGCATAGACGCGACGCACGGCCTCGTCGCGGCCGAGCCCCGCGAGGTGCAGCACCTGCAGGTCCCCCCAGAAGCGCAACAGCGCTGGCGGCACGATCTCGTTCAACACGCGCGCCCCCTGGCTGCCGCCCGTGACGAGCACGACCGGAACGCCCTGCAGAAGGCCGAGCGCTTCGCGCGCCCTCTGGCGGTCGATGCGCTGGAACTCGGGTCGCAGCGGCGTGCCCGTGAACAACGCGCGGTTCCCGGAAGACCCAGCCAGTGGCAGACCGTGGTAGATGCGCCGCGCGAACGGCAGCAGGAACCGGTTCACGCGACCCGTCACGGCGTTCTGCTCGAGCAGGAACAACGGCAGCCCCAGGCTCCTGGCCGCGACACCGACCGGAAGCGAAGCGCGGCCGCCGGTGCTCACGACGCAATCGACGGCTTGTTCACGCAGGAGCCGGCGCGAAGTCACCGTGGCGCTCGCGAGCCACCACGGCAGACCCATGCGACGGTGCACGGAGGGCAGGTTGACCTCCGTAACGTCGGGCAGCTCGCGCCTCAGGATCTCGCGTTCGACCTCGCGGCCCTCGGTGAACAACACGGGCTCGTGCCCACAGGCGCGCAACGCGCGCGCCAGCACCAGGGCCGGCATCAAATGCCCCCCGGTGCCGCCGCTCACCAGACACACACGCTGCACCATGACGCGTCACTTCTTCGGCAGCTTGATCTTCTGACCCTGCTTGAGTGCGAGCGGGTCGACCGTCGGATTGAGCTCGAGCAGTTCGTGGACACGCTTCCTCGAGCCCAGGGCGTTGGCCGCGATGCGTTCGAAGGTGTCGCCCTTCACGACCGTGTAGTCGCCCGGTGTCGCCGAGGCCTCCTTTGCCTTCGGCGGCGTCGAAGCTGGCTCTGCGGGCCGCTTCTTGCCCGCGTTCCACTGCGCGATCTCGGCAGCGGTCGGCAGCAGCAGCGCCTGCCCGAGCTTGAGCTTCGTCGGGTCGACGCCGGCATTCAGCCGCGCGATCTCGGTGCGCAGCGCCGCGTTGCCGAGCACGTCCTTGGCGATGCCTTCGAACGTGTCCTTGTCGCGAACCTTGTGCGTCGGGCGCGGCGCGGTGGCCGATTTCGGCGGATCGGTCGCGCGTGCGTCGGCCTCGCGCGGCTCACCGCTGTTCTTCGCGGGACTCGAGGGACCACCGGTCGTGCCGCCGGACTTGTTGGAGTCGGCAGACTTGGCTTCGCCGGACTTCTTGGGATCACCGGCATTCCTTGGGTCAGAAGGTGGTGCCTGCGAAGTCCGCTCGGCGCTGCGCAACAGGGCCGTGAGGTCCGGCATCGACGAGACGTCGCGCGACGCGACCTGGTTCTCGGTCGTGGCCGAAGGGGCCTTGATCGCCGTGGCCGAAGGCTTGTTGATCTGAGGCGGAAGATCGCCGCCACCCCAGATGGTGACGCCGAGGATCAAGAAGATCACGAGACACAGCACGTAGAGGCCGTACTTTTCGAGTTGGCCCATCACACCCTCCCAGGTTCAAGAGATCGGAATTGTCGGAACTGACTTCAGCAGAACTGACTTCAAGATGGCGCTGATTCGCTGGCTGTCGAGAACGACCCGGCGCGATCGGTCCTGACGGCATTGCCGATCAGGCCGACGGCGGCGAGACAGAACATCAAACTCGTTCCGCCCGTGCTGACGAACGGCAGGTCTATGCCCTTGGCAGGAGCCCACCCGCTGACCACGAGCAGGTTCACCGCCGCTTGCATGCAGACCATCAGAGCGTAACCGCAGACCACGTAGCGGAGAAACGGATCACGAACTTTGCAGACGAGGCGGTAGCAAATGTAACCGAACGCCGTGAAGGCGCCGAGCACGAAGACGGAACCGGCGAACCCGAACTCTTCGGCGATGATCGCGAAGACGAAGTCGTTGTGGGACTCCGGCACGTAACCCATCTTCATCCAGCCCTGCCCGAGACCGCGCCCGAGCACGCCGCCAGAGCCGACCGCGATGAGGCCGAGCCCCACCTGCGAATCGGGCCGCGTCGTCATGACTCCGGCGATCCGGTCATGCACGTAGCCGTGTCGCATCGCCGCGTACGCGAGTGCCGCGAAAGCGGCGAGGCAGACGGGTACGAAGTGCAGGAACCGCACGCCGCCGACCAGCGCCAACGTGCTGGCCAGCGCGAGCACGAGCAGCGCATTGCCGTTGTCAGGCTGCAGCAGCAGCGCGCCGACCAAGAGGCCCGCACAGCCCATGGCCGGCAGGAACCCGCGCCGGAACGTCGACACGCCGCCGGCTGCCCGGGCCAGGAACCACGCCACGACGAGCACCATGAAGAACCGCGCCGGCTCCACGGGTTGGAACTGGAAGCTGCCGAACCGGATCCAACGATGCGCGCCCTTCGCCTCGTCGCTGATCCACGGCACGATCAGGCAGGCCAGCGTCGCGAGCAGGAACGCCGGCAGGCAGGCGCGCCTCACGAACGTCATCGGCAGCAGGGCCGCCAACAGGAACACGGCGAGCCCCGCGAGCAGCTTGCTGCCCTGCGACTTCATCGCGATGAGCGGTCCGACGTCGATCTGCGAGCCGCGCACCGACACGGCCATCACGAGGCCGAGGCAGCACAGCGCCACGGTGACGAGCATGAGCCAGTCCAGCTCGCGCGAATGGCCGATCGTCGAACTCGAAGAGGCCCGGCGCCGGCTTCCTGCGATGGCGGTCATCAGCGCACCTTGAACAGGGCCAGGCTGCACAACGCGAGCAGGGCCGAGACGACCCACGTGCGCACGACCACGCGTGTCTCGGGCATGCCGCCGAACTGGAAGTGATGATGCAGCGGCGCACACCGGAACACGCGCTTGCCGCGCAGCTTGACCGACGCGACCTGGAGGATCACCGAGAGCGCTTCGACGACGAAGACGCCGCCGACGACGAACAGCACGAGCTCGGTGCGGCTCACGACGGCGACGTAGCCGAGCGCAGCGCCGAGGCCGAGGCTGCCGACGTCGCCCATGAAGACGAGCGCGGCGCCGCGTTGAACCAGAGGAATCCGAGCGCGCCGCCGAGCAGCGCCGTCATCATCACGGCCATCTCGCCGGCACCGGCGACGTGCGGCACGAGCAGATACTGCGACCAGTCGGTGCGCCCGACGGCATACGTGATGACCGCCAGCGCGATCGCGGCCGTGGCCACGCAGCCGGTCGCGAGCCCGTCGAGACCGTCGGTGAGGTTGACCGCATTCGCGGAGCCGGTCAGCACGAGCACGGTGAGCAGCAGGAACGGCACGCCGAACCCGACCGTGAGGTCGACGGCGATGTCCTTCGCGAACGGCACGTAGAGGTGCGGGCCGCCGAGACCCGATTGCAGACCCGCGGGCCACAGCAGCCAGAGTCCCATGGCCAGTGCGAGGATCGTCAGTGCCCCCTGCTTCTGGCGCTTGCTGATGCCGCGCTTGTTCGGATTGTGCAGTTTGACCCAGTCGTCCCACCAGCCGACCGCGGCGAAGCCCGCGACGAGCAGGATGCCCGGCAGCGAGAACTGGTTCGGCCCGTCGAAGCGCAGCCACAACAGGCACGAGATCAGGATCGAGCTGACGACGAACAGCCCGCCCATCGTCGGTGTGCCGCGCTTGTGCGCATGGAGGTCGTCGAGCGTCTTGCTGCCCGTGCCGTCGATGCGTTCGCCGATGCCCTGGCGTGACAGCCAGCGGATCACGGCGGGCCCCAGCACGAGTGCCAACAGGAACGCCGTCACGGCCGCACCGGCCGCCCGGACGGAGATGTAGCCGAGCAGACGGCACACGTCCTCCGAGAACAGCCATGGTGCGATCCAGTAGACCATCAGGAAGCCTGTCCCGTGGCTGCGGGTGTCGTGACATCGAGCTCTGCGAGCAACCGATCGACGAGGTGGTCGAGCGCCACGCGACGCGATGCCTTGCAGAGCACGCGATCGCCAGGGACGACGGCGCCCCGCAACAAGGCCAGCGCGGCGGCGACATCGGGCACGCGGAACACGTCGCGCTTCGACATGCCGGCGGCCAGCGCGCCATCCGCGATCGGACCGGCACCGGTACCGACGCAGACCAGCAGATCGTGCCGCGTGCGCACGACCTCGGCGCCGAGCGCGCGATGCAGCGCGACACTCTCCGCGCCGAGCTCGAGCATCTCGCCGAACACCGCGATGCGGCGCCCCGGACCGCTGAGGCCGGCCAGCGCCTGCAGCGCGGCGCGCGCGGACTGCGGGTTCATGTTGTAGGTGTCGTCGAAGATCGTGACGCCTCCGACACACTTGGGTTCGAGCCGCCGAGCCGTCGACGGCAGCGAGGCCAGCGTCTGCAGGATGATCTCCTCGGCCACGCCGAGATGGCTCGCCGCGGCGATCACGGCGAGCGCGTTGTACACGTTGTGCGTGCCGAGGCCGGGCAGTGTCACGGGCCGTTCGCCCTGCAGCAGGAACGTCGTGCCGAGCGCATGGAAGCTCACGTCGGTCGCGAACCAGTCTGCGGCTCGCGTGACGCTCGTGAACTGCACCTTCGCCTTCGTGACCTCGAGCATCGCGCGGCACGCCGCGTCGTCGCCGTTCAAGATGCAGAGCCCGTCCTCGGGCAGCCCCATCGGCAGACTCGCCTTCTCGCGCGCCACGCCATCGACCGATCCGAGTCCTTCGAGGTGGGCCGCCGCGACGCACGTGACGATGCCGACGTCGGGGCGCGCGACGGTGCAGAGCCGCGCGATCTCACCGGGCGCGCTCGTGCCGATCTCGACGACCGCCGCGCGCGTCTTCGGCTCGATCGCGAACAGCGTCAGCGGCACGCCGACCTGGTTGTTGAACGAGCCCGGCGATCGCACGGTGGGCATCGCGTTCGCGAGCACGGCGCCGAGCCACTCCTTGGTCGACGTCTTGCCGCACGAGCCCGTGATGCCGACGATCTTGGCGCGGTGCCGGCGCCGGTGTTCCGCGGCGAGGTCCAGCAACGCCTTGCCGGTGTCCGGGACACGCACGACGAACGGGCTCGCCGAGCCGTCGAGGCCTTGCCGCAGCAGCGCGTGCACCTCGGGGCGCTGCCCGTCGACGAGCAGACCCGTGGCACCGCGTCGCACCGCATTGAGCAGGAACGCGTGCCCATCGTGTTGCCGTCCGCGCAACGCCACGAAGACGCGACCGGCGCAATCGGCGCGCGAGTCGGTCGTGACCGAGCCAGCGACTCCACCGCGCTGCAGGACCTCGCCGCCCACAGCACGCGCGACGGCCGCGGCAGTCAGCCACGAACCGCGTGCCGATCGGCCGCGGCCCAATGCCGGGCCTTCCCGTGCTGCGCCTTCCTCCGTCCGCGGATCGGAGCCTCGACTCATCGGTGCAACCATCCTGCCTCCCTCGCCGCGAGCGCCCGCGCCGCGACGAGGCGATCGTCGAAGGGGACCACGCTGTCCTTGAACACCTGGTAGGTCTCGTGACCCTTGCCGGCGATCAGGATCGTGTCGCCCGGCGCGGCATTGGTCACCGCTGCGCGGATGGCCTCGGCCCGGTCGACGATGCGGTGGGACTCGCTCTTGCCGCCGTGCAGACCGAGGGCCATGTCGCCGAGGATCGCTTCCGGATCTTCGCTGCGCGGGTTGTCGCTCGTGAGGTAGGCGAAGTGTGCATGCCTCGCGACCGCGGCGGCCATCGGCGCGCGCTTGCTGCGATCGCGGTCGCCGCCGCAACCGAACACGACGTGCAGGCGGCCTTCGCTCAACTCCGCGAGCGTCGAACACACCTGCTCGAGAGCATCGGGCGTGTGCGCGTAGTCGACAAAGGTCCGCACGGGTTCCGCGCTGCCCATCGGAGCCTCGACGAGCTCGAGACGCCCCGGCACCGGACGCGCGTCCTCGAGCGCTGCCGCGACCGTGAGCTCGCTCGCACCGAGCGACAGCGATGCCGCCGCGGCCGCCAGCGCGTTGCGCACGTTGTGCAGGCCGACGAGACGCAGGAACAACTCGACGCGGCCGTGCGGCATCACGATCGTAAAGCGCGTGCCGTCCGGGCCCAGACGCACGTGCTCGGCGCGGACTTCTGCTTCGGGCGACAGGCCGAACCAGACCGTCCGCACGCCCGGAGCCAGCTCGCTCGCCATCGCTTCCGACGACCGATCGTCCCGGTTCAGCACGGCCCAAGCACCCGGCTGCAGGCTCTGGAACAGCCTCGCCTTCGCCTTGCGATAGGCGTCCATGTTCTGGTGGTAGTCCAGGTGATCCTGCGTCAGGTTCGTGAACACGCCGGTCTGAAAGCGCACGCCGTGCACACGGTCCTGGTCGAGGCTGTGGCTCGACACCTCCATCACGCATGCGCTCGCGAAGCGATCCGCCATCTCGCGCAGGTAGCCGTGGATGCGCACCGGATCGGGCGTCGTGTTCGCGGCCGGAATGCGGCGGCCGCCGAACTCGTAGGCGATCGTGCCGAGCAGACCGACCTGGCGCCGGTCCGCCTGCAGGCAGCCGCGGATCAGGTGCGCGGTCGTGGTCTTGCCGTTCGTGCCCGTGACGCCGACCACGGACAGCGCGCGCGAAGGGTCGCGGTAGTAGTAACGGGCCGCGTCGGCGAGAGCGATGCGGCCGTTGTCCACGACGAGCACGGGCACCGGGACCGGCAGGGCCTCCTCGGCAACCACTGCGATCGCACCGCGGGCGACCGCCTGCTGCGCGTAGAGCGTCCCGTCGTTCTTGGCGCCGCGAATCGCGAAGAAGAGGTTTCCCGCCCGCACTTCCGCCGAGTGGAAGGCGAGCCCGTCGACCGCGAGGTCCCGCCAACGCAGCACCTCCCGCGGCTGCAAGCAATCGCGGAATTCGCGCAAGCGAACGAAGCCCTGGCCGGACGGCAGTCCGGATGGGTAAGCCAGCTCAGTCATCTACCGCCCTACCGTTGTTTCTCTGAAGCCCCGGGGCTCCAGCCTGAGTCACCAGGAGAACCTGACGTCGCGCGGGCCTGACCGCCCGAGCCACTTTGCGATTCCTGGCGCAGCTGCCGCCGTCCCTCCAGTTCCTGGCACCGGAGCAACAACCGCACAGCCGGCGGCGCAGCATAGCTGCCACCATAGAAGAGCGCACTATCGTCCTTCTGCAGCACACACACTGCGAGCCAGCGCGGTGACTCCACCGGCAGCAGGCCGACGAAGCTCGCGTTGCGCACGTTGACCGATCCACGTCCCGGGATGCCGACTCTGCTGGCGGCGGTTCCGGTCTTGCCCGCGATCACGCGGTGGAGATCGATCCCCAACTCTTTCAACATCCGCGCGTGGACGTGATGTCCCGTCGCATGCGGGTCGTCGCTCACGACGTCGGCCATCGCCTCGGTCACGGCCTCGACGACGTCGCGGCGGAAACGCGGTCCGCTCCCCGCGGCAGATGGGGCATCGTACCATCGCCCGCCGATCTCGACGCCGCGGCACAGGCGCAGCTCGGCCCCCTTGCCGCGCAGCATGCGGAGGTAGGCGCGGGCCAGGTGCATCGCGCTCACGCCCAACTCGTAGCCGAAGCTGAACGAGATCGCGCTGTTGGCGCGGAACCCGCGCGTGGACGTGTTCGGATCGAACGACAGCGGGTTCGGGCCGCCGAGGCACTCGTGCGGCAGGTTGAGCCGCAGCGAGGTGCCGAATCCGTAGAAGCTCATGTAGTCGCGCCACTGGTCGCGGCTGAGACCGAGCCCGACGTAGGACGCGCCGATGTTCGAGCTGTTGACGATGATGCCGTGCGGCGTGAGATCGGCACAGTCGTGGTCGTCGCGCACGGGCTTGGCCCGGCCCAGCTGGGCGATGACCTCGCGGTAGGTGGCGCCGCCCGGGCGACAGTCGTAGACGTGCGACCAGTCGAGCACGCCGGCTTCCAGCGCGTAGGCGAATACGAGCGGCTTCACGATGGAACCGGGTTCGCAGAGGCTCTGGTAGGGCGTGAAGGCCGTCGCTTGCGGCAGGTGATCGCCGCGGTGCCACGAGGCAGCCGCGAGCACATCCCCCGTCGCGACTTCGACAAGGACCAAGGCTCCCCACTTCGGTATCGAGGCCGTCGCGTCCTTCCCGACCGCGTTTGCCTGCGCCGTGAGCTCGCGCACTGCGATGCGCTGCAGCTCGATGTCGAGCGTAGCCTGCAGCACGTTCGGAACCCTCACGTCCTCGAACGGCGCCTGGAAGTAGGATCGGCCGGTCCCGTCGTTGAGGAAGCTGCGGCTCTGGGCATCGCTGGGATCGAGCACGACGAACGACTCGAGGCCGCACACACCCTGCGTCACGAGCGACTTCGCGGTGTGGCCGACGCTCTCCCACCTCGTGTCGACGTGGCCCACGAGCCCGAACGTGAACTCGCGATCGGGGTAGGCGCGTTCGAACGAACGCAGGAAGTGCAGCGTGACCGTCTCGTACGCGTGACGCACGCAGAACCCGCGCAGCGCCTGCACGACGGACAGCACGTCGATGCCGTTCGCGACGAGCAGATCGGCGACCACCGGGTGTTTCTCGGGCAGCGCTCCCGCCGCGGGCAGCGCGTCGGTCCGGAACGCCCGCGCGAACTGCCCGGCCAGACGCTGGGCGTGCCGGCGGCGCAATTCGTCGCGACCGGGCAGCTCGGGGTCCGCGACGAGGGTCTTCGCGAGGTCTTCGGCCAACCTGGCCAGCCAGCCAGTGAAGACGTGCACGTCGCGCCGATACCGCTTCGGCACCACGACGGACGCGCGCACCTCGTAGACCTCGCGGTCGATCGCGAGCATGCTGCCGTTGCGATCGACGATCGTGCCACGTGGTGCCGGCACGGACTCGGCTCGCTGCGACTGGCGGTCGGCAGTGGCAGGAACGAGCTGCAGTGGGGCGCGGCCTTCACGATCGAGCTCACCGGCCTGGGCCACCTGGAGCCAGCCGAGCCAGCCCACGAGGAACACCGGCACCGCACCGAGCGCGCCGAACGCGAATCGGACCCGTCGGAGTTCTCCTTGCTTCACTGCAATGCCTCCTGCCGGCGCGTCGCTTCGGCTTCGAGGTGGGCCCAGTGCTCGGCCGCGAGGCGCTCGGGCGAAGACGACTCGAACCGCTGCAACTTCAGACGCTCCAACTCGACCTTGCGGTCGCGCACGTCGCGGAGCAGCTGCTCGACCGCGAAGCGGTAGCGCGCGTTGTCGGCCCGGATCGCGGCCGTGCCGATCGCGAGTCCGACCGCGAGCGCGAACAACAGGCCTGCGAGCAGCCACCTCATGCGGCCTCCTCGCGGCGGACGCCACACCGCAGCCTCGCGCTGCGCGCGCGCGGGTTGCTGCGCACTTCTTCGGGCGAAGCCTCGATCGGCTTCTTCGTGACGACTACGCAGTGCGCGCGAAAGAACTGCTTCACGACGCGATCCTCGACGGAATGGAACGAGATCACGGCGATGCGGCCGGCGGGCGCGAGACACTCGACCGCCGCCGCGAGGCCGCGCTCGAGCTCGCCGAGCTCGTCGTTCACGGCCATGCGGATCGCCTGGAACGTGCGCGTCGCCGCGTGGATCCGACCATGCCGCGCCGCAGGAGGCAGCGCTTGCACGACGAGATCGGCGAGCTGCCCCGTGCGCGTGATCGCGGCCTTCGTGCGCGCCTCGACCAGGCGTCGCGCGATGCGGCGGCTGTAGCGCTCCTCGCCGTAGCGGAAGATCACGTCCGCGAGCTCGCGTTCCTCGACGGACGCGAGCCAATCGGCTGCCGTCGTCGGCGCCGAAGTGTCCATGCGCATGTCGAGAGGCCCATCGGCCATGAACGAAAACCCCCGTTCGGGACGATCCAACTGCAGTGAACTCACGCCTAGGTCCAGCAACACGCGGTCGCAGCGGGACTGACCGGTCGCCGCCAACGCCTCGCGCATGCGGGCATGGGGAAGGTGGTGCAGCGAAACCCTGGCCCCTGCGCCGGCCGCCTTGGCCTGCGCCAGAGCTGCCTGCGCAGAAGCCAGGATCTCGCTGTCCCGATCGAGCCCTACCAACAACCCGGACGGACCGATGGCCTGCACGATTGCCCTCGCGTGCCCACCGGCTCCAACCGTTCCATCGACGACCACGAGCCCTTCGCGGAGCTCGAGGATCGCCATCGCCTCGGCAAGCAGCACCGGCTGATGCACGGGTTGCCTGGACCCGCGCCCACCCTCGCTGCTACCGTTCGTGCCTGTCTCGTCCATGCGCCACTTCCCTTGACCACCCTGCAGCAGTCGCAGAACTCGCACCCAGACCGTGGATGCGGCAGCACGCCTCGCCCCAGATCTCCGAGGTGTTGTCCCTCAGGGTCTCGGTTCCGTGGAACCCGTGGGCGTCGATGGCTTGGTAGGACCGACCAAACTGGCAAAGAGCGTCTCTTCCTCAGGGCTTGCCTCGGTCAGAGCCGTGTCGAGGTGTTGCGGCGCCCAGATCTCGGTGACCCGGCCCGTCCCGACCAACACGGCTGGCTGACTTGCAGCGAGCCCCGCGTACTTGAGCAACGGCTCGGGGATGCGGATCCGTCGATTGCCGTCAGGCACGACCTCCTCCGAGTGACCGAGAAACCGCCGGCACAGCGTGCGGTGGGCGCGGCTGCCTGGAACGGCCCTACCGATGCGGTCGACGAGTTCGCGAAAACCTTCGGAGTCGTGCAGGAGCAGGCAGCGATCCAGCCCCGCGGTCAGGTGGAACTTCCATTGCACCTTCGGAATCTCGTCCAGGATCCGACCGGGCAGGATCAGCCTGCCCTTGTCGTCCAGTCCGTGTTCCGAGCTGCCAAAGTAGGTCACCATCACGCGGCACCGGGGCCGCTGCAGGCCCATGTCGCTCCCCACCCTACCCCATGGAAAACCACAGTCAACCCTCTTCCACCACTCTCTACCCACCAGAAACCACTAGACTCCCCACCAGTACATTCTCTGGGGCCGATGTGATGGGCCTGCTACCACCCGATGTGGCGGCCAGCTGCCGTCGATCAGAAAAAAAACCAACCGGCGCGCCCGCAACGGGCCGTCACCCTCCGAGCAACCCCATGCGCAACCTCTCCTCCCTGTGCGCCCTCGTCGCCCTCCTGTTCACGAGCTGCGCCGGCAACGAACTCGTCGGCGTCCACATCTCGCTGCAGAACGACGGCTCTGGCCTCGTGACGACGCGCATGCTCATGGAGCCGCAGACGACCGGGAGCCCCGAAGCCAACGCCCAGGGTGTCACCTGGAAGGGTCGAGCTGGTCTGGTGTGCGCGCAGGGCAGCTTCCAACAGCTGCGAGACCTCAAGCTCGGCGGCGGCAGTCTGCACTTCGTGGCCGACCTCGAAGGCGTGAACACGAGCCTGCGCGTGTTCGTGAAGCGCGATCCCAACGCGCAATGGGTCCGGGACCTCGTGCCCGAACAGACACAGCGGCAGGCGATGGCGAGAGTCTACGACCCGACGGGGCGCACCAAGGAGATCGGCGACGTGGTGCGCCTGGAAATCAGCGTCCCGGGCAAGGTCATCTCCTCGGGCGTGGAGCCGAGTGGCCGAGGCATCGAATCCGCGCACGAGAGCAAACGCGCCTACCTGCTGATCCCGGTGCGCGCCGCACTCGAGAAGGGCAACGACCTCGTGTGGTCGGTCAGTTGGTGAGAAGCCTCAGCTGCCCTCGCGCTGTTTCTCGGTGTTCTCGCCGATCGCCGCGAGCAGCTCGTCCTTGACGGCGCCGAGGTCGGCGAGGTCGACGGCAGGCGCGATCAACATCACGGGCTCCATCTCCTTCTGCTTCGGATCGACCACGACGAGGTCGGCGCGCGCCTGTGCCTCCGTGCGCGGCGGCACCATGCGCAGCACGCGTTTGCGCAGCAGCAGCAGCGCGCAGAAGTAGCGCAGCGCGCGAGCTCGTTCGTCGTCGACGGTGCCGAGCCGATCGAACAGCAATCGCAGCGAGTTGAGGTCGAGCACGGGCTCCTTGCTCGACGGCTTGCGCAGCGCGCGCCAGAAGATCGGCGGTTCGCTGCCCTGGCACCGCCGTTCGTAGTCGTGGAAACAGGCCTCGCAGAGGTTGCGCCGCATGCAGGCCGGCCACTCGAGCACGACGAGCCAGGACTTGGCCGTCGGCAGCGGACAACCGGGTTTGTCACAGACCTTGCGGTCGCGCTGGATCTTCCATTCGTCAACCATGGGCCCGTAGTCTCGCAAACTGTCGCGCTGCGCGACAGCTTGCGTAGCTGTAAGGGCCCCCGACAACAAGCGGCAATGGCCGAATGCCGCGCGCTCGGGCGCGGCTGGCAACCAAGCCCTTTGGTTGCGGCCATGGCCACGATGGTGCAGTCGGCTCTCAGCGCCCGCCGCCGGGCTCGTTCGGGTTGCGCAGCGTGACCCGCCACTGCGCCGGAGTCTGGAAGCCGCGTGTGGTGGTCAGCTGCTGCAGGCTCGCCTGCGCGGTCTTCTCGCCGGGGAAGTCCCTCTCGCGCTCGCAACGCTCGAGGTAGTCGACCAACGCGAGCGACGACGCCTGACCCGGGTGGTGGACCAGCGTCTGTGCGGCAACACGCCGCACGAACGGATCGGGATCGGCGCGCAGCTTCTCGACGAGCAGGCGCTTTCCATCGTCGCCGCCGCTGCGCAAGCTGCGCAACGCATCGGCGCGCACCGAGTAGTCCTCGTCGTCGGCCATCCGGGCCAGGATCGCGAACACGGCCGCATCGACGCCGATCGCACCCATGGTGCGCGCTGCCGCGCGGCGCTGCCGCGGCTCGCCGTTGCGCGCGACCTCCTGCACGGCCGGCAGCGCCGGCGCACCGACGCGCGCCAACAGCTCGATGCCGAGCTCGCGCGGCTGCGGCTGGTTGTGCAGCAGCAGGTCGCCGACGAGCGTCGGCACCGCGACGGCGCCCAAGGCGTCGATCTCGGCCAGAGCCCGCTCTTCCACCGGATTCGCGATGTGGGCCGCAGCGCGCATCATGTCCCCGTCGCGCAACGGCCTCCCCTCGCGCACCTTCAACAGGTCGACGATGACCATGCGCACGAGCCAGCACGCGGTCGTCGGGTCGGCCGCGAGCTCGGCGCGCATTCCCGGGTAGTCGTCGCTTCCGGCCCGGTATGCGGCTTCGGCGGCCTTGCACTTCGCAGCCTGCGGCGCCGTGAGCGTGGCAGGCTGGTAGGCATTCGATGGACTCGAACAACCAGCGCAGACTGCAGCAAGCATGAGGGCGCCGCGATGGCACACCTTCGTGGCAGCAGGGAGGAGCATCTCCTAACGTCTACCCGGATGAACGCTCCTGCAAAAGACCCGCGTGCCGAGCTCTCGATCAAGGCTGTGCCACAGCCGACCCGCTTCCTCGACCTGCAGCGCGAGTTCTATCGCGGTGATCCGGACTTCGTTCCTCCGGTCACGAGCGCCGAGGCCTGGCAGATCGACGCGAAGAAGAGCCCGTTCTTCCGCCACGCAGAAGTCGGTCTGTTCGCGGCCTTCGCCGGCGATCGCTGCGTCGGCCGCGTGAGCACCAGCCGCGATCGCCTGCACGACGAGTTCCACGGCGACCGCATCGGGTTCTTCGGCCACTTCGAGGCGATGGACGAGTCCACGGCTCACCGGCTTCTCGCCCACGCGGCCGACTGGTGCCGGCGGCGTGGCGCCAGCCATCTGCGCGGCCCCGTCGACATGTCCACGAACTACCGCTGTGGCCTGCTCGTCGACGGCGACAAGGGTCCGCCGGTCGTCATGATGAACTACAACCCGCCCCACTATGCGCAGTGGCTCGAGGCCTTCGGCCTGCGCAAGGCGAAGGACCTGCTCGCGCTGCACGTGACCGCCGAGTCGCTCGATTCGCGGCGCGTCGATCGCATCGCCGAGGGCCTGCGCAGGAAGTCGTCCGCGACGATGCGGCCGGTGAACCTGCGCCATTTCGACGCGGAGTGTCAGGTGTTGTGGGACCTCTACCACCGCATCTGGGACCGCAACTGGGGATTCGTGCCGATGACGCAGGAGGAGTTCTTCGCGCAAGCGAAGGACCTGAAGAAGGTCGCGCACCCGGCGCTGCTGCACATCGCCGAAGTCAGAGGCTTGCCCGTTGGCTTCATCGCCGCGCTGCCCGACGTCAACGAGGGCGCGCGCGCCTGCCAGGGCCGCCTCTTTCCGTTCGGCTGGTGGCGCTTCCTGCGCGCGATGAAGCGCGTGAAGTTGATCCGCGTCATCACGCTCGGCGTCGTGCCCGAGTATCGGCGCATCGGCATCGAGCTGCTACTCATGCACAAGGTCATCCGCTCCGGCCTCGACGTCGGCTTCCGCGCCTGCGAAGCAAGCTGGATCCTCGAAGACAATCGCGACATGCTCGGTCCTCTCGAGACGCTGGGCCACCGGCCCTACCGTCGTTACCGCATCTACGAGAAAACTCTCTGATGGACATCAAGTTGAACCGCGGCGCGCCGGGCATGCCGCAGCTCCCGCTCCAACTGCCGACGCTGCTGATCGTCCTCGGTGGCGGCTCGGTGGTCTTCGGGCTCTTGCTGCTCTGGAACGAATGGCTGCTGCGATGGCTGATTGCCGGCGTCTTCCTCGTCGTGGGCGGCTTGCTGCTCGTGACGGGCATGCGCGCCAAGAAGATGCTCGGGTGAGTGGCCCACGCCGAACGGCAACCGGCAACTGATCGCCTGCCCCTGCTGGCGCAACGGGCTGATGCCGCGCTTGCTTCGACCACAAGGCAGGTTGGCGGCAGATCCCCGATCGCCGTACACGCGGGCCGTACACACGGAATATGCAACCGTACATCCATACGGTCGATATGCTCGGGTGGCATGAAGACGACCCTGAATCTCGACGAACGCCTCTGGACACGCCTGAAGGCGGCCGCTGCCAAACAGAAGACCACTATGTCGTCGTTGGTGGAACTTGCGATCCGCCGACTCCTGCGGCGCGAAACTGCGCGGTCCGCGAAGCTGCCGCCGTTGCCGAGATTCGACGGCGGCGGCACGACTGTCGATGTCGCGAATCGCGACGAACTGTATCGAACCATGGAAGGTCGCTGATGTTCGTCGCGGACACCAACATCCTGCTCTACGCCGCCGACGCCTCGTCAACCGCGCACGACAGGTGTCGATCGCTGGTGGATGGCTGGAGGCGGGGTAACCGGCCGTGGCACCTGACCTGGCCGATCGTTTACGAGTTCATGCGCGTTGTGACGCATCCGCGCGTGTTCCGCACGCCATGGTCGCTGCCGCTCGCGTGGAGTTTCGTGCGCGGGCTGTTGGCTGCTTCGAGCATCACAGTCCTGACAGCCACCCCACAACATGACGAGATCCTGGAAGAGCTCATCGGCACTGCCCCCACATTTGCGGGCAACATCATCCACGACCTGCACACCGTGGTCCTGATGCGTGAGCACGGCGTGAGGACGATCTACACGCGCGACACCGACTTCCACCGGTTCCACGGGATCGAGGTGCTCGATCCATTGTCCCCCGCCGGCTGATACGTCGTCTCGCCGATCCCCTCACGGCATGTCGGGCCGCGCCGACTCACGCAGCCACGTGACTTCGTCCACCATGCCGAGGCCGAACTCCTTGGCCTGGAACCACAACCACGGCAGCGTCGATCGTTCGGGCCCTCCTTGCACCGCGAGCACCTGGCCGGTCTCGATCAGCGTCGCCTTGCCCGCGGCGAGCTGACCACGCACGCGCACTTCGATGCCGCCGATGCCCATGTTGTTCTTGATGACGCCCTGCGCGACGGCGTGAAGGTCGAGCTGCGTGGGGCGTTCGAGGCGCACGCGGCAGAGCTGTCGGTCCAGATCGATCTGCGGGGTGGAGCCGTACCGGCTCTCGAAGAACTGCTGGAGACCCAGCAGTTCCTCGTTTCAGGTTCAACCCTGCAGCTGGACCTCCAGGAACGCGAAGTCCGAAGGGGCCGGCACGAGCTCGCGGCCAGGAGCGAGACATGCGGCGGCGAGGCCGGCGAGGAGGAAGGAAGTGTACTGCTTCATGAGGGAACGGATCAGAAACGGTGGCCGAGCGAGAACTGGACCGACCAGTCTTCGTCGAGCTGGGTGCCATTGACGTCACGCCACACCGGCACCTCACCGGTGAGCTGGAGATCGAGCGAGGGCCGCGGCCGGAATGCCCAGGTGGCGCCGACGCTGACGCGTTCCCCGCCGGAGTCGGCGAGCAGCTGTCCATCCACCGCATCCCGGTTCTCGTGATCGTAGTGCGCGAACAAGTCGAGCCGCATGAACGGTCCCGGGTACGGCTCGAGCCAGAAGCGGTTGCCGACCGCCAACTCGGCGAAGAACGAGTCCCCGAGCTGGTCGCCATCGCCATCGGTGTCGGTGTGGATGCGGTAGAGGGCAGCGACGTTGAAACGCCAGCGCCCCGGCTCGGGTGTGATCGCCAATCCGATGGACGGATCGACGCCGCCACTGCCGACCTGCTGCTCGGGCTCGAACTCGACGCCGCCAGACCTGTCGTCGTCGTCGCCGGTCGGCAGCGAGAGCATGGCGATCAACGCCGTGTTGATCGCGACGCCCGGGGCATCCCAACGATGGAAGCGCCACTTCCCGAGCAGCTCGACGTCGCCGAGACCGGCGGTTACCTGCTGGCCGCCGAGGAACTCGCGCTCGATCGCGGCATAGGGCAGCGCGAGCCCGATCTGCAGGTTGTTGCGCAGGCCGTACTGGTACGCGAGCGCCGTCATGACCGTGAACCGATGGCTCGCGGTGGGATCAGCGATGCTCTCGCTGCCTTGGCGCAGCTTCTCCTGTCGCTCGAGTCCCACGCTGAAGCTCGCGAGGCTGCCCCCCTCGTAGAGCGTCTCGCCATCGATCACATCGAGCACCTTGACCTGGGCCGGCAAGACGATCGCTGCCAGCAGGAGCATGGCAGCGAATCTGGACGAACGCATCGGCGCATGATGCCGGCCGTTTGACGGAATCACCATGCTGCCGGCAGGTTCCCCATCGGCGCAATTCGGGCGCCGTCATCACTCGACGACCGCCACCGACTCGCGCGGCGTGTAGCCCGAGCGATCCCCGGCCTGCACGCGCACGAACGTACCCTGCCCGCCGCCGAGCAGGCCCACCGTCACGCCGGCCCGCACGGTGGCCACCGGTTCGAGGCCCAGGCGCGGTTCGGACAACAGAGCGAGAGGCTTCCGCGCGATCGCGTGGACCGGCCGCATCGGCGCGAGCCACAGCGCCTCCAAAGCAAGCCACGCGCCCGGCACGAACACGAGCACCCCGATCCAGCGCAGACCGACGCGGCGCCAGCCCAACACGAGACAACCCGCGGCGATCGCCATGCAGCCGGCGCAGAGCCACAGGCGTTCGCACGGCAACAGCTGGTCGCGAAGCGTGGTGAGCTCGGCCGCGAAGCCGCCGGGACCGACGTCGAGCTCGAGACGCGTGCGCACGAGGCGCAGGTTCGCGAGCAATTCGGCGTCGCGCGGCAAGCCGAGCCTCGCGGACTCGTAAGCCCACAGCGCGGCCGGCAGATCGCCGAGACGGTAGAAGCAGTTGCCGCGCGCCTGCCAGCACCTGCGATCACCCGTCGCCGCGAACACGCGCGCGAACGCGGCTTCGGCCGCGCGATAGTCGCCGGCGCGATACGCGGCGACCGCCGCGTCCTGGTCGGGAACGTGCTGCGACGGAGCTTGCGCCGAGAGGCCCCCACCGGTGCCGAGCACGAGCACGGGCCACAACAGAAACGGCAGGAAGCCGCGCACGCCGAAGCGCACGGGCTCGAGCCGTTTCACGAAGTCGCGCACGGCCGCCGGCTCGAGCTGCGTGCCGCCGCCGTAGCGGGCCGCGGTGCCGCGTTCGACGAGGCTCGCGACCTCGCCGGCCAGCGCCGCATCGAGTCCAGCCTGCACGAGGCGATCGCGCAGGTCCGGCGCGATGATCGCGGCCGCCGGCACGCCGATGCGGGCGCCGAGGTAGGAGGCAAGGACTGCGGTCGGATCTTCGCCGTGCTCGAGTGCTCTCGAACAGGCGCGAGCCGCACCGCGCGCGCGCTGTCCCTGTTTGTCGGCCGCGGCGCGTCGCCACGCCGCGAACGCGTAGAGGCCAGCCAGCGCGAGCGCCCATGGACCGAGCACGGCGCCCCACCAGAGTGCTTTCGGAGCCGGCGCGGACACGGTGTTCGCACCGTCGAACGAGGGCAGATCGAAGATGTCGTCGACGCCCGGCGTCACGGCCTTGACCGCGGCCTCGGGCAGCGGCACGAGCGTCTCTCCGTTCAGAAGCGGCTTCACGACGAGCGGCAGCTCGCGCGTCCTGACCTCGACGAACTTCTCGACGCCCGGCGTCGTGTCGAAGTAGTTCCACGCGATGGACGGGACCGCGCGCACGTCGGTCGACAGCGGCGCGAGGTCGTAGGTCACGACCACCTTGTCGGGCTCGCGCTTCGTTTCGGTCTGGCCGAGCTTGTGGAAGCCCGCGAGCTCGTCGAGCGGCGGCAGCCGCAGGAACTCGAAGTTGCCCTGGCCGCCCACGGTGACCGTGAGCTTGACCGAGCTGCCGACGCTCACGGTGTCCCTGTCGAGCGCCGCGTCGATCTGAAAGCGCCCGACCGCGCCGTAGTAGGGCGTCGGACGCCCCGCCTCGGGGATCGGCAGCACTTCGATCGTGATCGGCTTGCCGTAGACGTAGAAGTTGTCGCTGAGCTGACCGCGCCCGCGGCCGAAGATGTCCTGCAGGCCCTCGCGCTGCAGCACGTGGTAGCGCAACGTCGGCGGGCTGAGCTCGATCTTGCCGAGCCGCGTCGGCAGGAACGCGCGGTCGAACGAGAAGTGCTGCCAGCGCTCGCCGCCACGCTCGTAGTTCGCCTCGTACGTGGCCTGCAGCAAGAGGCGCGGGTTGCCGACCACGAGGCGCAAGTCGCCTCGTGGCACGGGCAGCTCGATCGGCTCGCCGCCCGGGAACTCGAACAGCCAAGGGGCCTGTACCTCGATGTCGGTGAACTGGTAGCGATTGTGCACGTCCTGCACGAGGCGCAGCCCCGCCTGCACGCCGTAATCGACGTGGATGCGGATCGGCTCGTGCACGTAGACACGCTGCGGCTCCACCGTGACGTCGAGCCAGCCGAGCTCTTCGCCGCGCAGGTCCTTGCGCGCGTCGATGCGCAGCTCGCGCGTCATCTGTTCGCGCGTGCCGGTCCAGATCGCAAACGGGGGCACGACGAACGTGCCCTCGCGGTGTGGTCGCAGCACGAGCTGGTATTGAACGCCGACGCGCTCGGTCAGCGTGCGACCATCGAAGAACGTATAGCTGTTGCGCGAAGGCGGCGACAACTGGAGCTCGAGACCATCGACCCTCGGTAGCGGAGGCGTGCGTGGTTCGGCGCCGCGCCCTTCGACGCGGATCAACGCACGCGCGCTGTCGCCGAGCCGGATCGTCGCGGGCTCCGGTCCCTCGATCTCGAGCTTCTCCTGGGCAGGCACTGCGATCGCGACGACGAGGACCGAGAGCCAGCAGAGGCAGGGCCGTCCGCGCATCACCAATCCCTCTCCACGGGACGCCGGCCCGTCTTCGCGCGGGCGCGGAAGCTCTTCAGCTTCGCGTCGAGGTTCTCGAGCTGCTCCATGAGTCGTTGGGTCTGTTCGGGAGTCAGCTCCTTGCCCTCGGCGGCCTCGCCCGGTGCGTCGGCGCGCGCCTTCTGGTCCTGCTGCTCACCGGGCTTCGGCTCGGGTTGTTCGGACGGCGGCTTGGCGCCGGACTTGGACTCTTCGGGCTTCGGTTGCGGCTTCTGCTCGTCGCCCTTCTGTTCCTGCGGCTCGCCGGCCTTGGGTTCGGGTTTCTCTTCGCCCTTGCCCTGCTGCGGATCCTGCTTGTCGCTCTGCTTCTCGTCTGGCTTCTTCTGATCCTTGTCCGGCTCGCTCTTGTCGTCCGGCTTCTTGTCGCCGTCCTTCTTCTCGTCCTGCTTCTGGTCGTTCTTGTCGTCCGGCTTCTTCTCGCCGTCCTTCTTCTCGTCGTCCTTTTGCTCCTTGCGCTGCTTCTTGAGCTCCTCGATCTTCTTCTCGATCTCCTCGATGGTCCGCAGCGAGCGCTCGACGTTGCGCAGCAGTTCGGGCGCAGGCTTCGCCTTGACGCCGCGCAGGAAGTAGTCCGAGCTCTGCTCGGCCTTCTTCAGCGCTTCCTCGAGCAGCGGCATCGGATCCTGGGGTGCCGTGTTGGGTGTGGCGTTCGGAGCCCCATTCGGAGGCACGTTCGGAGCCACGGCCGGCTGCCCGCTGGTTGCGATCAGTGCATCGGCCTGGGCCTCGCGCAGCTTCGCCTCCTCGTGTCGCAGCGCACCGAGCAGACCCGCATGCAGATCGGTGCGAGCATCGCCAGCCATCGCGGCATACTTCTCGACCGCCGTCTCGGCTGCGGCGAGATCGCCCGCGCGCCAGCTCGCGAGAGCGAGGTTGAACTGCAGATCCGCGGAGTCCCCCTCGCTCGCGATCGCGGCGCGGAACGCCGCCGCGGCCTCCGTGTAGCGGCCTTCGCGGTAGTGCTGCAGTCCCTTCTCGCGGTCGCCGCCGTGTGCTGTGAGCAGGCAGGCGCACAACAGGAGGATCTTCATCGGTGTCGGCCTCCGGCCATCAGGATCTCGTAGACTAGCAGCAAGAGCAGCGGCAGCAGCGCCCATTGATAACGGGCCTGCTTGCCCGTTTCTTCCCCGGCGTCGTAGCTGCGCTTCTGCATCGGCAGCAGGCGCTTCTGGTGCAGTTCGTTGAGCGGCAGCACCATCGCGTCGGCCCGCACGAACTCGCCGCCCGTGACGCCGGCGACCTTGCGCAGGCTGTCGGGATCCATGCGCGAGACGACCTCGGCGCCTTCCTTGTTGCGCAGAAACGCCTCCGCACCGGCCTCGGACAGCGTGATCTTGCTGCCGAGCGAACTGCCGTAGCCGACCGCGTGCACGACGATGCCGCGGTCCTTGAGCTCGGTCGCCGCCTGCTGGCCCGCTCCCGCGAGGTCTTCGCCGTCCGTCAGAAGCAGCACGGCCGTCGTCTTGCTGTTGTCGGGATCGGCGAGCTCGAGCGCCTTGCGCAGCGCCGCCGCGATGTCCGTGCCGCCGACCTTCACGATCTCGGTGTCGATCTCGTCGAGCAACCCGCGGAACGAGTCCACGTCGTGCGTGAGCGGGATCCAGAGCCGTGCCTGACCGGCGAACACGACGACGCCGACGCGGTCTCCGCCCTGCAGCGAGGGCAGCACCGCGTGGATGTCCTGCAGCGCGCGCCCGAGCCGCGACGGCTCGACATCGCGCGCGAGCATCGAACGCGAGGTGTCGAGGCAGAAGATCAGGTCGAGGCCGCGCCGTTCGACCGCAACGGGCTCCTCGCCGAGACGCGGGTCCATCCAGCACACGATGCCGAGCCCGAGCAGGACCGTGGTGCGCAGCGAACGCGCGAGCGGCGTCGCGATCGCATCGCTCGTCGCGGCGCCGTAGCGCGCCATGGCGCGCCGCGAACGGTCACACAGCGCCCAGAGCAGCGCCCACACGACCGGCAGCAGCAGCAGGCAGGGCCACAGGTGCGCACGCGTCCATTCGAGCCCGCTCATGGCACCCTCCGGAACACGAGCACGTCGGCGAGTAGCGCGAGCAGCATCAGCAGCAGTCCCGCCGCGAGCGGCCATTCGAAGCGATCGACGGTGCGGTAACGCGGGTCCTCGAGCTCGGTCTTCTCGAGCTCGTCGATGCGCGCGTAGACCTCGCCGAGGTCGGCGTCGCTCTTGGGCTCGAAGAACTGGCCGCCGGTCGTCTCCGCGATGTTGCGCAGGTCCGAGAAGTCGGGCTTCCGGAAGCCGATCACCGTCGGCGACCCGTTGCCGAGCCCGATCGTGTGCACGCGGATCCCCGCGTCCTTCGCGAGCTTCGCGCCCTCCGCGGGCAGGATGTCCTGCACCGTGGTCTCGCCGTCGGTCAGGAGCACGACGACACGCGACTTCGCTTTGCTCGTCTTGAGCACCTGCACGGCCTTCGCGATCGCGGTGCCGATCGCGGTGCCGTCGATCTCGGAGTTCTGTGGCACGGTATCGAGCACACGCAGGAACGCCGACAGCGCCTTCTCGTCGAGCGTCAGCGGACAGCGCAGCTCGGCGTAGCGCGCGAACGCGATCATGCCGACGTGGTCGTTCTTGCGCGCCGCCGCGAACTCCTCGGCACGCCTGCGCGCCGCGTCCATGCGCCGCACGCCCTCTGCGCCCATGTCGTCGATCATCATCGACGAGCTCGTGTCGACGACCAGCAGGAGGTCGATGCCGAGCTCGCGCACGGGCACCACCTCACGCCGCACGGGACGCGCGAGCGCCACGGCGAGGCAGGTCGCGGCCAGCACCATGCCCGCGAGGGCGACGCCCGAAAAGCGCTGGCGCCACGTCGGCCGCAGGCCCGCGAACAGGCTCGCTGCAGCCGTCGGCAACGCCGCGCGCGGCCGGCGCGCCCGCACGATCGCGGCGAGCAATGCCACGGGAGCCGCGAGCAGGAACCACGGGTCCAGCAGCACGACCTGCCCGATCGTCCAGCTCGCGATCATGGCGATGTCTCCACGGCACCGCGATCGGCGCGCGTCGACTCGA
>DASRJH010000288.1:0-3844 GCA_035649575.1 Planctomycetota bacterium
GTCGTGCCGGGCTCCTCGGTGTAGAGCGCGAGCAGGCCCGGCTCGTTCATCGTCACGGGAATCGGGTTGCCGCCGATGTCGCCGTTCGGGGTCATCGCGCCGAGCGCGGCGAAGCCGGGGGGCAGTTGCAGTACGGCGCCGATGCGGTCGCCGCTCGCACCGTTGCTGTGGGTGCCGACGACGACGACTTCGACCGTCGAGCCGCCGAACGCGGTCAACGGCACGAGGAACTGCAGCAGCGTGGCGGTGCAGCCGGGGAGCAGCAGGACGGCACCGAGCGCGACGAGCGTGCGCGAGCGCGAGAGGGCGTTCATGGTCGTGCTCCGAGGGAGGAGGAACGCGAGTCTACCGGACGTCCGCCGGCAGCGCTGTCGTTGCTGGAAAGTCGCCGCTCTTGGTCACCGCGATGCACCGCCGCGAACCACACCAGGCTCACCGGCACGAGCTGGAACAGCACGCGCGCGTGCGACGTCGTCAAGTGGTAGCGCAGCTCGAGCCAGCTGCCGACGTAGACGAGGTGCGTGCCGAGCACGGCGCCGAGCAGCGCCAGCGTGACGATGCCGAGCGGTCGCGCGAGCGCCACACGCGGCCACAGCAGCAGGGCCAGCAGCACGAGCAGCAACACCCCGTGCGCGCGGTCCCACCGCACGAGCAGGCACGCGCCCTCGCCGAGCACCGGCCCGATGCGGTCGGCGAACTGGGCCGCGAACAGCTCGCCAAACGACTTGCCGAGCGGATTGCCGCCGGCGAGGTCGTTCTGGAAGTGAAACCACCGGTTCCAACCCCATTGCCACGCGACGACGCCAAGCGGCAGCGCGAGCCAGAACGGCCAGCGGCGCTTTGCGGCGGGCGCGGCAGCCCGAGTCCGCGTGGCGATCGCGACGAGGCCGGCGGCGATGCACGCGCTCGCGAAGTAGAGCGTCGCTTCGTTCTTCGACCACAACGCGAACGCGAGGCCGAGCGCCGCGACCGCGCGATGGCCACGTTCGTCGTGCGCACGCGAACGCAACCAGCCGTCGCAGCCGAGCACGAGGCCGAGCGCGACCATGGTGTCGGCTTCGGCGCAGAGACACGACGCGTGCCAGAACGGGTCGAGCAGCAGCACGAGCAGCAACAGCCCCGCGAGCCAGCCCGGACACCGGCGGCGCAGTGCTGTGGCAGTCGCGAGCCACAATGACAGCGTGCAGAGCTGGATCGGCACGCGGTTCGCGAACAGCGTGAAGCCGCCGGCCAGTGCGTGCGTCCACGCCTGCAGCAGCGGGTTGAGCGGCGGGTAGTCCGCGTGCGTCGACAAGCCCTGCGCGCGCACGAAGTCGCCGGCGAACCAGTCGTGCGAGAAGGCCCTCGCCTTCATGGCCCACAGCGTGCCCTCGTCGCCGATCACGCACGGTTCGGCCGCTCCTGCGAGCGCGGCGAGCGCCGTCGCGAACACACCGAGCAGCACAACGCACCATGATCCGACGTCGTCCCAGCGGCGCTTTCGCGGCGGCGGCGTCGCAGCGTCCGGCGCTGCAACGCGCGTGCGCCATGCGACCGCGCCCACCGCGACGGCAACCGCCGCGACTACCGCGAGCCAGTGCCGCGGCGCGATGCCGAGCAGCAGACACGCGAGCTCGATCAGCGCCAACGCGAACGCGCCGGCAGGCCAGGTCCAGGCGACGAACGCGAGGCGGTCGCTGCCGAATCGCACGCCGGCGATCCGCAGCGCGCCCGCGCCGAGCAGCGCCGGCAGCGCGACGAGAAGCACACCCCCGATGGCCGATGGCTCGGCGATCATCGCGGCGTGCTCCGCCGCCAGTAACGCACGAGGATGCCGTCGTGCCGTTGCTCGTGCAGCAGCGTGAACTGGTCGACCGGCAGCGGCTCACCGGTCTGCGACAGGTCGGCGACCACGACTTCGCCGGCACACGGCTGCCCGACCATGGCCCGCAGTTCGTCGGGCGAGTTCGCGCGGCGCGTGTCGCTGGGGTTCGGATAGAGCAGGCTGCGCAGGCGATGGTGCTGCATGTCGAGCAGCAGTTCGGCGTAGTCGCGCTGTGCTTCGGGCACGCGGCCGAGGTCGCCATACGCGATCAGGCGGCCGTCCTGCCCGAGCACGCCGAGCGCCGCGACCTCCTCGGGCGAAATGCCGGTGTTCGCGAACACACGCCACTCGCGTGGCTTCGTGAGTGCGATCTCTGCGCGCGACCACACGCCGCTGCGCGCCGACAGTGCTTGCGGCAGCGAGGCCAGCCGGCAGCCGAGCCACAGCACCGCGATGCCGGCGGCAGTCGGGAACGTCCAGCGAACGGGCATGGTCGGCAGCGCGAACATACTGGGCCTGCGCGCTACCCAGGTCGGCGGAAAAGCGAAACCTGTTGTCGATCGAGCGTCGTCTTGTTCGTCTTCCCGGTGTCCGCAAGCCGGACCAACCAATCACTCCCCTACTCATGAAGATCTGTTTTGCAGTCGCCGTTCTCGCCGCCCTCACCACCCCGCTGTTCGCCCAAGAGGCACCCAAGCCCGCTCCCGAACACCAGAAGCTCACGGCCAGCGTCGGCACCTGGGACGCCGTCGTCGAGATGATGGGCGAAGACGGCAAACCGCAGACGAACAAGGCGGTCTCCGAGATCACCGCGATCGGCGGCTTGTGGGTCATCGACGACTTCAAGGGTTCGATGGGAGGCGCAGACTTCCACGGCCACGGCACCACGGGCTACGACCCGGCGAAGGGCAAGTACATCGGCACCTGGATCGACTCCTGGTCGACCAGCATCATGACCCTCGAGGGAACCTACGACGCCGCGAAGAAGGCGCTGACGATGTCGGGCACGGGCCCGGGCATGGACGGCAAGCCCGTGCTGCACCACATGGTGACGACCGAGAAGGACGCCAACACGCGCGTGTTCGAGATGTTCGTGCCCGGCCCCGATGGCAAGGCGATGAAGATCATGACGATCACCTACACGCGTCGCGCGCAGAAGGGCGCCGCGAAGTGAACGCAGTCGGCGCCTGAGCACGCTCGCGGAACGAGGCGGCGAGGATTGCGGCGCGAAACCCACCGACATCCGGGACACGGCACTAGACTCCAGCGCCTCGTTCCCCGCCCGGATGTCCCCACTGCGCGGTACCGCCTTCCTGCTGTTCGTCGTCTCCGGGTTCTGCGGCCTCGTCTACCAGGTCGTCTGGCTGCGGCTCGCGTTCGCGGCCTTCGGCATCGTCACGCCGGTGCTGTCGATCCTGTTGTCGGCGTTCATGGCCGGGCTCGCGCTCGGCAGCTGGCTCGGCGGACGCGCCGGCAGGGCGCTGCAGGCGCGCTCGGTCGCGGCCGCAGCCGTGGCCTACGGGCTCGTCGAGTGCGGCATCGCCGGGGGTGCCTTCGTGGTGCCGTGGGCGTTTGCTGTCGCCGAACGCGCGCTGCTGCAGCTCGGGGAGTCGTCGTCGGGCGGCTACCTGTCCGGCTCGGCGCTCGGCATCGCGCTGCCGATCCTGCTGTTCGCGACGCTGATGGGCACGACGTTCCCGCTGATGATGGCGTTCCTGCGCCGCGCGCGTCCGGGCGACGAGGGCACGTTCAGCTTCCTGTATCTCGGCAACGTGATCGGCGCGATGCTCGGCGCCGCGGCCACCGCGGCCGTGCTCGTCGAGAGCCTCGGCTTCCGCAGCACGCTGCTCGTCGCCGCGGCCGGCAACGTGACGATCGGCGTCATTGCGCTGCTGCTGCCGCGGCTCGGCGAAGGCACCGCCGTGAACGCCACCAGGACACCGGCCGCACCGGCGGCGCCGCTGCCCGCCCCCACCACGACGGCGTCGCTGCGCCGCGCACTACTCTTCGCGACGGGCTTCACGTCGATGGCGATGGAGG
>DASRJH010000289.1:0-3710 GCA_035649575.1 Planctomycetota bacterium
CTCCAGGTCCATCTACGTGAGTGGTGATCAGAGGTCAATCCTCAATCGATGCATTTGTTTCATCACACGGTTCATCCCTCAAGGGCGCGACCAGTCAATCTCCAACTTTCCACGTCCCAACTCCCATGCGTCGATGAGCGAAGGATGGGGGTAGACAAACTCCACCCGTGGGTGTAGTCTGGCTACACCCTTATGCCACGGCGACGCGACCGCTACCAGAACCGGATCGAGCTGCTGCAAGGCACGCTCGACCTCCTGATCCTCCAGACGCTCCAGTGGGGGCCGCGGCACGGCTATGGCATCGCCGTCGCCATCCAGGCCAACTCGAGCGACGCTCTGCAGGTCGACACCGGATCGCTCTATCCGGCGCTGCACCGCCTCGAGAAGCAGAAATGGATCGCGGCGACATGGGAGCTGTCGCCCAACAAGCAGCGGACGCGCGTCTACCGCCTCACTGCCGCCGGCCGCCGCCAGCTCGCGTCGGAGCGCTCGCGCTGGCAGGCGCTCGTCGACGCGATGAGCGGCATCCTCTCGCGCCCCCAGGAGACCGAATGAGCAACCGCGACGACGATCTGCGCGACGAGCTGCGCAGCCACCTCGACATGGCGACGGCCGATCGCGTCTCCCGCGGCGAGCCGCCGCGCGAGGCCGCGGCACATGCGCGCCGCGAGCTCGGCAACGTCGGCCAGATCCAGGAGGCGGCCCGCGACGTGTGGGGCGGCCGATGGATCCTGCACGCCCTGCAGGACGTTCGCTACGCGCGGCGCGTCTTCCGCCGCAATCCGGGCTTCGCGATCGTCGCGATCCTGTCGTTGACGCTCGGCATCGGCGCGACGACCGCGCTCTTCGACGTGATCGCCGCCGTCCGGCTGCGGCCGCTGCCCATCACCGATCCCGGCGGCCTCTACGAGATCCGGCTCGCGTCGATGGAGGGCTCGCGCGGCAATTTCGAGTCGTGGTATCCGACCGTCACGCAGCCGATCTGGCGCGAGCTGTCCGCGCGTCAGCAGGCGTTCTCGCTGTTCGCGTGGTCGAGCGCCGACGCCGCCTTCGATCTGTCCGAGGGGGGCGAGACGCGGCGGGTCAATGGGATCTGGGTGACCGGCGGGTTATTCGACACGCTCGGTCTGCATCCCGCGCGCGGCCGTCTGCTCACACCGGCCGACGATCAACGCGGCTGCGCGCCGCGCGCCGTGCTCGGACTCGGCTTCTGGCAGCGTGCCTACGGCGGCGATCCGGCCATCGCGGGCCGCATGCTCACCGTGCGCGGACGGCAGATCGAGATCGTCGGCGTCGCGCCCGCGGCGTTTCACGGGCTGGAGGTCGGGCGCAGCTTCGACGTCGCGCTGCCGCTGTGCGCCGAAGCCGTGCTCAGCGCCGACGGCAAAGGGCGCGCCGATTCGGGGACGACCTGGTGGCTGTCGGTGTTCGGTCGGCTGCACCCCGGATGGACGATCGATCGCGCGACCTCGCATCTCGCCGCGATCTCGCCCGACATGTTCAAGACGCTGCTCCCTGCCGGCTATCCCGCGACCAGCGTCGAGAAGTATCTCGCGATGACGATGACCGCCGTGCCGGGCGGCAAGGGGCTGTCGCAGCTCCGCGAGGCGTACGCGTCGCCGCTCTGGCTGCTGCTCGCGATCGCATCGCTCGTGCTCGTGATCGCGTGCACGAACCTCGCGAACCTGCTGCTCGCCCGCGCGTCGGCGCGCGAGCGCGAGATCGCGGTCCGCCTCGGACTCGGCGCCTCGCGCGGACGCGTCATCCGGCAGCTGCTGACCGAAAGCCTGCTGCTGGCGGCGACCGGCACCGCGTTGGCCGTGCTGCTCGCCGGCATGCTCGGGCGATGGCTCGTCGCGGCGCTCGAAACGACCGGCACGCCCATCACGCTGCCGCTGGCGGTCGACTGGCGCGTGCTCGGCTTCGCGGCGCTGCTCGCCGTCGCCACGTGTCTGCTGTTCGGTCTCGTGCCCGCGCTGCGCGGCACGCGCGTCACAGCGTCGTCCGTGCTGCGCGCGACCACGCCCGGCGCGTCGGCCCGCCGACAGACCGTCGCGCTCCGCCGCGCGCTCGTCGTGGTGCAGATCGCGCTGTCGGTCGCGCTCCTCTTTGGCTCGCTGTTGTTCGCGCGTACGCTGCGCAACGTGCTGACGCTCGATCCCGGCTTCCGGGCGCAGGGGCTCGTCGTCGCCGAAATCGATTCGTCGCGTCTCCGGCTGCCACCCAAGAGCCGGCTCGCGCACCGCCAGCTCGTCATCGAGCGCGTCCGCAGCATCCCGGGCCTCGCGGGAGCGGCGAGCGTCGCCGTCGTGCCGTTGAGCGGGAGCTCGAGCCGCAACGACGTGTGGCCGGAGCGGGATCGCAGCGCCAAGTTCAACACGCTGATGAACTGGGTCGGCCCCGGCTACTTCGCGGTCGCCGGCGTGCCGTTTACGGCGGGCCGCGACGTCGATGCGCGCGACACGCCGGGTTCGACCGCGGTCGTCGTCGTCGTCAACGAACTGTTTGCCGCGAAACTCGGCGGCGCCGCGGCCGCCATCGGGCGCCGCGTTGCGCGCGAGGCGAACCCGGGCAATCCCGAACAGACGTACGAGATCGTCGGCGTCGTGAAGGACTCGGCGTACACGGCGGTGAAGGACGACCCGTATCCGACGATGTACTTCGCGGCGTCGCAGTGGAGCGTGGGCCAGAGCCTGCAGCTGATGGTCCGATCGTCGCTGCCGGCCGCCGCGACGACGTCGGCCATTACCGGCGCGCTCGCGACTCTCGATCGGCGCATCTCGGTGAGGTACTCCATCGTGACGACGATGATCCGCGACATGCTCGTCCAGGAGCGGCTGCTCGCGGCCTTGTCGTCGGGATTCGGCGTCCTCGCCGCGGTGCTGACGGTGGTCGGACTCTACGGACTCGTCGCCTATTCCGTCGCGCGGCGCTCGACGGAAATCGGCGTTCGCATGGCGCTTGGCGCGACGCGCCGCAACATTTTGCGGCTCGTGCTGCGTGAAGTCGGCGTGCTGCTGGCGATCGGCGCCGCGGCGGGATGTCTGCTCGCGCTCTCGGCCGGCCGGGCCGCCGCCAGCCTGCTCTTCCGCGTGACACCGTACGATCCGGCCGCGCTCGCCGGCGCCGTCGCCGCGATGGCGATCGTCGCGGTGCTGGCCAGCTACGTTCCCGCGCGGCGGGCGACGCGCATCGAGCCGTTCGACGCGCTCCGGATGGAGTAGTTGCCGCCAGCCGCGGTGAACGTCACCGGCGGGGTTCATCGCTGTCGCGCTTCTGGCCAGCTACATCCTGGCGCGCCGCCCGTCGCGTGTCGATTCTCTCGTCGCACTCCGCGGCGAGTAGTCGACGGCCGATAGGCGATAGCCGATAACCGATTAACCGATGGTGGAGATCTGGGGAAATGATGAAGAGAAATCAGATTGCACTCACGCTTGTACTCGTCGCGCTGGTTCCGTCGCTCTCCGCTCAGCGCGCGACGAGCTTCACAGGTAAATGGGAGGGCACGTTCAAGGTGCAGCGGCCGGACGGCACCGAAGGAGATCCAAGACCCGTGGTGTTCAATCTCACGCACAAGGGCAAGGCGCTCACCGGCACTGCCGGTCCCGCTGACCAGCAGTGGAAAGTCGACAAGGGGGCCGTCAACGCCGGCAAGGCGACGTTCGAAGTGCAGCAGCCCGACGGACCGCTGTTCAAGTTCACGCTGACGA
>DASRJH010000290.1:0-9028 GCA_035649575.1 Planctomycetota bacterium
GCACGACCCCGGGCCGCGACGGATCGGACGCGTCGTAGCGGTGCACACGCTGCCGGCGCGTCTTGCGGTCCATCTCGGTGGCCAGCGCGAGCTTGCCATCCCCGCCGTAGCCGATGCCCGAGGCCCGGTGCTCGGTCTTGAACCACAGCTGTGCCTCGCCCTGGCAATTCGCGAGCACCATCACGTGATCGCGATGCGGCACCTCGACCTTCGGATCGCCGCGGTCCTGGGCCTCGGTCCACACGAGCGTGTGCGGCGCCACCGGGAGCCAATCGATGCCACGCGGCCCTGTCGCCACGCCGCCGATCGGCACGGCATCGCGCAGCGGCAACTTCGCGATCGCGCGCACCACCTTGCCGTTCCAGTCGACGACGTCCACGCTGCGCGGGAAGGAGTTGGCGGGCACGACATACGAGAACGGCCGCTCGACGCGCTCGGCGAGCAGCAGCGTGCCGTCGGGCGAGGCCTCGACGCGGTCGTACATCGCGGGCTCGCCGCAAGGCTTGACCACGCCCGCCGCGTCGACGATCGCGAGCTGGCTCGTCGCGAAGTACTCGAACAGCACCTCGTCGTGCGTGTCCTGCAACAGGTCCTGGTAGGTCCGCACCTGGGCCTTCGTGCCCCGCTGCGTGACCTGCACCTGGGGGCCCGTCGGCGCGCGCGGTCGCACCGGTATCTGCGCCTTGGTGACGAGCTTGACGAGCAGGCGCTGCTGGTCGGGCAACCACTGCACCGGGTTGCCGAGCACCGCGTTGAGCCGCACGTCCGCGATGCGCCGCGGCGGCGCCGTCGCCGGATCCGCCACCCACAACTGGCTGCCGCCCTCGGCCGATTGCAGCAGCGCGAAGGCGCGATCGTCGGCACTCCAATAGGGCCCCGACCAGTGGCCCGCGGGAACCTGCACGACCTTCTCTGTCCCGTCCGCCAGCGAGCGCAGCACGATGCTGATCACGCGCGCGCCGAGCTGGGGTCCATGGACCTGCGGATCGATGCGCAAGCCACCGAGTTTCTCGTGCGGCCGCGCGACGACGTCGATGCCGGGCATCGGCTCGCGCGTGGTCAGCACGAGCCAGTTCGCGCGTGGCGACAACGAGGTGTCAGGCGGCGGCGGCGCCTCGACGAGTCGGCTGATCGTCTCGGGCGGGCGCGCGTAGCCGCTGCTCCCGAGACCTTGTGCAAGCCCCACGCATTGCAGCGTGAGCATCGACAGCGAGAGACGGGCGAGAAGGGGCGGGACGCAACGGGACTCGGCGTTCATGGGGCACTCCTGCAGTGTTGCTGCAGGTGTGCTCTACCGATGTCGGAACCCCTCTGCACGGGGGAGGCTGTAAAAACCGCGTACGCGCCGTGAGCCAAGCCGCCCCTCGGGCGGGTTGGCTCGCTCACCGCGTGGCGATGCGATCGAGCGACTCCCGGTGCTTCGCGGCGAAGATCTCGCGGAAGTCGAAGCCGTCCATGAAGTCGAGGCGGCAGTCGCTCGGTCGCCGGCTCAACAGTTCGGCGTCGATCAGATTGAAGACGATCTCGCCGAAGTCGGACGGCGCGCGGATGCCCCACCGTTCGAACACCATCGCCGCCATCGGGCCGAACTGGTCAGCTGCGTACTCCTTGATACCGGCGAGCAGCTCGCGCCCGCCGACGTGACGGTCCTCACCGGTCAGCTGCTCGCGCCCCAGGCGGGACATCGTGTAGTCGAGGGCATCGAGCACGAAGTAGTAGGAGTGGCGCGAAAAGCGGCGGTCTTGCCGCCGCACGGACTGGATTTTTTCTTCGAGCAGGTCCTGTTCAGGTGCAGCCATCGATACGGTTCCTCCGGGGCCATAGCGGCATCAGAGCGACGCTGCTATCGACCGTTGTGGAACCGCCCTTGAGCACCGCTGAGTGACCGCTCACGCGTGCTCTCCCCGGCGAAACCACGAGCACCGCGCGCGTCAGGACACCGTGAAGCCGACCAGACAAGCGGTCAGCACCTGCTCGGCCGGGATCAACAAGTCGAGATCCCGTTCGGCAGCCAAGGTGAGTTCGAGCCATGTGGTACGTGGTTCCGCAGGCGAAGAACGGTAGGAAGACGTGCCCTCGCTGGCAAGAGCGTCGCGGCGCCGGCGCAATTCGGACCGCAGCAGCCACAGGAACATCCGCGCCGCGGCCATGTCCTGCCGGAGGTTGCGTCTGCCTTCGAGTACGGCGCGGGCGATCGCGACCGGCCGCAAGCCCTTGTTCCCCGCGAGCAGCGCACGCACGAGATCGTGGAGCTGTACCGCCCGTTCGGTGCAGGCCAGTTCGGCAAGACCGAGGCTGCCGTGGGCCACGGCCAGCGCGTCCGGCAAGCACGCCGATTGGTCCGGCAGTTTTCCAGACAATCCTCGCGCGAGCGTCGCGTCGTCGAGTGGCCTGACCCGGAGGCGCTGCACACGCGACCGCACGGTTGGCAGCAGCTGCTCGGGTCGTTTCGCCTCGAGCAGCAGGAACGTCGAGGCGCCCGGTTCTTCGAGCGTCTTCAGCAGCGCGTTCTGTGCCTCCTCCTCCATGCAATCGGCATCGGCGATGTGCAGTACGCGAGCGCGGCCCTCGACTGCATGGCGCAACAGGTCCTGCTGCGCGTGCCGCACTTGGTCGACCTTGATCACGTAGAAGCTCTTGTCGTTCTCCTCCGCGTCTTTCTCGTCCCGGGCCCGATCGACGAGGTGCACGTCGGGATGCAGGTCGCCCGCGACGCGCGTGCACGTGCGACACACGCCACACGGGCCATCGGCATCGAGATCGGAAGGGCAGAGCAGGGCAGCGGTGAGCCACCGCATGACCGTGGTCTTGCCGATGCCACGCGCGCCCTCGACGACGAGCGCGTGTGGCAGCAGCAGGCTACGCGCCCGACGCTGCCAGTGTTCGAGCGCGTCGCCCTGTCCGAGCGGGCGCGCGAGCCGCACCTGCGTGCCCGGAGCCGCCGGAGCCTGGCCCCGCCCCTCACGCGCCCATTCCGTCACGGCAGCAACCTCCCGACGAGCTCGCGCAACTGCTGTTGCACGGCTGCGAACGGCCGCGCAGCGTCGAGCACGTGGGCCCGCACTTCGAGCCGGGCCGCCTGCAGATAGCCCTCGCGCACGCGTTCGTGGTAGGCGGCGCCGCGCGCTTCGATGCGGTCGGCGGCGCGGGCGCGACGGCGCGCGCGGCCGACTGCCGCGGGAACGTCGAGCACGAAGATCGCATCGGGCAGACAAGCGCCGTGCACACGCCGCGTGAGATCGAGCAACCAGTCGAGGTCCAGACCCTTCTCCGCGGCGAACGACTGGTAGACGATCGTCGAGAGGTAGCAGCGTTCGGCGACGACGACGGTACCGCGCTGCAGCGCGGGAGCGATGACGTTCGCCACGAGCTCGCCACGCGCTGCCGAGAACAGCAGCGCCTCGGTGATGGCTCCCAGTTCTCCGGTCGACGGCGACAGCAGCAACTGCCGCAGCGCCTCGCCCACCGGTGTCGATCCCGGTTCACGCACGTGCAACACCGAACGGCCGCGCTCGCCGAGCCAGGTGCAGAGCGCTGCTGCTTGTGAGCTCTTGCCGCAGCCGTCGGGTCCGTCGACGACCACGTAGGCGGTCATCGCAGGCCCTCGAGCTGGGCCCGCAGCTCGGGCGAGCGCTCGAGCTCCTTCTCGAGCGACCGCACCATGTAGCTGATCGCGGCGCGCGTCCTGCCGTTCAGGTGGCGACCCACCTCACTGCCGCTCAGGCCGTGTTGGCGGCACGCCATCGCGAGCACCTTGCGCGCGCGGCTCACGGCGCGCCCCTGACCGTTGCCGAGCAGGTCCTGGACCGGGACGCCGAGACGCCGCGCGACCTCGTCCCTCAAGCGCGCGAACACGCGACCCGGGTCGATCAGTTCGAGATACCGCGGCGGCATCGGCGCCCCGCGCGAGCTCGCCCACGCCGCGCGCAGCTCCGGATAGCTGCCGCTGCATTGTTGCGCGATCGACTCGACCACCTTGGCGCGCCCATTGCGCGACGCCGTGCCGTCGAGCGCGCGCAGGAAACGCAGTCGCGCACTCGGCCCTGGTCGATCGACGCCGGCGACGAAGCCGGCCAGACACAGCGTCTGCAGCGTCGGGTCGAGATCGCGAACATCCTTTGGCTGCCACCGCGACGCCAACAGTGTCGGACTCTTCAGGTGCTCGCGCGCGCGCAGCACCTGGATCAGGAACTGCTGGAGCTTCGGCTTGCCGGCGATGCGGTGCAGCTCGTCGATCACGAGCGGCTTGTCCTGCACCAGTTCGTCGCGCAGGCCGTCGACCCGACGCTCGTAGTGCGCGGCCTGGAAGGCCTTGAGCAGGTCCATCAGCTCGAACCAGAGCGGGCGATGCGAGCTCCGTTCGCGCCACCACCGCAGCAGGAACGTCTTGCCGACGCCGCTCGGTCCGTAGAAGTAGAAGAGGTTACTGGGCAGCGGCCGCCCGTCGCTCAAGCTCTTCAGCACGAGGTGCGCCGTGCTGTTGGCGTCGTCCACGACGGGATGCTGCGGCGAGACCTCGAGCGCGTCGAACGGCAACGACTCGCGCGCCTGCAACTCCACGGCGAGCGGCGTGCCGAAGTCGGCCGACAGGACCTCCTCGAGGACGGGGCGGAACATGGCCCGCACGCGGTCGGCCGTGAGGCGATTCTGCGCCTCGAGGTAGACCGTGCCGCGCTCCATGAGGACCGGCCGCAGACCGGCGATCCACGCCGTGTGCACGGCTTCGCCGACGCGTTCGCGCAGCAGCTTCTGCACACGGGTCCAACTTTCCTCGAGCACTGGCAACATGGTCGGTGTCGGAGCGTTGCGCGCAGGCAGTGTCGTCTGGCTGGGCGGGGAGCAAACGCTAGCAGTTCTTCAGCGCCCGTGCCACTCCTGCTGCCACTCCGCCGCCTCGGCCGCGGCCTGCGTGCGCGGCGCCTCTTTCTGCAGCCGCTGCAGCAGTTCGCGCGCAGCAGCCAGGTCGCCGAGCTTGTGCCGGATGCGCGCCGCGCGGAGCCACAGACCACCGCGCTCTTCGAGCTCGGAAGGAGCATCGGCGGCGGGTTTCTCGACGCCGCGCACGAGGTAGCGGCGGTCGAAGTCGGGCAGCACCGCAGCCGCGACCTCGTACTCCTTCGCGGCCTGCGCCGGCTTGCTGAGCTTTTCGTAGGCCTCGCCGAGCCGCATGTGCAGCTCGCGATGGAAAGGATCGATGCGGTTGCACTCGACGAGGTAACGCGCCTGCTCGTTGATGTTGCCCGCTTCCTGCTCGAACTCCGCGAGCGTGTAGCGCGGCACGAACGCGCGCGCCGTGCGCCGGCAATACGTCTTCATCTCCATCTGCGCGCGCGTGCGGTCGCCCTGGTCCCGGTAGAGCCGCGCCAGACGCAGCTCCGGAGACGTCTGCTGCTCGGTGCAGCCCGGCCAGCAGGCCTTCGCGCGCTGCCACTGGGCGGAGGCCTCGTCGGGATCGCCATTGGCCAACAACGCATCGCCGTAGGCGATGCGCGAGTCGAAGTCGTCCGCGCCAGCCGCAAAGCCACGGCGCCAGCACTCGAGCGCCGCCTCGGTCTCCTTGCGGGCCTTCAGCAGTGCGGCGCGCACGAGCAAGGCCTGCCCGTGGTCGGGATCGGCCCGCAGGATCTCGGCGAGCCAGCGCCCGGCGTCGACCGGGTTGTTGCGCTGCAGGCAAGCCCACGCAAGATCGACGCGAACCTGCAGGTTCGTGGCGTCCTGCCTCGCTTTCACGAGCAGCCGTCCGATCGCCGCCTCGTCGTAGTGTGGCACCACGCGCATGCCGCGCAGCCTCTCGTTCTGCACGAACGCGAGCAGCTGTTGATCGACTTTCGTCGACGAGACACCGAGCGCCTTCTGGAACGCCTCCTCGGTGTCGAGGTCCTCGCCGAACGCGCGCAGCAGCTCGAGCGCCTTCGGAAAGCCATACTCCTTCGCGATCAGCTCGACGATGAGCCCACCCTGGTAGTAGCCGAACAGGATCCGCGGTCCGCGGAACAACCGGTTCAGCAGGTGCACGGGCGGGATGTCCTGGTTCGTGAAGGCGTCGAGCAGCTCGCGGTCCATGCCGCGTTCCCACGACGGGTCGCGCACCCTCTCCTCGTAGACCGAGAATCCTTCGGTGAGCCAACGCGGCACGCGATGGTTCGAAAGGCCGAGCGTCAGCACGTGCGTGTACTCGTGCCAGGCCGTCGCCTCCCACATGAAGTCCTGCTTGCGCAGGTCGTTGTCCACGGGCGAGACCAGCGTGATGAGTCGGCCGAAACACGCGCCGAGCGCCGTGAAGCCGGTGAAGCCGATCGTGCGGACCGAGAAGTCGTCCCACGTATGCAGCACCTCGACCTTCGTCTTCTGCGCGGGTTGATACGCGTATTTGGCTCCGAGCACTTCGGCGGCTTCGAGCTGGATCGGCAGCAGATACGCGCGCAGGACCTCGGCGTCGGCGCGGTGCATCTGCACGACGAAGTCGCCGTGTTCGGCCACGGTATACTCGGTGTCGAGCAGGTCCTGCACGGCCAGCGCGTTGTTGCGCCACGGATTGACCAGACCGGATTCGAGGGCCTTGCTGCGTTCGAGCAGTTCCTTGGCCTTTCTCCCCTCGCCCGTGTAGACGAGCGCCTTCGCGAGACCGTGCATCGTCGGCACGTCGTCGGGCGCCGCGAGGTTCGCCACCGTGTAGAACGGCAGCGCATCGGCGAAGCGGTAGAGCGCGACCAGGTGGTCGCCGAGGATCCGATCGGGCTCGGGCCAACCCGGATCACCCTCGAGCGCGCGCTTGCGGAACGCTGCGTAGTCCTCTCGCTCGTGCATCAGCCAGGCCGCCGCGGCGCGATGGCAGAGTGCGATGCGGTCGTTGGCATCGATGCCGAGCGCGACGTCGAGCATGCGCGCCGCGTCGCGGTAGCGGCGATCGTCGAGGATGTTGGCCGCGCGCAACACGATCGCTTCGACGCAACGTTCATTGCGCTCGATCACGCGATCCAGGTAACGCTCGGTCTTGGCCGCGTCGAGCGCGGGATTGGCGCTGCGGATCCGATACAGCGCCAGCAGGGCTTCTTCGTCGTCGCCGTGGTCCGCGAGGACCTTGTTGATGTCCTTCTCGCCGCTCGGGAACCGCGCTGTCTCGCCGTAGGCCTCGAACTTCAACACGCCGAGCGTCGTGCGCGCTTCCTTGCGATCGGGTGCTTGAGCCATGCTGGCGACGAGTGCCCGGCTCGCTTTCTCGAAGTTGTCGCGCCCGCCGAGCCGCCAGAGCGAGCGCCCATAATACGCGAGTTGCACGGGATCCTGCGGCGCGGGCGTCGCTGTGTTCTGCTGCCACAACTCGCGCGCCCGGGCCCTCTGGCCGTCGCGCGCACACAGTTCTCCCAGCTCGTGTCGCAGCATGTGGTCCTCGGCAGACGCGGCGACGAGCTTCTCGAGGATCGCGAGCGCCCCTTTGTAGTCGCCGAGACTCGCGAGAGCCTTCTGGTGCAACATCGCGGCGTCGGTCCTGGCCCTGAACGCTGGCGCGGCAGCGGCCGCGGCGTCGCGGACCTTCTCGTAATGGCCGCGCCACAGATCGATCTGCAGCAAGCCGACCTGCGCCTCGTCGACGACCGCCTGCTTGGGGCGATCCGCCTCGGCCTCCTCGGCGAACGCATCGAGGAGTTCCTGGAATGCAGCCTCGGCCGCGGACAACTCGCCCTGCCGCAGCTTGCGCTGCGCTGCCTGCAGCATGTTCGCGTATTCGTCGTCCGCCTTGCCTTGCGCCGGCAGGCCCCCGACCAGGCCCCCGAGAAGCGCGGCGAGCAGAAGCACACCGACACGGAGACAGAAACGCGAACCAATCATCGTGGCGCAGGATACCGCGGCAGCCGCCCGAGTGCTGGCGTGATTCGCGTCGCTCGCGCTCACGATCTACGAGACCATCTCCTCGAACTGCTCGACGGCAGCCCGCACGTCGTCGGGCACGGGCCGCGGCCGCATGTGGTCATCGACGAAGACGAGCGCCGCCTGTCCCGTGGCCAGCACGTCGTTGGCCACGCGCACTTCGTAATCCATCTGGAAGCTCGTGTGGCCGAACGACCGGGTGCGAGCCGCGATTTCGATCCGCATGCCGAGCCGCCCCGGTCTCAGGAATTTCACGTTGGCTTCGGCCAGTACGAACGGGACCTTGTGATCGCTCAAGAATCCGAGGTGCTGGAAATACAGGAAACGCGCCTGCTCCATCAGCGTGAGGTAGATCGAGTTGTTGACCACGCCGGCGGAGTCGAAGTCCGACCAACGCAACGGCACATCCGCGACGAAGCGGTAGAACATGTCGGGTATCGTGCTCTAGCGCGGCCTCGGATTCGATCCCCAGCCGGAGCTATTCCCTGCCTCGTTCGTCCACCACCTCTACCACGATGTTCCCACGGCATCCTGCGCTGCTCACGTGCTTCCTACTCTCCGGTGCCGCCCTCGCGGCGCAACAGGGTAAACCGCTCGCCGAACGCACCTCGCCGCTGCTGCGCGTCATCGAGCCCGACGCGAACGAACGCGAGCTGCGCATGACGCCGGTCGTTCGTGCGGTGCAGCGTTCGGCCGACAGTGTCGTCAGCATCTACCTGCAGCACGACCTCGCGCGGGTCGGCAGCGTGACCGAGGGGCAGGGCTCGGGCGTCATCCTCGACGAAGCGGGCCTCGTCATCACGAACTGGCACGTCATCGCGCCCGTCGTGCTCGCGGACCGGCGCGATACGAGCCGCGGGATCGTCGTCAAGCTGCGCGACGGCCGCACGCGTGAGGCCCAGGTGCTCAGCTCGTCGGCCACGCGCGACCTCGCGTTGCTGCAGATGCGCCTCGAGCCGAAGGAGACCGTGAAGCCCGCGGAGATCGGCCGCTCGGGCGACCTCATGATCGGCGAGACCGTCATCGCGATCGGCAATCCGCAGGGCCACGCGAACACCGTGACGAGCGGCGTGCTGTCCGCGACGGGCCGCACGATCCAGGTGCGCGCCCCGGACGGCGTGCCGCGCACCTACTCGGACCTGCTGCAGACCGATGCGGC
>DASRJH010000291.1:0-18409 GCA_035649575.1 Planctomycetota bacterium
CAACTCGGCGGCCTCGTCGCGTTGACCGGCGGCGAGGGCAGGTGGAAGGGGTCGCGGCCCGCCGCGAGCGACGTCTACGTGCTGTTCCTCGACAACAAGTCGGACATGGTGCAGCTCGCCTGTCGCCGCGGCGTGCTCGCGCACGAGCCGAAGATCGAGTTCGAGCTCAGCTCCGATCAGCTGCCGCAGCACTGGTTCGAAGGGCGGCTCGTCGACGAACGGCTGCAGCCGCTCGCGGGGCGGCGCGTCGAGGTGTTCCGCGTCGACGCCGACGGCCTGATCGTGCGGCGCGGGTCGTCCACGAGCGCGGACGGCAGGTTCCGGATCGGGCCTCTGCCTCCAGGCGACTACGAGCTGCGCGACGCTGCGCGTCCGCCGCGCGTGCTCACGCGGCGTTTTCTCACCGCGGGCCAGGGCGATCTCGGCGACGTGACCGTGCGCGCGGGAGGGTGAGGCGCGCCCGTTCAGGTCGCAGTCACTTGTCGAGGCAGTCACTTCGGCTGCCCGGTCGGCCGCGCCGAACGATCGATCGGGTCTACGCCGCAAGCGATGCAGGCATGCACCCGATGGTTGCCGGTGCCGGGGGCGGCCACCCTGTCGCGACTTGCGGGCACCGGCCACACTCGCGTCCGAGGTGAGACCGGTGTGGTGAAGCATGGTCCTGCGGATGCCCTCTACTCTTCTTGGGCGAGGCCGGCGGAGTCTGCCGGTCGCCTGCGTGATTGGCGACCTCAGCATGGTGCGCGCGCTCGGTTGTCGCGGCATCCCGGTGGCCGTCGCGACTCACGATCCGCGTTCGAGCGCGACGAAGTCCCGGTATTGCCAGACCGTGGTGCCCGTGCCGAGTGTGGTCGACGACCCGGCCGGGGCCGTCCGTGCGCTCTGCGACTGGGGCAAGAAACAGCCCTACCCGCCGATCGTGTTCTACCAGGGGGACCACGACCTGCTGGCCCTGTCGCGCCATCGCGAGGAGCTGGCGCCGCACCTGCACTGCATGTTGCCGCCGCGCGAACTGGTCGAAGACTGCGTCGACAAGGTGCGCTTCGCGGCGCTCGCCGAACGCCTGGACCTGCCGGTGCCGAAGACCTTCATCCTGCGCCGCGGGGGGCCCGAGGTCCTCGCGTGGAGCCACTTCCCGTGCGTGCTCAAGCCGTCGATGCGAACGCATTGGTTCGACTCGGACCTGATGCAGCACGCTCACTGCAAGCCGAAGGCCCTCTACGTCGGCTCGCGCGCCGATCTCGAGCGCCTGCTGCCGCTCGTGGACAGGCTCCCGACCGACTGCGTGCTGCAGTCGCTCGTGGTCGGCGGCGAAGACCGCATCCTGAGCTATCACGCCTACGTGCGACCCGGCGGCGAACGGGTTGCCGAGTTCACGGGACGCAAGCTGCGCACGGCGCCGCGCCGGCACGGTGTCTCGACCTACATCGAGATCACCGACGACCCCGTCGTCAAGCGGGCCGGCCGGCTCGTGCTCGACCGGCTCGGCTTCAGCGGCGTGCTGAAGATGGATTTCAAGCAGGACGAGCGCGACGGGCAGCTCTATCTGCTCGAGATCAACCCGCGCTTCAGCCTGTGGCATCACCCCTCCACGCTGGCCGGCGTCCCCGTGCCCGAACTCGTCTACCGCGACTGCATCGAGCCCGGTTCGGCCAGGGCCGCGAGCGTCGTGCGGGCGGGTGTGCGCTGGCTCAGCTCGCACGCGGATCGGCTCGCGCTGCGCGAGCACATCGCGAGCGGCGAGTTGAGCTTGTCCGGCTGGATCTGGCAGCTCGCCACGACAACCATCAACGAGGACTTCCGCCTGCGCGATCCGCGGCCGGGCGTCACCGCGCTGCTGGGCATGGTGACCCGCCGGCTCGGGCGCGCGTGGCACGCGCTGCTGCCACCACCGGGATGGTGAGGCGCATGCAACTGGCGTTGCTCGCGGACGTGCATGCGAATCTCGAGGCGCTCGGGCCAGGCCATGGTCGTGTGCGCCGGCGACGTCGTCCTCGTGTGCGGCCACACGCGGTTGCGAGGGCAGCCGCGGGATCCGCAGCAGGGGGGCACCGGCAGCACCGTATGGCGGGGGGTGCCGTGCACATCTGGCTTAGGGTCGATTACCTAGCGATGAGCCTGTGACCACCTGATCGTTGCCTTCGCGTTCGTGGTTCACATTGTGTCATCGCCGGCTGGCACCCGCCGGCTATCTGGTGGCCGATTCGGCCGCATTGAAAACGAACCCATGATCGCGCGTACGCCAGAGCAGTCCCTGCGAGCTGCGCTCTCGACCGAGAGCGGCGCTGACAGCCGCTTTGCTGTCGTTGGATCCGGAAATCGCGGCACTTTCGAAGAACAGCCGCAGACCGGCGTGCAGCGCTCCTGGGGCATCTTGACGTCGGTGCCGGTATGGGCAGTCGCGAGGGGTCGCAGATCGGAGAAGCCGCACGCGGGCCCCGTGAAGGCGGTTGTCGCGCGCAGCGAGCCCGAGACGACGCTGCGCGAGCGCTTCGCGCTGGCCCGGTGGAACGCGCTCGCGAGGCAGATTGCTGCGCGACATCGTGTGTCGCCCTTCCACCTGCAGCCGGTCGAGGCGAGTTGGCGCCATGCGCTCCGCGGCTACGGGATTTCGCACCTGCACTGCGCGCTGTGCAGGCAGGACGAGGTGGTTCCGTTCATCGTGCAAGGCGCGCGGTTCCCGCCTGTCGGACCCGACGCGGAGCATGGTGGACACGTCGTGGGGCCTGATCGATTGCGCGCTGCCGGCAGAGCCGCTCCGGCAACGCAGGCTGCGGCGCGCGTGCGGCTCGTGGGTGCTCGCTTTGGTGCGGGCCGTTTCGGGCTGCCGCGAAGGCCCGGCATCGCGCCACGACTGGTCGCGGGCCTGAACGGTGGTTTCAGCGCAGCGGCGCGACACGGTGGTTCCGCATCGACCTGCCTTCCCGCGTCGTGTGGGCGGATCGGGTGTCCACGCACGATGTGCGTGCGCGTGGCCATGGGTTCGGCGAACCCGCGAAGCCTGCACGGCCAGGTCTGGGCTCGGCGACCCTGAACGTCGGGCGTGTCGGTTCGCGTCGACCGCTGAGACCGAGGCGTTCTCCGCGGTTGCTCCTGCCGCGCGTGGCCGAGCCTGCCTATCCTGGGGCTCCCGTTCCACACGCGAGACCGACATGAAGAGAATCAGGTTGCTGACGGCGTTCCTCTTGGTTGCGCTGCCGCTGGAAGCGCAGGACGCTGCGTTCGACAAGCTCGTCGGCGAGTTCGAGAAGGTCAGGCAGCAAGACGTCGATGGCGCCGTCGCTGCTTTCGCCAAGCACTTCCAGGACGCCGCCGACAAGCACGCCGGGACCGACGCGGCGGTGCCGTATCTGGCCTGGATCGTGCGCAACGGCCTGTCCGGCGCCGCTGCCGCGACCGCGTTCGCCGCGCTCGAAGAACGCCACGCCGCGAGCCTCGCGATCGGACCCGTGCTCGACGTGGTGCCCCACCTCGCGCCCTCGCTCGGCAACGAACGGTGCGCCGCGTTCGTCGACAAGGTGCTGCAGGCGAGCAACCCGCCGGAGCTGCAAGCGAAGGCGATGCTGGCGTCGGCGGTGCTGGCGCTGCAGAAGACCGAAGTCGACGACACGGGAATGGCGCTCGTCACGCGGTTACTCGAGCAGGCGAAGAAACTGACCAAGGACCAGACACTGGTTGCCGCGATCGAACGCACCTCGACCGAACGCCGCGGCCTGAAGATCGGCGACGTGCTGCCCGAGGTCGCGGGCTTCGACCTCGACGGCGTGCCGTTCCGTCTCTCGGACTACCGCGGCAAGGTCGTCGTGCTCGACTTCTGGGGCGATTGGTGACCCCCTTGCCGGGCCATGTACCCGCACGAGCGGTCGCTCGTGGAACGTCTGAAGAACGAGCCGTTCGCGTTGCTCGGAGTCAACAGTGATCGTGCTCTCGCAAAGCTGCGGCCGCGGCTCGCAGCGGATGGCATCACGTGGCGCAGCTTCTGGAACGGTTCCGGCGGCACCAATGGCGGCATCGCCGGCGCGTTCGGCGTGCGCGGCTGGCCGACCATCTTCATCCTCGACGGCGGGGGGGTGATCCGCTTCATGAGAAAGGGCGGCGGCGCGATCGACCAGGCCGTCGACGAGCTGCTCGCCGAACAGAAGAAGGGCAGTAGCGGCAAGTAGCCGGGTCGGTTGTTCAGCGCCTGGCCACGGGGTCGCCGCCGTTCTGCTGGTCCTCCTCGCGGCTGCTCGGCGGCGCACCGAGCCGGATCCGGTAGCTCGGGGGCAGGTAGGGAAACTGGCACTGCAGCGGCCCGTACTGCCCTGTCCGTATCTGCGCGATCATGTTCTCGATCAGTGGGAGGGCGGTGGGGTCCTTGGCCTTTCGGGCATCGTTCGCGAGGGCAAGCAGCTTTTTCTCGTAGGGGGTCTCGGTCATCACCATGCGGAGTGGACTGGACGGCGCGCTAGGAGATCCAGGAGTCGTTTGCCGGTCGGATGGCCAATGGCCCCCGGAAAAACCGTCGAGCGTCGCGGGCCACCGCACGCTGTATCTTTGCCGCGCATGCGCACCGCGGTCACGCTGCCCCACGCCTGGCGCCTGCTCAACCACGGACCCACGGTCCTGATCAGCACGGCTCACGCCGGCAGGCGCAACGTGATGGCCGCCGCCTGGGTGATGCCGATCGACTTCGAACCGTGCAAGCTCGTCGCGGTCGTCGCCGCCAGCACGTTCACGCGCGAACTGCTGCTCGCTTCGGGCGAATGCGTCGTGCAGGCGCCGACCACCGAACAGGTCCAACTGACCTGGGCAGTCGGCTCGTGCAGCGGCCGCGACCAGGACAAGTTCGCGCAGCTGCAGATCGCCGCGGAGTCGGGTTCGGTCGTCGGTGCGCCGCTCGTCGCGGGTTGTGCCGCGTGGCTCGAGTGCAAGCTGATCGCCGAGCCGTCCATCCAGGAGCGTTACGATCTGTTCGTGCTCGAGTGTGTCGCGGCCTGGGCCGACGATCGGCTGTGGTCGCACGGCAGCTGGCACTTTCGCGCCGATGGACCGCGCACGATCCACCACGAGAAGAGCGGCGTGTTCTTCGCGATCGGCGAACGGATCGCCGCGGCGCGTTGAGCCCGATCGGCGCCGCTTCGACTACCGGAAGCGGCGGATCTCCGCGTTGCTGCCGAGCCAGGTGCCAGTCGCCGGATCGAATCCGAACGCCTGCAGGTGCAGCGGCAGGTTCGTCCATTCCGGCGTGTGTATGGCGGGCACGAAGCTCACCGCGTACTGACCCGCGGCGTCGAGCAGGCCGACGAGCAGCAGAGCTGCCGATCCCGTCAGCAGGAACGGTTCGGCACTGAGGCCGGGTAGCGCGGTGTAGCCGGGGTGGAGGTCGATGAACAGTGTGAACAGCTGCGGGCCAAGAGCCGGCGCCGCGAGACCGAGCGTCACGGGCAATGTCGCGTCGAGGTCGCCGCCGCTCGGCGCCGAGCCGGTCAGCGTGACCACGGGCCGAGCCGGCAGGCCGAGCTGGATCTGACCGGTGCCCGTGGTCGCCTGACCGCTGGTGCCACCACCCAAGCCGGCGCCACCGGCGACCGCGATCGGGCCGAACAGCGCGACCGTCGCCGGGCTCACTGCGCTGATGCCCGGGCCACCGAAGCTGTTCACCGCGTCGCCCGCGGCGCCGCCCGCGATCGAATCTGCCACCGACCCGTATGCGCGCACGTTCGCGAAACCCTGTGCGACCAGACCGGCTCCACCCTGCGTATTCGACCAACCGGCCGGAGCCATCGCAGCACCGCCCGTGAGACCCGTGCGGGTCAGGTGAGCGGTCGAGTCGATCACGGCGAGCGCGTGGCCGCCCGTGGCAAACAGGATCTGCGGCAGGCCCAGCGAAACGACCGGCGATCCGCCGCCGAGCACGCACGCGTCCGCGACGAAGAGCCCAGAGCCGTTGACGGCGACTCCAGCAGCTCCGAAGTGGTTCTGGCCACCCGGTTGGGCGTACCATCCGCCGCGGAACACGCATCGCGATGCGTAGACGGCGATCCCCGTCACCTTGAGGCCGTTCCCGCCCGAAGATCCCGTCGTCGTCGCGGGTTCGCAGATCACGTCGGTCAGCTCGACCGGACCGGCGGGCCCGGCCGCGATCGTCGAGAGCCGCGTCGTGAAGATCGGAGTGCCGCTCACAGCCGTCAGCAGGTCTTGCCGGATCGTGACACCCGACAGCCGGAACGTCGCGCCGGCGGGCGGTGCCGTGATCGTGAGGTAGTCGAGGATCATGCCGATGATCGGCGGACCGTCGATGATCGTCGTGAGCGAGCCGCTGCCGAGAATCGTCAGCGACTTGTTCATGGCATGGAATGGTTGGTAGTTGCCCGGTGCTATGAGCAACGTGTCGCCGCTCGCCGCCGCGGCCACGGCGGCCGGTAGCGAGGTGAAGTGCACTCCGGGGCCCGGGTTGTCGTCGACGATCCAGGTCGTTTGTGCCGTCGCGAACGAACCGAGCAGTGTCGAGAGCAGAAAAGCCGAGAGCGGGCAGCGCATGGGACCTCCGCGAAGGCCGTCGATGATAGCAAAGCACTCCCGCGGTTTGTGAGGGCTGGCAGCAGTACCTAGACTCCGGCGCCCCCAATGCCGGACCCCCGCAGCGACACACCATCTCGACGCCATCTGCTCGCGATCGCGCTGGCCTCGTTCGCGGTACTGTTCTTCCAGGTCACAGTGACGCGCGTGCTCAGCGTCGTGCTCTGGTATCACTGGGCCTTCCTGTCGATCTCGCTCGCGATGCTGGGGCTCGGCGCTCCGGGCGTGTGGTTCGCGCTGCGCCCGCCGCGAGAACACTGGCTGGGCCGCCTGCTGCTCTGCGGCGGCGTGTCGCTGCCATTGGCAGTCGCCGCAGTGCTCTGGATCGGCAACCGCCTGGGCCACTGGTCGATCGTCGCATGCATGGCCTGTCTGCTCGTTCCGTTCCTGCTGCTCGGCGCGGCCGTGTGCCAGTTGTTGCTCGCCGCGAAAGGGGGCGCCGTCGGCCGCATGTATGGAGCCGACCTGCTCGGCGCCAGCGCCGCAGCCGCGGTCGCGGTGCCGGTCCTGCACGCCATCGCGACGCCGCTCGCGATCGCGTGGCTCGGGCTCCTGCCCGTACTCGGCTCGCTGCTGCTCGGCATGCGCAAGATGGCCGTCGCGGTCGCTGCGATCGCGATCGCCGGCATCGCGGTCGACGGGCGCGCGTTCGAGGTCCGCCTCACGAAGTCGTACGACGAACGCGACTGGCCGCGCATCCACGAACGCTGGACCCCGACCGCACGCCTCGCCTTCTTCGACCTGCAGCGGGTGTTCGGCGACAAGAGGGCGGGCTTTGGTTGGGGATTCGGCAGCAAGGTCCCGGCCAGCCGCGCCATCGAGTATTGGATGGAACAGGACGGCAGTGCCGGCACGCCGGTCACGAAGTTCGACGGCGACGTGACGGACCTCAGCGAGTTCGACTACCTGCTGCACGACGTCACCACGGTCGGCTACCAGGTGCGCCCCGCGACCCGCGTGGCGGTCATCGGCGGGGGCGGTGGGCGCGACATCCTCTCCGCGCTGCGCGCCGGCGCGACCGACATCGACGCCGTCGAACTGAATCCCGGCGTCGTCGAGACGATCTCGGAGGTCTTCAAGGACTTCAGCGGCGACATCTACCACGCGCGCGGGGTGCATGCCGTGATCAGCGAAGGTCGCAGCTTCCTCACGCGTTCGCGCGGCGACTACGACCTCGTCCAGATCTCGCTGATCGACAGCTGGGCCGCGACCGCCGCGGGTGCGTTCGCGCTCGCCGAGAACAACCTCTACACCGTCGAAGCCTATCGGCTCTACCTTCGCCGGCTCGGGCCCTCCGGACTCGTGTCGACGAGCCGGTGGCGCAAGTTCGAGATGTCGCGCCTCTTGTTCCTGAACCAGGAAGCGCTGCGCGCGGAAGGTGCCGTCGATCCGAATGCACACATCGCCGTCGCAGCCGCGGGCAACGTGGTGACCGTGTTGACGGGCAAGCGCCCCTTCGAGCCACGCGACATCGAGCGCCTGCGCGGTGTCTGCGACGAGCGCGGCTTCGAGCTGCTGTGGCCGGCAGCGCCGCGGCCCGAACCGACCGACGTGCCGAAGCTGCTGCTGAACGGCCCGGCCGAGCTTCAGGCGCAAGGTCTCGAGGTGGCGCCGCCGACCGACGATCGGCCGTTCTTCTTCCAGTCGCTGCCGATCTTCGGCCGCTTCGATCCCGACTTCGCGCGGCAGATCGGCGTCAATGCCGTGGCCGTGACCGCGCTGCAGCTCCTGATGGTCGTGCTCACGGCACTCACGGTGCTGCTCTTCTTCGCGCCGTTCCTGCTCACGCGCTGGCTGCCGAGGCGGCAGGGCTTCTGGCGCGGCAGCGGTTACTTCGCCGCGATCGGCCTGTCGTTCATGCTGATCGAGATCCCGTGGCTGCAGCGTTTCGTGCTCTATCTCGGCCACCCGAGCACCGCGGCGACGGTCGTCATCGGCGCCTTGCTGCTCGGCGCCGGCATGGGGGCGCAACGCTCGGAACGCACGGGTCTGTCGCGGGCGCAGCGGTTCTGGCCGCTCGTGCCGCTCGTGCTCGCGGCCGCCAATGCCGGAATGACGGTGTTGTTCGAGACGACGCTCGGCGCCGCCGAATGGGTGCGCATCGCGATCGCCGTGGTGATTCTGCTGCCCGTTGGCTTCCTGCTGGGCCACTTCTTTCCGCTCGGCATGCTGCGTTTCGGCGACGACGACAAGGCGTGGTTCTGGGCGATCAACGGCGCCTGTGGTGTGCTCGCGGGCGTGTGTTCACTCGCGTTCGCGATGGCCGTGGGATTCAGCGCCGTGGCGTGGATCGGGGTCGCGGGCTACGTCGTCGCGGGTCTGCTCGGCCGGCCGGCGCGCGCGACTTCGGGTTTCGTGCCAGAATCCTGAACCCGGGCACGTGGTTGCCCGCCTCTGCCGTGCAACCGTGACCGAAGACGAGGGCAACGAACTGCTGCTGTCGCACACCGCCTGGGTGCATGCCCTGGCGCGAAGCCTCGTGGCTGAACGCGACCTGGCTGCCGACGTAGCCCAGGAGACCATGCTGGTCGCCTGGCGGCGTGGGCTCGGCGGCGTGCTCGACGTGCGCGCCTGGCTCGCGCAGATCCTGCGGCGTCTCGCGAGCCGCCGCGCGCAGTCCGAGCAGACGCGGCGCGTGCGTGAGCAGGAGCACGCGCCTCGCGATCCTGCGCCCGCGACCGCGGAGCTCGTCGCGAAGGCCTCGATGCAGCGCGAGGTCGTCGACGCCGTGCTGCGGCTCGACGAGCCGTATCGGACGACTGTTCTGCTGCGTTTCCTCGAGGAACGCAGCTACCAGCAGATCGCCTCGGCGACCGCAGCACCGATCGAGACCGTGCGCACGCGGATCAAACGCGGCCTGCAGCAGCTGCGACAGGATCTGGACCGGCGCCACGGCGCCGCCAGGGCCTGGGCGCTGCCCATCCTCGGGTTCGCGGGATTCCACGAGGCAGCCGTTGCGACGGCGGGGGCGGTCTCGACCGCCGCCGCCGGCGCCGCGGGTGCCGGAGTTCTGACGATGAGCATGCAGGCGAAGTTGGTTGTCGGTGTCGGCGTGTTGTGCGCCGGGATGTTGGCCTGGCAGTTCTGGCCCGCGGCCGAAGGGACGCCGCCCGCGGCCGGGCGGACCGCGAACGAAGTGGCAGCCGCCGTCGCGGCAGTGCCGCAGCCGTCGAGAGACGCGGTCGCGCCGGAACGTTCGGCGGCAGAGGTCGCGGAGACTGCTCGAGCGGAGCCTCAGCCGGCGCGGCCGCAGTGGACGGCCTCGGGCCGCATCGTCGACGAGGTGACGAACCAGGGAGTCGCCGGTGCCTGGATCACCCTCGCGCACGACTCGAGCCGCGAGAGCACGCCCACGACCCAGAGCGGTGCGGATGGCACGTTCACGCTCGACTTCGATCTGCACGCACTGGGGCTCGTCGAGCTGGCGGTGGAACACCCCGACTACGCCCGGACCCACGTGCCGTTGCACGAGATCGTCGCGCGCAGCCGAGCCGCGAGCAGTCAGCACGCGGCGATCGGCGACGTGCTCATGGCGCGCGGCGGCGCGCTGAGCGGTCGCGTGTTTGCCGCCGATGGCACGACACCCGTGCCCGGCGCCAGTATCCGGCCCTACCGCGCGACCTATGGCGCGCCGATGCAGTTCTTCCGCGGCCACTACCGCTTCACCACAACCGACCGCTACCGCTTCACCACAACCGACCGCAACGGTCACTTCGTGTTGCCGTTCCGCGTCGGTCCCGGCTACCGGCGCGAGTGGCTCGTCGCATGGACCGAGCAAGGCGTCGCATGGACCGAGCAAGGCATCGGCTGGCGCGAGCTGCAACCGTCGCGGCGCGCGCACGCGGACGCTGGCTTCGACATCGTGCTGCGCCCCGCGGCGACGCTGCGCGCGCACGTTGTCGATGAGCAAGGTCGGCCGCTCGAGGGCGCGCTCGTGGTTGCCTACCCGGCGTGCGAACCGATCAGCTCGCCGTACGATGCCGCGCGCAAGTCGCCGCTCGAGCAGGCGCCGCTGCCGCGGTTCCTGCGCTTCACGACGAACCGCAGTGGCATCGCCGAGCTGCATCCGCCGATCGGTCTCGATGGCTTCCAGTTCGGGACGAAGATCCCCGGTGGACAGGTCTCGGTCGCGGTCGGGTTCGCCGGCCATCGCCGCTGGAACCAGACGATCGAGCTCGCCGCGGGCGAGGTGCGCGACCTCGAAGTGCGCCTCGTCGCCGGCGTCGAAGTCGACATCGCGGGAGTCGTGTTGACGCGCGACGGCGCGCCGATCGCGAACGCCGCGGTGACGATCGGTGCTGTGCATGCGTCGACCGATGCGAGCGGCCGGTTCCGGTTCGAACACGTCGACGTGGCCGAGGGCGTGGTGCAGGTCCAGGCGGCAGCCGCGGGCTTCGTGAGCCGCAGCGAAGTCGTCGACTGCGACAGCTATGGGCGTGAGCACGCCGTCGAACTGCGGCTCGACCAAGCACTCGCCGTGCGCGGCATCGTCGTGGATCAGGACGGTTCGCCCGTGGCGCAGGCGTTCGTGTCGGCCGGGCCCGGCGTGAACACCGAGACGCGCGGCGATGGCCGTTTCGAGCTCGCCGGCGTTGCGCTCGCGCAGCGCCACCTCGTCGTGACCGGCAGTCGCGTCGGCGCCGAGTTCGCGACAATGGTCGCGCCGATCCCCGAGCCGATGCCCGACGAACTGCGGATCGTCGTGCAACGGAACCGCGGCGGCGCGCGCGTCGAGATCGCGCTGCGCGACCGCGTCACCGGAACGGCGTTGGAACCCGCCGGCTGCTGGCTGTTCCCGGTCTCGAAGGACGGTGCCCAGATGGTGGGGCGGGAGCTGCAGATCCGCGACGGCTTGTGCCACGACGTGGACACGCCCGCGGGGCAGTATCGGGTGCAGGCAGAGATGCGCGACGGCCGCCGCGTCGAGCGTCTGCTCGAAGTGCCGGCCGGCGTGCCCGTGGTGCGCGAACAGTTGTTGCTGGACCCCGCGGGCAGCGCGCGATGCACACTCGATCTGTCGCTGCTCGCCAAGGTGCCCGAACGGCTGCGCGTCGAGATCGTGCCGTTCGACAGCGGCCGCTTGCACGTGGTCGGTCGCACGGGCGGCCCGCCGCAGGGTGATCACACGGTGTTGCTCTCGCCGGCTACCGAACGCGAGATCGAAGTCAGGGGCGTGCGACCCGGCCCGTTCGTGTTGCGAGTGCTCGACGAGGTCGCCGGCGAGGTCATCGTCGATGTCGCGCCGGGTGGCACGGCCGTGGTGAAGATGCAGTTGGTGCCGGCTGGCCGGCTCGAGCTCACGTGCGAACGGCCTGCAACGTTCGACAGCGTGTTGGTGCACAGCAAGCGCGCCGACTCGAACTGGAGCACGCCGCAGCAGCTCATGGGCTGCCGCGGCAAGAGGTCGCTCGGTGGGATCGTCGTGCCTGCCGGCGCGGTCGCGTGGCGCGTCGGTTACCTGCCCGACGGCGGCGAGATGACGGCGCGCGAGGGGCAGACCACCGTGCTTGCCGGCGGCAGCGCGTCGGTGCGCATCGACTGACACGCGGCCTTCGTCATCACGGCGATCGCCCGGGTCCGTTTCCCGCACCAATTCGCCGCACGTTGCCGGCCCGATCGTGTCTCGCGACACTGCGGCCCATGCTGCTTCGTGTCCTTTCGCTCGCGTTCGTACTCTGTCACCCGCTCGAGGCCCAGAAGCCGAAGCCTTCCGGCAAGGACGCCGACGCGACGATCGCAGGCGCTGCTGGCGAGGCGCTCGACGCGATCGTGCAGAAGTTCGATGCAGCCACCGGCGGTTTCTCGGGCTCCGTGCTCGTCGCGAAGGACAGCAAGATCGTGCTCGAGAAGGGCTACGGCTTCCACGACGCCGAGAAGAAGCAGCCGATGCGCATCGACGCGCTGTGGGACTGGGCCTCCGTCAGCAAGCAGTTCACGGCGGCAGCGCTGCTGCGACTGCAGGACAAGAAGAAGGTCAAGCTCGACGACGAGCTGCGCAAGTTCTGGCCCAAAGCGTCGGCCGACAAGAAGGGCGTCACGATCCGCCACCTGCTGAATCACACGTCGGGGATCGAGGCCGGGTTCAAAGGCGAGTGGAAGTTCGACGCCAAGGTGCGCACCTCGTTCGAGGACCTCGTGCTCGGTCTGCCGATGACGAGCAAGCCCGGCGAGAAGTTCGTCTACTCGAACTCCGGGTATGCGATGGCGGCGGCGCTCGTCGAGAAGCTGACGGACAAGACGTTCGAGCAGTTCTGCATCGAGGAGCTGTTCCGGCCCTTCGGCGTCAAGGACGCGTGCTTCATCGGCTGGTCCGAGCTCGACCTCGAACGCGTGCCGAAGGTCGCGCGCGGCGCGGGCTTCGCGGACCGGCCGAAGGAGTTCCGGTTCGCGTATGGCAACGAGCTCACGTGGGGCTACCGCGGTTGTGGAGGAGTCGTCGCGACGACACGCGACATGCTCGCGTGGGACCGCGCGCTGCGCGGCGGCAAGCTGCTGTCGAAGAAGGCGCTCGAGGAGCTCTACACGCCCTGCGTGGACGACTACGCGCTTGGCTGGGTCATGCACCAGACGCCGCACGGCAAGCGCGCCGAACACAGCGGCGGCGTGCTCGGCGTCGTCACGCAGTACTTCCGCCTGCTCGATCGCGACGTGGTCGTCGCATTGGCGTGCAACTACGAACCGAAGGACAACCCGGCCAAGCTCGCCGAACAGCTCGTCGACGAAGTCGTCAAGTAGGCGGGGGACCTGTCTCCTCGATGCGCGTGCGCGCAGCTCGAGCGGTGCTCGGCGACAGCCCCGCGCGATCTCGGGGCAACCTGTGCCGTGGAATCGGGGCTCGTCACGCGGTGCGGAATCTACTCGGCTCGGACACCGCGAACGACCGAGGCGCGCGTGAACGCGTTCGCTCCGGCTCGCGCTGCATGTTTCAATGCGCGCATGGGATTCGTTCTGCTCAACCTGGCCGTGACCGGCGGGTTGTTTCTCGGCACGATCGTCATGATCCGGGTCGGCTTCCACCACGCGCGGCGCCGCCTGCAGGTGGCCGAAGAGGATGGCACGTCCGTGAACTCGGTGCATGGCGCCGTCTACGCGCTGCTCGGGCTGCTCATTGCGTTCACGTTCGCGGGCGCGACGGAACGGTTCAACGGGCGCCGCACGCTAGTCATCGACGAGGCGAACGCGATCGGCACCGCGTACTTGCGGCTCGACCTGCTGCCCGGACAGATACAGCCTGCGTTGCGCGACCGCTTCCGCCGCTACCTGGACACGCGCCTCGAGACCCACACGCAGCTCGCGTCGTCGCCGGAGGGCCGCGCCGCGAACGCGCGCGCGACAGCACTCCAAGGCGAGATCTGGGCGGAGGCACGAGCCGGATCCATCGCCTCGTCGCAGCCATCGTGCGCGATGCTGCTGCTGCCGGCCTTGAACTCGATGTTCGACCTCGCGGCGACGCGCGTCGCCGTGCACGAGCTGCACCCGCCGATGACGATCTATGGCATGATCATCGGGCTGACGTGGGTCAGCGGGTTGCTGCTCGGCCACACGCTGGCCGGCATGAAGGGCCGCCACCGCCTGCACGCCGTGATCTACTCCGGGGTCATCGCGGTGACGTTCTTCGTGATCATGGACATCGAGCATCCACGCGAGGGACTCATCCGCGTCGACAACGACGACGCGGTCCTCCACTCCGTTCGCGACTCGATGAAGTGAGCAGAGTACTGCACGGGCTCGCGCGAGCCCGCAGCCACCTCCCAGGACGCCGCCGCGGGGCTGGCTACGTGTTTCGCCGCTGTTGCATCCCCGCGTTGCGGCAGAGAGATGTCTCTGCTTTGTGCCCGCCGCAGGCGGGCAACAAAGTTCAGAGCGTCACGGTGAACTTGACGTTGTCGGAGAGCACGAGCCCCAACGGAACAGGGGTCGCCGAGTTGTCGAAGATCAGGGCCTGACTGAACACCGAGAACCCGACGACTCCGGGGGAACTCGGGATCGGGAACGCCAGCTCCACGCCGGTCGGGAGTCCGCCCGCGATCACGTCCGCGCTCTGGTAGAGCAGGCATCCCGGGGCGCCGAGGATGAACAGGTCGAGCGGCTGCGGGAACGCCGTCACGCCGTAGATGATCAGGTTGATCGACGGGACCGGCCCCTGATCGCAGCCGAGGTTGAGGATCTGGCCGGCGGCCGAGCTGCCGCTCCAGGTCATGCGCCGCGAGATCCCGCCGCCGTCCGGGCACGCGATGCCGCCGCGCTGCACGGCGGAACCCGTGATCACCATGCCCTTCACGAAATTCGTACCCGTGTTGGGTCCGATCAGGGTGTGGACACCGGTCGTCGGATCGATCGAGTAGAGCGAGTCGGTCGCCGTGCTGATCCCGAACCACCGGCCCTGCGCGTCGATGGCCACGCCCTGGATGTTGTTGATCGGCGACGTCGAAATGGTCGGCGGCAACGCGAGGCCCGTGTTCTTGTCGATCTCGAACAGCGATCCGGCGAAGTCGAACGCCCAGAGCCGCCCGGTCGAGTCGATCTCGATCGCGGTGACCAGAGGCGTCGTGGACGCGAGTGTGCCGACGAGCGTGAGAATCCCGGTCGCAGGATCGAGCCGGTGGAGCTGGTCGCTCTGGTTGTGGCAGTAGAACTGTTTCGTCGTGTGATCCCAGGCCATTGCCTGCCACCCGCTGACACCCGTGTTCCACACGGTGGTGAACAACCCGGTCGCCGGATCGATCGTGCCGGCTTCGCCGCCCGAGAGATCGATCGTCCAGATCTCGTTCGTGTCGTCACGCCAGCAGAGGTCGGCCGGCGTTGCCATGATGCCCCCGCTCAGGGTGCTGCCGATTGCCGTCACTGCCCCGGTGTTCAGATTGAGGCTGTAGAGGATGTCGATATTGGTATCGACGCAGTAGGCGTTCTGCGCGCAGAGCGACGAGGAGAACAACAGCGAGAGGAACAGAGTGCGTGTCATGTTGGTGGTTCGGCTCCTGGTGACCGTGAAGGCTAGAGGGCCGCTCGCGAGCTGACAACCCGCGCGATCGCGCACGGCGGCGACGTGCCCACACGCTCGTCAATGGAGCGAGACGAACGGGCTTGCTCGCGCGAGCCCGTTCGTGCCGTGGCAAGGCTCTCTCCTACCGCACTGCCGCGACTACGTGTCGCCGAGCGTGCCCTTGATGCCGTTGCTCGTGATCGCGCCGAACGGATTCACGGGCGGCACCTGGAACACGAGGGACTGCGTGAACAGCTGGAAGCCGACCAGGCTCAAGGGCAGCGCCGGCACGGCGAAGCTGTAGTTGTGCGTCGGACCGCCGACGATCCAGGCATTCATCACGTCGAGGGTCGTGCGCAGTTGGCAGCCGGGCATCCCGAGGAAGGCCAGGTCGAGGACGCCGGGGTCCGCGACGCCGAAGATGTCGAGGCCGATGACGCCCGTGGCCGGGACGCTGCCCGTGGTCAGATTCCAACTCGTGCCGAGAACCGGCCGCGTCGCCGCGGTGAGCTGGAGTGGCGCGACGTCCGCGCCGGTGAGCGTGATGACGCCGGCGCCGAGCGCGGACAGATCAGTGTTGCCCGGGTCGAGGCTGTTGCCACCCGGCGAGTAGCCGACGAGGTGGCCGTTGCCGAGGTGCGACATCGTGCCCCACGCGAACGTGACCTGACCGCTCGGATAGAACTGCATCTGCAACGTGTTGGCGTTCGCCGCCGAGGCGCCGCCAAAGTCCCAGACGCCATCCCAGGTCACGACGATCGCCCCGGCGCTCTCCTCGTATTTGACCTGACCGCTGCCCGGGATCGCGGGGTTGAAGTCGTGCCAGCTGCGCCACGCGGTGTTCGTCGCGTTCAGGAACCCAGGGACGTCGGGAGTGAAGGAAGTGCCGTTGCTGCCGATCGACACGTAGCCGTTCGAGCAGATGTTGAACGACGTGGCGCCGGGGAAGGTGCCGGTCGTGAACGTCTGCACGACTTCGGAGTCATCGGTCAGCGCCAGCGAAATTGGCGTGGCGATCGTGCCGACGGGCAGGAAGGCGCCGATGCTGTTGAGCACGATGTACGCGCCACCGCCGGCAGGGAGCATCGTCAGCACCGAGTTGTCGAGGTCGAAGCCCGTGGCTGCCCCGAAGCTCTCGTAGAACGACGCGCTCTGCTTGCCGCAGCCGAATCCGAGCGTCTGATTGGTTGCGAAGCCGGGCGCGGGGGAAGCCGCGATCACCATGCCCTTCACGAATTGCGTGCCGGTGTTGGGTCCGACCAGAGTGCAGGTGCCCGTACTCGGGTCGATCGTGTAGAGCGAGTCGGTCAGTGTGCTGATCCCGTACCACACTCCAGCGGGGTTGATCGACAGGCTCTGGAAGTTGATGACCGTCGTCGGGATCGGCGGTCCCAACGCCAAGCCCGTGTTCTTGTCGAGCTCGGTGAGCGATCCGCTGAAGTTGAGGGCCCACAGCCGCCCCGTTGCGTCGACGTCCATCCCGGTGATCAGAGCACCCGCGATCGTGCCCACGAGCGTGAGAACCCCGGTCAGAGGATCGAGCCGGTGGAGCTGGCCGTTCTGGTTGTGGCAGAAGAACTGTGAGGTCGTGTGATCCCACGCCATCGCCTGCCACCCGCTGACACCCGTGTTCCACACGGTCGTGAACAACCCGGTCGTCGGATCGATCGTGCCGGCTTCACCGCCCGCGAGATCGATCGTCCACATCTGGCTCGTGTCGTCTTTCCAGCAGAGGTCGGCCGGCGTCCCCATGATGCCGCCGCTCAGTGTGCTGCCGATCTGGGTGACGGCTCCGGTGTTCAGATCGAGGCTGTAGAGGATGTCGAGGTTGGTGTCGACGCAGTAGGCGCTCTGCGCGCAGAGCGACGAGGAGAACAAGAGTGAGAGAATCAGTGTGCGTGGCATGGTGTTGTGGTTCCTTGCAAACGGGCCGTGGAGGGTAGTGGGCCGCTGGCGGGCTGACAACCGGCACGTCGCCCGGTCACTTGCGGCCCGCAGCACGAGCGCTCGCTGCGATGGGACGCAAGGGTCGGTGCGGCCTCAGTCTCCTAGCCGCAGCAAGAAGGCGGTCAGCTGCACCTGCTGCGCCTCACCCACGGAGCGCCGATGCACGCGCCCGTCGAGAAAAGAATGCTGTCGCGCAGTTTCGACCTGGTGGGGCCATGCACCCGGTACTTCTGCCACGCCGCGGCGGCATCGGCCGTGACCAGGACGACGCTGCCAGGTCTGCTGGGGGACCAGTCCCGGCCAGCGCAGCACAGTTGCGCACGAGGTCGAAGCCGATCCACCGCCCGATCGTCTTCAGGCTCACCATGAAGATCCCTTCTGTCCTGCTGTTCCTCCTGCCGGGTTCCTGCGCGGGACCCGCGGCCCCGATTGCGCCCGTGCCCGCCTCCGTGCGCCTGCTCGTCGACGAGACCGAGACCGCCTTCCACGACGCGAACGTGCTCGCGATCGACGACGCGAATGCGCAGTTCAACGTCACGCTCGCGACGAAGACGCCGATCGAATCGGGTCGACCACACACGATCGTGCTGGCGCTCGCGGATCTGCGCCTCACGGGCAGCTCGTTCGGCAGCCACGACGGCGGCAGCAACGTCACCTTCCGCGCGACAGCGCAGCAGGCGCGCGCCGTGGCCTCAGGGCTCGGCATCCCCGCGCAGGACCGAGAGGCGTGGCGCGGCGAGCTCACGGGCCAGCTCGAGCCGGTCGGGGAACCGAGCGCCGGCGCCGAGCACCTGCCGATGCGTTTTCTGCTGACGAACACGGGCCCCGTGGCGCTGTGGTTCCTCGACGGTGGGCGCGGCCGCAACGAGCTCGGGCGCGACAACCGCTTCACGTTCGAGATCGAGCGCGAGGGCGAGC
>DASRJH010000292.1:0-2271 GCA_035649575.1 Planctomycetota bacterium
GATCGAAAGCCACGCCAACAGGAACGTGCGGGCGTTGCCGAGATGCAGCGCCCCCGTCGGGCTCGGTGCCAGCCTTCCAACACATCTCGTTCCGGATGCAACCATCATCGCAGCAAGGCCTCGTTCTACGCATCGACGCCAAGGTCTGCCATGTCGAGGTCGATGGCGAGCGCCGGCAGCTGCCGCTCGCGGGCAAGCTGTTCGAGGCGAAATCGCACGAGAAGCAACCGCTGACGGTCGGCGACCGCGTCGTGCTCGACGTGACGGGCAGGGCGATCGACGCCATGTTGCCGCGCACCTCGCAGCTGCACCGGCGCACCGCGAGCGAAGGCGAAGAACGCGCGCAGGTGATCGCAGCGAACATCACCCAAGTGCTCGTCGTCGCCAGCGTCGCATCGCCGCCGTTCCAGCCCGAGCTCGTGGATGCGGTCCTGGCCGCGGCAGCACGCGAGCAGATTTCCGCGACCCTCGTGCTGACGAAGGTCGATCTCGACGCCGAGGCAGCGGTGAAGTGGGCCGCCGTGTATGGGCGCGCGCTCGTGCGCGTGCTCGGCACGTCGACGATGGCCGGGAGCGAGACGGGAGGCCCGTTGCGCGAGGTCGCGCAGCTGCTGCACGAAAACCGCACGGTGGTCGTCGGCTTGTCGGGCGCCGGCAAGTCCTCGCTGCTCAATGCCGTGGTGCCTGGTCTGAAGCTGCGCACGGGCGACCTGAACCACATCCGGCAGGGGCGGCACACGACGACGCACACGGAACTGCTGCCGCTGCCCGGGGGCGGTCACGTGCTCGACACGCCGGGCGTGCGGAACTTCCACCTGTTCTGCGTGGGCTCGCAGGAGCTGCAGTTCCTGTTCGCGGAGATCGGAGCACTGCTGCCGCGGTGCGCCTACCGGAGCTGCTTGCACGACGGCCAGCAGGATTGCGCGGTCCAGGCAGCCGTCGCCCGCGGCGAGATCTCCGAGAGTCGGTTGCGGTCGTATCTGACGATGCTGCTGCAGGCCCTCGCCTCGGAGCGGCCCGAGAGCCAGGCAGCGAAGGAGCAACCGCGAGGCGGGGCGCGGCGGCGGCCGCGGCGGCGGCGGTAGGTGTGGCGCCGCGGAACGCACCCTACGGTTGCCAGACCAGGCACTTGTAGCCCCACGCGAGCAACAGCAGTGCTGTGGCAGCCGCAACGATGCGCCAGAACGGCAAGCGCACCAACAAGTCGACGAACGATCGCCTGCGCGCGAGACACCACAGAGCGTGCGCCCCGAGCAGCACTCCGGCGCCGGCCGCGAGCATTCCGAACGGCTGCGTGACGAACGCCTGCAGCACGTTCCCGTGCACGAGATGGCATGCCGCCGTCGTACAGCCGCAGGTCGGACACGGGAACCCGTACGCGATCGGCCAGCTGCACGGGTCCATGCCGAACTGCTCGTGGGTGCCATGGCCGCGGGCATCGGGATCGACGCGCCACAACATCACGACGCCGGCCATCGCGGCTCCGGCCGTCAGCACCGCTGCGAGTCGATCGACGGAAGCGGCGACAGGCCCGTCTTCGAGCGGGATCAGGAATGGACTCCGAGCACTCAGGGATCTCCGCTCGGGCATGACACCATCGGAACTAACTGAAGTCGTAGATGTACGCCATGCGGTCCGACCGCACGATCGCGTAGTCCAGACTCTTCAGCAGTGCCATTTCAGGGTGCCCCAGATCGAGCCCGCGCACCACGGGTTTCTGCATGATGAAGTACTTGGCTGCCCTCGGCCCGTGCGACTCGTAGGCAGCCGGTTCGATCTGGCCCGAGACCTCGAACTGCGTCACTCCGCTGTAGAACGCGCGGATCGTGGCGCTCTTCTCGTTCGCGGCAAGACGCCGCATGCCCTCGTCCCCGGCCACGTCGACGAGCTCGTGCGCGAGGATCACCCGATCCACGTTGACCATCACGCTGGGTGTGCGGATCACTTCCTTGCTGCGCAACGACACGAGCGTCGCATCGCGAACCGAGAGGAACGTGTGCACGTAGTCCTCGAGCAGGTTCGTCAGGCGCTTCTGCTTGTTGAGCAGCCGTCCCTTGATCAGGAACATCTCCGTCAGGAACAGGTCCTCGACGAACACCGGAGTGGCAACAGAACCCGATTGTTCAGGATGTTGACTCATTTCGCGGTTCGACAAGGCTTGGTCTCGATGCCGACGAGCTCCCGGACTCGACCGGCGAGGTAGAACGAACCGACGACGAGCCGCGGGCCCGGCCGGCGGCGCAAAGCTGCCAGGCCGGACACAGCGTCCGC
>DASRJH010000293.1:0-2401 GCA_035649575.1 Planctomycetota bacterium
AGCTCGCCGCGCGCGCCAAGCAGCTCGTTGTAGGTGTCGACCTCGTGGCGGATGTCGGCGTCCTTGACCATCCGCTCGGTGCGGACCATCTCGAGCACCTGGTAGCGCATCGTCTCGTGATTCTCGAACAGGAAAGTCAGGTGCGGGCCGACGTGGACGCGACGCTCGGCTTTCGCGCGCATCGCCGCCTCGCGAATCGGCCCGCGCCGCTCCTCGTAGGTCACGAAGTCCAGGATCTCGTCGCGCGCGACTGTCTTCATCGCTCCTCGCCCTTTTCGCCCTTCTCGGCCGCGTTCGTGGGCACGGCCGCCGCAGCCTTTGGCTTCTCTTCGAGCTTCGTCTCGAAGCCGTCGGCGCGGTACGCCCGCGCCAGGATCGACATCGGGTGCATCGGCTTCTTGCCCGCGTGCTGCTGGAACTGCAGCGCCGCGAGCGGGCAGTCGGTGGCCCACACCTCGGCCGCCGCGTCCTTCATGCCCGCGAACGCCTTCTGTCCGACCTTGATGCTCGCCTCGAACCCTTCCACCTTCATGGCGTGCGTGCCGTCGTGGCCGCAGCATTCCATCGTGATCTTCGGCTGCACGCCCGGGATCTTGCGCAGCAGGTCGCGGCCCTTGAAGCCCACCCGCTGCGCGCGCAGGTGGCAGGGCGCGTGGTACGCGACCGCGACGCCCGGCGTCGACTTGAAGTCGGTGTTGAAGCGCGGCTCGTTGCGGATCTCCCACAGCAGCTCCGACGGATCCCGCACGGCCACCGCGAGCTTTCGCGCGAGCGGCCGCTGCGCCTCGGGCAGCAGCTCCTTGTACTCGTTGCGCATCACCATCGCGCAGGTCGGGTTGATCGCCACCACCTTGGCGCCCTGCGCCAGGAACGGCGAAAGGCGCTCCAGGTTGCCTGCCGCCTGGCGCCGGAGCGAGTCGAGGTCGCCCGACTCCCAGGCCGGCATGCCGCAGCACTGGAGCCCCTTCACGCAGGCGGTCCTCACCTGGTTGCGGTCGAGGACCTCGAGGGTGTCGCGGCCGATCTGCGGCTCGTTGTTCTGCACGTAGCAGGTCGGGAACAGCACGGCCTCGTGGCCGTCGGGCTGCGCGACAATGCGGCCGCTCGCCTCGGCCCAGCGCTCGAAGGTGGTGCTGGCGAACTCCGGCAGCAGCTTGTCCTTGTGGATCCCGAGCGCGGCCTGCATGAACGCGCGGTGCAGCGCCGAGCGGTTCATCACGTTGGCGATACCCAGGCTGGCGCGCGCCATGCGGCCCGCGGCGTCCGGGTCGGCCAGCACCCGCTCGCGCAAGGGGATCCCGCGCGCTTTCGCGCGCTGCGCCTTGTAGCGGTGGACGAGCTTCGGGAAGTCGAACTGGAACTCGTGCCCCTCGCGCGGCGTGTACGGGCACTGCACCTCGCACAGCTTGCACTGGAAGCACGCGTCCATCACGCGGTCGGTCTCGGCGCCGTCGAGCCGCGTGACGTCGCCGTCGTGCTTCTTGTCGATCAGGTCGAAGAGCGTCGGGAAGCTGTCGCAGTACTTGAAGCACATCCGGCAGCCGTGGCACAGCTCGAAGCCGCGCGTGACCTCCTGCTGGAGCGCGCGCGCGTCCCAGTACTTCGGCTCCTCGGGGTCGTACGACATCCCCTCGGTCGGCTGGTACGAGATCGGCTTGTAGGGAGTGTTGCTCATGGAATTCGAAGCGTGCGACACACCACGGCTGGAGAGTCGCCACGGGGGGCACCGGACGGGGCCGCCCGTGGCGCGAGGCCGAGCGCGGCCTAGCTGATGCTGTCGAGCAGCTTCTGGAAGCGGCCGGCGTGCGACTTCTCGGCCTTGGCGAGCGTCTCGAACCAGTCGGCGATCTCCGCGAAGCCCTCCTCGCGCGCGGCCTTCGCCATGCCCGGGTACATATCGGTGTACTCGTGGGTCTCGCCCGCGACGGAAGCCTTGAGGTTCGTGGCGGTGTCGCCGAGCGGCAGCCCCGTCGCCGGGTCGCCCACCTGCTTCAGGTAGTCGAGGTGGCCGTGCGCGTGGCCGGTCTCGCCGTCGGCCGTCTCGCGGAAGTTGCCGGCGATCTCGGGATAGCCCTCGATGTCCGCGACCTTCGCGAAATACAGATAGCGCCGGTTCGCCTGCGACTCGCCGGCGAACGCGTCCTTGAGGTTGTTGTGCGTCTTCGTGTTCTTCAGGTCCTTGGCCATCGGTCGTCTCCCCTGTCTTACGACGTTTGCTTCGATTCAGCGCTTCCCGCGGGCGCAGCTGTTGCACAGCCCGAGGAAGCTCACCGAGTAGTCCGTGACGCGAAAGCCGGTGCCGCGCGTTTCCGGCAGGCGCAGCGTCGGCACGGCCGCGTCGTCTATGTCCACGAGCCGGCCGCAGGCCTCGCAGACGAGGTGGTGGTGCCGCTCCGTGATC